>CANGJB010000074.1 GCA_947453945.1 Sphingomonadaceae bacterium
AGCGCGATGCGCACGCCTTCGACAATCGCGCTGATCGGTTCAGACAGCGCTTCGGCGACATTGGCTTGCGTGATCGTGATTTCCTTGGGCACGCCGTTCACCAGATCGCGGCCCTTGATGTGGATCGTCTCACCCACACCGTCAGCCGGCACAATGGCAATGCCGAAGTCCTTCTTGATCCGCTCGGCGGTCGATTCGCCGATCAACAGGTTGTGATGGCGGCGAACGTAGGAAACGATCGCTTCGTCCATCTTGTCCCCGCCCACGCGCACCGAAGTGGTATAGGCCAGGCCGCGCAAGCTGAGCACCGCGACTTCGGTCGTGCCGCCGCCGATATCGACGACCATCGAGCCGACCGGTTCGGTGACGGGCATATCGGCGCCGATCGCGGCGGCCATCGGTTCAAGGATCAGAAACACCTGGCTTGCGCCCGCGTTGCTGGCAGCGTCGCGGATCGCGCGGCGCTCGACCGAGGTGGACCCCGAAGGCACGCAGATCACGATTTCAGGATAGCGCAGCAGGCTTTTCGAGCCATTCACCTTGCGGATGAAGTGCTTGATCATCTCTTCCGCCACTTCGATGTCGGCAATCACGCCGTCACGCAGAGGGCGGATTGCCTGAATGTTGTCTGGCGTCTTGCCCATCATCATCTTGGCATCATCGCCCACGGCCTTGACGCGCTTGATGCCATTGATCGTCTCAATCGCGACGACCGAGGGCTCGTTCAGCACAATGCCGCGGTCTTGGACATAGACCAGCGTGTTGGCGGTGCCGAGATCGATTGCAATGTTCTGGGAACCGAATTTGAAGAATCGGGAAAGCATCGAGGCCATCAGGAAATCCGTGTAAAACTGCGGTTAGACCCGCCCGCGCGGAGAACGAGGGCGGCTTTAGCGGGGCAGACGAAGTGGGCGCATTAGCAGGCGCGGCGGGTAAAACCCAATATTTTGTGAACGCTGTGCGGGATAAGTTACGCGCCCTGTCTCGAAAAAGCGCAGCCTCGTCGCTAGGCTGGGTTTTCACATGTCCCAGACCCTTCGCACCATCCGGCGCCTGCCTGAAAACCTCGTCAACCGCATCGCTGCGGGCGAGGTTGTCGAACGTCCGGCGAGCGCGCTCAAGGAGCTGGTCGAGAACGCGATCGATGCCGGCGCCAGCCAGATTTCGGTGCGTCTGGCCGAGGGCGGCCTTTCGCTGATCGAGGTCACGGACGACGGCTGCGGCATGCGGTCTGACGAGATCGCGCTCGCGCTCGAGCGGCACGCAACCTCCAAACTTCCCGATGAAGCCATCGAACAAGTCGCCACGCTCGGTTTCCGGGGAGAGGCTCTGCCCTCCATTGCCTCGGTCGCGCGGGTCACGATCGAAAGCCGGGCCGGCGCTGCGGGCGAAGCTTGGCAGCGCGTTGTCGATCACGGCCAGGTCGTCACCGATGGCCCGGCTGCGCTGCCGCCGGGCACGCGGGTCCGGGTCGAGGATCTGTTTGGCAAAGTGCCCGCGCGGCGCAAGTTCCTGCGCAGTGCGCGCAGCGAATGGGCGGCAAGCCTCGATGTGGTGCGCCGCCTCGCGCTGGCGCGGCCGGATGTGGGCTTCACGCTGGAACACGATGGCCGCCGCGCGCTGCACGTGCAGCCGGGCGATACGCTGGCGGCGCGCACCGCGCAGATCGTCGCGCGCGAATTGCACGACAACGCCGTCCTCGTTGATCTGGAACGCGGATCGTTCCATCTGAGGGGCGTGGCCGGCCTGCCGACGTACAACCGCGGCGTGGCGGATCACCAGTATCTCTTCGTCAATGGCCGCCCCGTGAAGGACAAGCTGCTGATCGGCGCGGTGCGAGGGGCCTATGCCGACATGCTGGCGCGGGATCGGCATGCGGTGCTGGCGCTGTTCCTTGATGTTCCGCCCGAGGAAGTCGACGTCAACGTCCACCCCGCCAAGACCGAGGTGCGCTTCCGCGATCCTGCGCTGGTGCGCGGGATGATTGTATCCGGCCTCAGGCAAGCACTGATGACCGGCGACCGCCGGTCGGCCCAGGCGCCCGACGCGGGCGCGATGCGGGCGTGGCAGGCCGAACCGCTGGCGCCAGCCGCAGCGCCGCAATCCAGCCTGTTCTGGCCCGGCGGGTTCCGGCAGGGGGAGGCGCCGAAGGTGTCCGAAGCCGGGCAGATCTGGCGCGGTGTCGAAGCCGCGATCATGGCTCCGCCGGCCGCCCGCGCGGAGCCTGCGGCAGAGCCCGTCCCTGCCGCCAGCTTCCCGCTCGGCGTGGCGCGCGGGCAAGTCGCGGCGACTTATATCGTGGCGGAGGCGGAGGATGGCCTCGTGCTGGTCGATCAGCATGCCGCGCATGAACGGCTGGTGCTGGAGCGGCTGCGCGCCGCAGGGGCAGGGGAGGGAACCGCGCCCGCGCAGGCGCTGCTCCTTCCTGAAGTGGTCGAACTTGATGAGCCCTCGTGCGACCGGCTGGAGGAAGCCGCCGGGGAGCTTGCGGCCTATGGCCTCGCGCTCGAACGCTTCGGCCCTTCCGCCATGCTGGTGCGCAGCGTTCCTGCGGTGCTGGGCGGCGGTGATGTGCAGGCGTTGGTGCGCGATGTCGCCGATGATCTGGCCAGGAACGGCGCGGCGCTGCTGCTGGGCGAGAAGCGCGATCTCGTTTTGGCAACCATGGCTTGCCATGGTTCGGTAAGGGCGGGGCGCATATTGTCAGTCGCGGAAATGAATGCACTGCTGCGCGAAATGGAAGTGACGCCGCGTTCGGGACAGTGCAACCATGGGCGGCCGACGTGGATCAAGCTGGCGCACGGCGATATCGAGAAGCTTTTCGGGAGGAAATGATGCGGCGTGGTGCTTTGGGCCTGGTACTCCTTCTGGCGGCTTGCGGATCGCCGCCGCCGCCGCCCCCGCCGGCCAGCACGGTCCAGCCCGAGCCGATCGACTATCTCGTGATCAAGTCCAACGAGCTTTATGGCGCAGGGTGCAACTTCGTGTCCGAGGGCGGCGGCCTTTCTGCGCTGGTGCTCGCGCAGGAGAAGGAAGCGATCCTCAAGCTCAAGGGCAAGATCATACGCATCCCGGCCGACAAGAAGAGCCAGATCCTCCCCGAAACCGCGCGCACCCGCTATATCGGGCCGGAGAATATCCTGATCCTTGCCCCGCTGCCGGGCGCCAAGCCCGTCGAGGCCGGGGTGGTGCAGAGCCTTGCCACCAGCCTCACGATCATGGACCTGCAAGGCAGGATCCAGTTCTTCGCCAAGGGTCAGGTGCAGTGTAAGCCGATGTAGAGGCCTGTGGGCCGCTTCAGTCCGTGCCCGCCGGATCGCGCGTGGCGATCATGCCCAGCGCCTTGAAGGTCATCACCAGTTCGTCGTGCTGGTTGTAGACGCGGGTCTCGCCGCGCAGGATGCCCATTTCCGGCCGCGTCTTGCTGCGGCGCTTCTCCAGCAGCGTGTTCTCGCAGCGCAGCGTGTCACCGGGGTAGACCGGCTTGATCCAGCGCAGTTCATCGATACCGGGCGAACCAAGCCCGGCCTGCTTGTTGTTGGCCATGTTGGCCACCGTCATCGCCATTGTCATCGATGCGGTGTGCCAGCCGCTGGCGGAAAGCCGGCCGAAATGCGTCGCGGCGGCAGCATCATCATCGAGGTGGAAGGCCTGCGGATCGTATTTCGAGGCGAAAGCGATCACTTCCTCGCGCGTCACTTCATAGCGGCCGTACGTGCTGACGGCGCCGACGACGAGATCCTCGTAATACTGCATCGAAGCCTCCCTCAGACGTTGAACTTGAAGTGCATGACATCGCCGTCGCGAACCACGTATTCCTTGCCTTCCTGCCGCAGTTTGCCTGCATCGCGCGCCGCCGTCTCGCCGCCCAGGGTGACGAAGTCTTCATAGGCTATGGTCTCGGCGCGGATGTAGCCGCGCTGCATGTCCGAATGAATCTCGCCCGCCGCTTCGGGTGCCTTGGCCCCGGCGTGGACCGTCCAGGCGCGCGCTTCCTTGGGCCCGACGGTGAAGAAGGTGAGGAGGTGCAGCAGATCGTATCCGGCGCGGATGATCTTGGCGAGGCCGGCTTCCTCCAGCCCCAGCGCGCTGAGGAACTCGCCCCGGTCTTCCAACGGCATCGTCACGATTTCAGCTTCGATCGCGGCGGAGACGACGACGGCATTGGCGCCTTCGGCCTTCGCCTTTTCAAACACGCGCGCGGAAAAGGCGTTGCCTTCGGCCGCGGCTTCTTCCTCCACGTTGCAGATATAGAGCACCGGCTTGGCGGTGAGGAGCTGCGCCTGCGCAAAGACGCGGGCTTCTTCCTCGTCCTTGGGCACGGTCAGCCGGGCGGGTTTGCCCTCGCGCAGCAGATCGAGCGCCTGGCCGAGGACGGAAGCGGTGATCTTTGCTTCCTTGTCGCCCTGCGCGGCTTTCTTCTGCGCGGCGGGCACTCGCTTTTCCAGGCTTTCGAGGTCCGAAAGCATCAGTTCGGTCTCGACCGTCTCGGCATCCGAAATCGGATCGATCTTGTTGTCGACATGCTGGATGTCGACGTTCTCGAAGCAGCGCAGCACGTGGACGATCGCGTCCACCTCGCGGATATTGCCGAGGAACTGGTTGCCCAGCCCTTCACCCTTGGAGGCGCCGCGCACCAGCCCCGCGATATCGACAAAGCCGAGCTGCGTCGGGATGATCTTCTGGCTGCCAGCGATCCGCGCCAGCTCGTCAAGCCGGGGATCGGGCACGCCCACGTTGCCGATGTTGGGCTCGATCGTGCAGAACGGATAGTTCGCCGCCTGCGCTGCCTGCGTCTCGGTCAGCGCGTTGAACAGCGTCGACTTGCCCACGTTCGGCAGCCCGACAATCCCGCAGCGAAAACCCATGTCTTTGTCCTTGTATTTTGCAGCGGGCGATCGGTTTGCCCGGCCCCCTGCAGCGCGCGATGGTAGCGCGCGGCGCCAAGGTCAAGGGGGCGCGGCGTATCGATGCCCTCGAAGCGGCCATTGCGCGCCAGATCTTGAGCAAACCATCAAGGTTTTGACGCTAGGTGCGGGCTGCATGCGATCACGATCCCCTCTTGCGCTCTCTGCACTCGCCATGGCTCTGCTTGCAGGCGGGTGCGGGGCTGATCCGCAGGCGCTGGCGGCCAAGGCGCGCGGTGAATACGCCGCGCACGATTATCCTGCGGCGCAGGCCGATCTGGCCGCTGCGCTTGCCGCAGTGCCGGGCGATCCGGCTTTGCTCGAACTCCAGGTCCGCACGGCGCTGGCGCTGGGTGACGGTGTTGCCGCAGGCACGAGCCTTGCAAAGCTGGCGCCGCTGCGCCGTCCGGCCGATTTCAACCGACTGATGGCCGAAGCTGCGCTGCTGCGCGGGCAAGCGGGGGATGCGCTCGCCGCGCTTGGCGATGACAAGTCGGCGGCGGGGCTGCGGCTGCGCGGGCTGGCGCTGCTGGCCTTGGGTGATCCCGCCGGTGCACGCGCCGCGTTTGAGGGCGGCCTCGCTGCCGATCCGCGCCACGCGCCGCTGCTTGCAAGCCTTGCCCGCCTAACGCTGATGGACGGAGATACGCCAGCTGCGCGCCGCCTTGCCGATCAGGCGCTCTCCGCCGATGGCGATCTGCTTGATGCCCTGCTGGTGAACGGCGATGTTGCGGTGGCCGAGGGGCGGCTGGGCGGAGCGCTTGCCGCCTATGCGCGCGCGGCGAAGCGCTATCCGGGCAATCCTGCAGCGCTTGCCGGGCAGGCGGGCATCCTTGCAGATTTCGGGCGGACCGATGAACTGGCGGCGCTGCTCGAAGGCTTCAAGGACACGAGCTGCGATGGCACGCTGGCCTATGTTCAGGCGCGGCTGGCTTCGGCCAAGGGCGATTGGGCGGGGGCCCGCGATATCCTGCGGGCGAACGAGAACACGCTGAAAGACCGCGAGGATGCCGCTGTGCTTCTTGCGCAGGCCCTGAGCGAACTGGGCCAGGCCGAACAGGCGCGCGCCCGGCTGGCGGCGAACCTTGCGCGCCATCCCGCCAGCGCGGTGCTGCGGCGTGAACTGGGCAAGGCGCTGCTTGCAGAGGGCAAAACCGGCGGTGCGGCCGAGGTCTTGCGTCCGTTAGCGCAGTCCAAGGCCGCCAGTCTTGAGGACTTGCGGCTGCTGGCGCGGGCGGCTGTGGCGGCGGGTGCTCCCGATGCCGCGCTCCTTGCAGCACGAGCGCGCTATCCCACTACGCAATCGCTGGGGCAGGCGCTCGGCGCCGCCGATGCGGCGATGAAGGCCGGCAATTGGGCCAACGCGATCCTGGCATACGAACAGGTCCTTGCGCTGACGGATGGGCGCAGCGCGCTGGTGCTCAACAACATGGCCTGGGCGCAGGCGCAGATCGGCGACAAGGAGCGGGCGCTGCTATTCGCCCAGCGCGCGATCCAGCTTGAGCCCGACGATCCTGCGGTGATGGATACATTGGGCTGGCTGCTGCACGAGACCGGCAGCAATAAGGCCCGCGCGCTCGATCTGCTGCGCGGCGCGGCGCAGAAGGCCCCGCAGAGCGCGGCAATCCGTGCCCATCTGGCCGAGGCGCAGCGCGGCTGAACTCGCGGTCTTCACGGAAATTTCAGCGCTCGCGGCTTATGGCCGGTTGCATGAAACGTGCCCTTATCATCGCCGCCTTGCTAGCCACGGCCGCCTGTTCGCGCCCTGATCCCGCTGCGCAGTTTGCTGCAGCACGGCTGGCGTTTGCTGCGGAGGACTATGGTGCTGCACGATCCGGCCTGCTTGCGGCGCTTGATAGCGATGCCGGCAACCGTGAAATGCTCCTCCTTCTGGTCCGCAGTCAGCTTCGCCTTGGCGATGGTGATGGCGCGCAGGCGACCTTGATCCGGCTGGAGGACGCAGGCGTCCGCACCGCCGAGACCGTGCGCATGAAAGCCGAAGCCGCGATCCTGCGCGGCCAGCCGGAGGCGGCGCTCGCGCTGCTCGGGAAGGATGACGATCCGGAAGCCTGGCGCCTGCGCGCCGCAGCCCATGCGGCTGACAATGATTCCGCCGCCGCGCTCGCCGCGCTGCGGCAGGGCATGGCCACGGGCGGGCGCCGCAACTATGCGCTGGTGCACGATTATGCCGCGTTCCTGATCGCCGCGCAGGACTATGCGGGCGCTGCCGCCGCGCTGGAAACCTTGCGCCAGCTCGGGCCGCGGCGGCTGGATACGCTGATGGTTGCCGGTGCGCTGGCTTCGGATCTCGGCAAGTTCGATGATGCGAAGCGCAGTTTCTCCGCCGCGGCCGATGCCTATCCGGCGCGGGTCGAACCGCTGACCGCGCTCGCCAGCCTTGCTGACATGCAGGGCCAGGTCGATGCGGCGATCGCACTGGTCGCGCGTGCGGCAAAGATTGGGCCCGCGCACCCGGAGGTCACCGATCTCACCGTCCAGCTTGCGTCGGAAAAAGGCGGTTGGGAAACCGTGCGCCGGACGCTGGTGGGCCAGGAAACGACGCTCGATCCGCGCTCGGCCAACGGCATGAGCTATGCCGAGGCGCTGCTGCGTCTGGGCCATCCGGAGCAGGCCCGCGCGATCTTTGCCAAAGCGCTGCTGCTATCGCCCCAGAACCCTTATGCCCGGCTGATGCTGGGCGAGGCGCAGCTCGCGGTGGGCGATGCGGTGGGTGCGCTGCGCACGATGCGGCCACTTTCAGACAGCGTGCTGGCCGGCCAGCGTGAGCTTGATCTGGCGGTACGCGCGGCCAAGGCCGCCAACGATCCGGTGGCAGCTGCGCTCATGGCCCGGCTCGGTTCACCCCAGCTCAAGGCCAATCAGCAGCTGGCCGATGCAGGACAGGCTGCGCTCAATCGGCAGGACTGGAAAGCGGCGCTGGCCGCCTACAGCCGGATTCCGGGTTTCGAGGCAGATGCGGAAGTGCTGCGCCGGATGGCGGCAGCGGCGGCGCGCTCCGGCGATACGGATGCGGCGCTGCGCCAAGCCGATCGGGCGCTGGAACTCGCGCCGCGCAACGCAGACATGCTGCACACCGCGGCGCTGGTGCGGTTGGAAACCGGCCGCGACCGTGAACAGATGCTGCGCTTGATGAAGCAGGCTTGCCAGCTCGATCCTGCCAATCGCCTGTTCCGGGCCGATCTGGCGCGGGCAGAGGCTGCGGCTGGCTGACCGGCACCGGCGAGGGACTCGCCGGACAAGTTCGTCGCTCCCCTGCCGCGCGTGGCGGTGCGTCCCGTCCGGTCCTTCAAGGGCGCGCGGTGCGGCCCTTGAAGGACGGGTGGGGCAGGGGATCGTTCCGTTTTAGCGGCGGCGGCGGCGCGCCAGGGCGAGGCCGACGAAGCCCAGACCCATCATGCCAAGCATGCCCGGCTCCGGAACGGCGGTGCCGCCCGTGGTCGAACCGCCCGAAGTCGAGCCGCCCGAGGTGGTCGAAGTGGTGCCGCCCGTGGTGGTGCCGCCAGTCGTGGTGCCGCCCGTGGTCGTGCCACCGGTCGTGGTGCCGCCAGTGGTCGACGATGTCGACGTCGTGGTCGTGCCGCCGGTGGTCGTGGTGCCGCCCGTGGTCGTCGAGCTCGAGCTAGAGCTGCCGCACGTCTTGGAGCCGGCGGTGTGCCCGCAGTTGCAATAGTGCGTGTGCTTCAACCAGGCGGCCGAAGCCGGTGTCGAGATCGCGAGCGTGCCCAGAAGAGCCGCCGAGGTGAGAAGAATGCGCTTCATGATAAATGTCCCCATGCCAGAAACCAGTGGTTAAACCTGGAATAAGCAAACATGGTGCCAAGTGCGCAATTCTGCCGATTTCGTTGGTTAACGGGCATTGTGACGTTACGGCCCTGTAAGCCGTGCCGACGTATGGGCTGGTTAATTTCGGGCTTATCAGGCCTGGCGCAGCGCCACATCGCTCATGAAGCGCACGTCATCGCCAGCGGCGAGCCGGGTGGCTTCTCCTGCCACCGCGCCCAGCATGTCGACGAGATCGTCCTGTTCGGCCTTGGCGAAATTGCCGAGCACATAGCCGGTCACCCGGTCCTTGTGCCCCGGATGGCCGATGCCGAGCCGCACGCGGCGGAAATCGGGGCCGATATGCTGATCGATCGAGCGCAGGCCATTGTGGCCGGCGATGCCGCCGTCCTGCTTCACCTTCACCTTGAACGGGGCAAGGTCGAGCTCGTCGTGGAAAACGGTGAGCGCATCGGGGCCCAGCTTGAAGAAGCGCAGCGCTTCGCTCACCGCGCGGCCGCTTTCATTCATGAAGGTGGCGGGCTTGAGCAGGATGATGCGTTCGCCGCCGATGCGTCCGTCCTGCGCCCAGCCTTGGAATTTCTTCTGTACCGGGCCGAATGCATGCACCGCGGCGATGGTATCCACCGCCATGAAGCCGACATTGTGCCGGTGGAGGGCGTATTGGGGTCCGGGATTGCCGAGACCGACCCAGAGCTGCATCGCGAGGGTCTCCCGTTACAAGACTGCCCATGAGGGGCTGGGGCTGGGTGATAGGAGGGCGACAGGCCCGGCCCATTGCACTGTGGCAAGGGGCCGGGCAGCTATGCGCCAGCGGTGCTCAGGCCCGGGGCCCGGACCGCAGGGGTTGGTTAGATGCGAAAGAAATCGGCGTGGAGCGGACGCTCTGACACCGGATGGAAGGCAACGTCCTTGGGCTGGGTGCGCACGGTGACGCCGCCCACGCTGAGCTCGATGACCGAATCGAAGAACTTGCCGGTGCCAAGCTGGCGGCGCAGTTCCTTTTCTTCGACGTGGATCGAGACGGGATCCTGGTTGCCGCCGTAGATCACGGCGGGGGTGCGGCCTTCGCGACGCAGCGCACGGGAGGCTCCCTTGCCAGCCCGTTCGCGTGTCTCGGCCGGCAGATGCAGCGTATCGCTCATGTGACGTACCTTCACGTAATATGTTGAACCAAGTTCCTTGCGCCACGCCTCCAGGGATGACCATGCACGCGAGGAAGCGGCGGCCCTTAGCGAGTACGGCGAAAAAAGCAAGCAGAAGCGGGGCTCCTGCGGGTCAGAACACCCGATGAACGGTCCATCCGCGTGCTTCGAGCAGGCGGGGAAGTCCGTCGATCCCCGCGACATGGGCGGCGCCCACCGCGATGAAAGGCTTGGCGCCTGCCTTCAGCATGGTGTCAATCTGGTTGGCCCAATCGAGATTGCGCCGGGTGAGCAGCGCGGCGCGCAGCTGCGGATCGGCCAGAAATCCGGTCTGCGCCTCGCGCGCAATGCCAAGTTCGTCTCCGCGCAGCCAGAGCGCGAGCATATCCTTGTCATCATCGCGGTTGTCCGCTGCTTCTTGCGCCACTTGCTCCAGCAGCACCGTCTGCGCGCGGGGCGGCAGCGCATCGAAAATGCCGAACTGGCTGTCGATGGTCTCGAGCCCCATGACCGGCTTGGCGCCGATCACCTTGCGCAGCTCCGGTTCGACGCCGCTATCGGGCTCCATGCCCTGCTTGAGCCCGCCGATAGCCGCGATCTGCAGCGCGACGGCCCAGCTTTCCTGATCCTTGAACTGCGCGTCGTTCAGCGAGAGGTCCTTGTAGACCCGGGCCAGATCGCTCTTGTAGCGGGGGCCAACCCGCAGGCTGGGCGGCGGCAGGCCGGGGGTGAAGGCGAGCCGGCCCAGCGCTTCACCCGCCACTTGCTGATTCAGCGGTTCGCCGATTTCGAGCACCAGCCGGTCTGCCTCGGTGATCGCGCGATCGATCGATGGCCGCCGCCACTGGGTTGCGCGTGGCAACGAATGCACCGTGCCCAGCAGCCAGCCATGCACCCCGGTGCTATCCGATATCGCCCAGAGCGCCACTTTGGTGGGCGGTGCGGGCGGCGGATTCGCAGCGCCGCAGGCCGCAAGCGCGACCAGAAGGCAGGCCGCCAGCACAGGAGCAAGCCGGGGAAAGGGGAGGTTCTGGCGCTGCATTGCAGCACGGAGATGGACCAAGCGCGCCAGAGAGGCAAGAAACACCGCGTCCGCCAGTGGATTTGCGGCAGTTGATTTGGAGGGGCCAATCGGCCAAAGCGCGCTGGCCATGGCTGAAACCGCTAACCCCGCCGCCCCGACCAAAGCCCAGCCTCTCAGCGTGCAGGACATGATCCTTGCGCTGCATGCCTATTGGGGCGCGCACGGCTGCCTGATCCTCCAACCTTACGACATGCGCATGGGCGCGGGCACCTTCCACCCGGCCACCACCTTGCGCGCCTTGGGCCCGCAGAGCTGGAACGCGGCTTATGTGCAGCCCAGCCGCCGGCCCACCGATGGCCGATATGGCGAGAATCCCAACCGCCTGCAGCACTATTACCAGTATCAGGTGATCATGAAGCCGAGCCCGGCGGACTTTCAGGCGCTCTATCTCGGCAGCCTGTTTGCCATCGGCATCGATCCCTTGCTCCACGATATCCGCTTTGTGGAAGACGATTGGGAATCGCCCACGCTCGGCGCCTGGGGGCTGGGCTGGGAAGTGTGGTGCGACGGGATGGAAGTCTCGCAGTTCACGTATTTCCAGCAGATGGGCGGCTTCGATTGCAAGCCGGTTTCGGGCGAGTTGACCTACGGGCTCGAACGCCTCGCGATGTATATCCAGGGCGTCGACAACGTCTACGACCTCCGCTTCAACAACCACGGAGTCAGCTACGGCGATGTGTTCCTCGAAAACGAGCGGCAGATGTCGAAGTGGAACTTCGAGGTCGCGGATACCGACACCCTGTTCGAAGGCTTCCGCCGCGCCGAGGCCGAGTGCCACAAGGCGCTGGAGGCTAAAGTGCCTATTGCGGCCTATGAACAGGCGATCGAAGCGAGCCACTTGTTCAATCTGCTTCAGGCGCGCGGCGTGATCTCGGTGCAGGAACGCGCCAGCTTCATGGGCCGTGTGCGCGATCTCGCGCGCGGGAGCTGCGAAGGCTACATGGACAGGTTCCGGCCTGAATGGGAAGCGCAGTTCCCGGGGTGGACGGCATGAGCACTATGGCATCTGGGGCAGACTTCCTCCTCGAGCTGCGCTCGGAAGAAATCCCCGCGCGGATGCAGGCCGGCGCGCGCGCTGATCTTGAAAAGCTGCTGCGCCGCGAGATGCAGGCCGCCGGGCTCACTGTGGGCGATGTCACGGTGTGGTCCACGCCGCGCCGCCTGACGCTCATCGCCAAGGGCCTGCCGCTGGCGACCGAAGCCGTGCACGAGGAAACCAAGGGCCCGCGCACGTCCGCCCCTGAACAGGCGCTCGAAGGCTTCCTGCGCAAGACCGGCCTCGCCAGGGACCAGCTTACCGAACGCGACGGCGTGTGGTTTGCCGTGGTTGAAAAGCCGGGCCGCGCGGCTGCCGATGTGCTCGCCGAAGCGATCACCGCGATCATCCGCGCCTTCCCCTGGCCCAAGTCGCAGCGCTGGGGCGCGGCGAGCCTTGCACCGGATTCGCTGCGCTGGGTGCGCCCGCTTTCGGGCATTGTTGCGCTGCTGGGCGGCGAAGTGATCGATTGCGAGATCGGCGGCATCCATTCCGGTCGCACCACCATGGGCCACCGCTTCCACCACAGCGGCGAAATTGTGATCGACGGCACGGATGACTACGCTGCCAAGCTGCGCGCCGCGCATGTGATCGTCGATCACGCCGAACGTGAAGGGATCGTACGCGAAGGCGCGCGCAAGGCCGCTGCAGATGCCGGCCTCGTGCTGGTGGACGACGAGGGGCTGGTGATCGAGAACGCCGGCCTCACCGAATGGCCCGTGCCGCTGCTCGGCCGCTTCGACGAGGCGTTCCTCGAAGTGCCGCCCGAAGTCATCCAGCTAACCGCGCGCGTGAACCAGAAGTACTTCATCTGCCGCGACGCCGCCGGAAAGCTCGCCAATGCTTTCGTCTGCACTGCGAACATCGAGGCGACCGATGGCGGCACGGTGATCGTCGCCGGCAACCGCAAGGTCCTCGCCGCGCGGCTTTCGGACGCGCGCTTCTTCTGGGAGCAGGACCGCAAGACGCCGCTTGCCGTGCAGGCTGAAAAGCTGGCGCGCATCACCTTCCACGAAAAGCTGGGCACTGTGGCCGACAAGGCCCTGCGCGTGGCCAAGCTGGCCCGCTGGCTGGTGGAAGAGGGCATCATAGGCCCCGACCTTCGTCATCCCGCCACCAAAAACCTTCGTTATTCCCGCGAAGGCGGGAATCCAGCGGCAAACGCCGCGCCAGACTGGACCCCCGCCTTCGCGGGGGTGACGAAAGAGGAGTTGGCCGATCAAGCCGAACTCGCGGCCCGCCTCTGCAAGGCCGATCTCGTCACCGAAATGGTCGGCGAATTCCCCGAGCTTCAGGGCCTGATGGGCGGCTACTACGCCCGCGCCGAAGGTCTGCCCGATGCCGTCGCCGATGCGATTCGCGATCACTACAAGCCGGCCGGGCAGGGCGACGATGTGCCCACTGCGCCGGTGACCGTGGCTGTGGCACTGGCGGACAAGCTGGATACGCTGGCGGGGTTTTTCGCCATCGACGAGCGGCCCACAGGGTCGAAGGATCCGTTCGCGCTGCGCCGTGCCGCGCTCGGCGTCATCCAGATCCTGCTTTCCGCGGAGGTGCGCTGCAATCTCACCGCCGTGTTTCGCAATGCCATTGCCAGCCTGTTCGGCTCGGTGCTGGACCGTGCGGTGGCCGGTGATGTCAATTTCGCGATCTACATCGAGAAGATCGGGAAAGTGCAGCCGCACCCCTCGCTTCCCGCGCCTGAATTCGAAGCCCGCATTGCCGATTTTGCGGCCGAGCTTGGCGATTTCGAGATCAAGCTGGAGCCCTATTCGGAACTCGCGCTGGAATTCCTGCGCACCGCTCCTGTCGTGGTCGGCAAGACACCGGCGCTGCTGCTCGCCTTCTTTGCTGATCGCCTCAAGGTTCAGCAGCGCGAAGCCGGTGTCCGCCATGATCTGATCGACGCGGTCTTTGCGGCCAGGACGATCGATGGCGGCGGGGAGGACGATCTCGTCCGCCTGCTCGCCCGTGTCCATGCCCTTCAGGCCTTCGTCACCACCGAAGACGGCGTGAACCTCCTCGCCGGCTACAAGCGCGCGGCAAATATCCTCAAGAAAGAGGACTACACGCCCGCCGAGGCCGACTACGTTCGCGAGCCTGCGGAAGCCGCGCTGATTGCGGCGTTGGATGCCGCAGGGCCGCAGGCGGAAGCCGCTGTTGCAGCAGAAGATTTCACCGCCGCAATGGGGGCACTGGCCAGTCTTCGCCCGGCTGTGGACGCGTTTTTCGAGGCCGTGACGGTCAACGATGCCGACCCGGCCAAACGGGCAATGCGGCTTGGTCTGCTTGACCGTTTCCGTGCTGCAGTGCACAAAGTTGCGGACTTTTCCCGGATAGAGGGCTAAGCCCTTTTGCGAATCCGGGGTCGATCCCGGGCAGAACGACATACGCAGGGAGCCTCGTTGGCGGCATGAGCGCATACGTATTCCATTTCGGCGGTGGTGCTACCAATTCCGACCCTCGCTCGCGCGACAAGACCATCACTGGCGGCAAGGGTGCCAATCTGGCCGAGATGGCCGGCATCGGCCTGCCCGTGCCCCCGGGCTTCACCATCAGCACCGAAGTCTGCACCGCCTATAACGCGGCGGGCAAGGCGTTTGACGCGGATCTGCGCGGCGGTGTTGCCAATGGCGTCGCCCATATCGAAAAGGCGACGGGCCGCGTGTTTGGCGATCCGGCGAACCCGCTGCTGGTCTCGGTCCGCTCGGGCGCGCGCGTTTCGATGCCGGGCATGATGGACACCGTGCTCAATCTCGGCCTCAACGATGTGACTGTCGAAGGCCTCGCGGCAGGTTCAGGCGATGCGCGTTTTGCGTGGGACAGCTACCGCCGCTTCATCCAGATGTATTCGGACGTGGTGCTCGGTCTCGATCACCACCGGTTTGAGGATGCGCTGGAAATCGTCAAGGAAGACAACGGCTTCTACGCCGATGTCGAGATGGGGGCCGAGCATTGGCAGGCGCTCGTAAGCCAATACAAGGCCATCGTTGCCGAAGAGCTGCGCCGGCCGTTCCCGCAGGATGTGCACGAACAGCTCTGGGGCGCGATCGGCGCCGTGTTCGATTCGTGGGAATCGGACCGCGCCAAGGTCTATCGCCGCCT
>CANGJB010000075.1 GCA_947453945.1 Sphingomonadaceae bacterium
GCGCGAGCTGCTGGCCGGCAACAACCGGATCGTTGACATCGACCATGACCCGGGTGACCAGACCGGACAGCTCAGAGCCGACCAGAATCTGGTTCACCGGGGCCAACCGTCCGGTGGCCGATACAGTGACCTGCAGCGCCCCGCGACGCACCGTCTGAGTGGCGTACTGGTTGGCCGGCACAGCCGAGAAGGTGCGCACCAGCAGCCCGATCGCGACGACCGCGATCAGCCCCAGGACCAGCCATTTGGCCCCGCGCCGCCACCAGGGCACTGGCTTGACGCCCAGAAAGGCGTCGGTTGTTTCCGCTTCGGTCGCGATCGTGGTCGCAGGCACGGTCACATCGGGTTCGGTTGGTTCAGCCATTGTCAGTCCTATCCGGTATGGCGTCCCTGTCGGTCCAGCCACCGCCGAGCGCCGCGTAGAGCTGCACCAGCGCTGCCGCCCGGTCGTGGCGCGCTTGCGCCGCGCCGTTGCGCGAGGTGATCAGCAGGTTCTCGGTGATCAGCAGCGCGGCATAATCGATCAGCCCGCTGCGATATTGCTGCCGCGCCAGCGCTGCCGATGAGGCTGCGGAAGTTTCGGCGAGGTCGAACTGGATCTGGCGCCGGTTCGCTGCCTGCAGCGCGACAACGGCATTTTCGACGTCTTCAAGCGCGACCAGCACCGACTGCTTGTAGCGGGCGAAGGCGCCATCGGTTGCCGCGCGCTGCGAGCGCACAAGGCTGCGCAGCCGCCCGCCGTCGAAGATGGTCTGGGCAATCCGAGCAAAGGCCTGGCCGGTGATGAGATCGAACGGGCTGGACAGCGCGGCAGAACCGGTGCCGATGCTGCCGCCGAGCGAAAGCGCAGGATAGAGCGCAGCCTCTGCCACGCCGATGCGCGCCGTGGCTGCGGCCAGGGACCGTTCGGCAAACCGAACGTCGGGCCGCTGGCGCAGGACATCGGCCGGGATACCCACGGCAAGGCCGGCGGGGCCGACGGGGATCGGCTGCGATTGCGCCAGTTCGGCGCGCAAAGCCCCGGGACCACGGCCGAGCAGCACTCCCAGCGCGGCGATCGTCTGGCTGAGGGTGCTTTCGATCTGCGGAATGGTCGCGGTCGTCTGGGCGAGCTGGGTCCGCGCCAGATCGACGTCGAATTGGCCGATCAGCCCGGCCTGCCGGCGCCAATCGGCGATCTGCAGATTGTCAGTCTGGTTGGTCCGTGCTTCCTGCGCATTGGCGAGATTGGCCTGCAGCAGCCTGACTTGCAGATAGGTACTGGCGATGGTCGACTGGACGGTCAGCGCCACTGCGGCATAGTCGAACCGGCTGGCATCGGTTTCGGCGCGCGCGGCTTCGATCGCGCGCGACCGGCCGCCAAACAGATCGACCTGATAGGCTGCGTCGGCGGCGCTCGAAAGGCTGTCGCCCGCAAGGCTGGCCCCCGCGGGCGCGGCAATCGCCTCTGTACGGGTGTAGCTGCCCGATGCGGAAACCGTCGGCAGAGCCGCACTGCGCGCCAGCGCCAGCGCCTCGCGCACCTGGCGCAGCCGCGCGAGGGCCTGCGCGATATCGAGATTGGCGGCGAGGCCCGCCTCTTCCAGTCGGGTCAGGTCCGCATCGCCAAACTGGTTCCACCAGCGAGCTGTGACGCTTTGCGCAGAGGGATCGGACGCCACCGAATAGGTGGGCGGAACCGCTAGGGCCGCCAGCGCAGGGGGATGGTAGTTTGGCCCGAGCACACAAGCCGACAGTGCCAGTACACCGGGCACTGCCACCAGCCGAAGCCCCAGCCTCATGCTGACCCGCGCATGACGGCGGCTGTGAGCGAAACGCTGCGCATGAGGTCTTCCCAATGGAATGAGCGTGCAACGGTATCGCCTTGGGCTGCCAGGAGCCGGCGCGCTCATGCTGCCGAAGCGATGGGGCAGGGGTAAGGTTCACCACTGTGAACCTGATGTATGTGGCTGCGCCTCTGGCCGCGACACTGTCGGAATCTACGCAGTCGGCCGAGCGTCGCGGAAGATGTCCCACACCGCCATGAACAGCGCCGCGATCACCGGGCCGATCACGAAACCGTTGAAGCCCATCAGTTCGAACCCGCCGAGCGTGGCGATCAGCACGATATAGTCGGGCATCCGCGCGTCGCGCCCGACGAGGATCGGTCGGACGACATTGTCGACACTGCTGACGATGAAGAACCCGACGAGGAACAAGGCGCCGCCGCGCCACAGGTCGCCCGTAAGCAGCAGCCATGCGGCGACAGGCACCCAGATGAACGCGGTGCCGATGGCGGGAAACAGCGAGAACACCCCCATCGCCACGCCCCACAGCAGCGCGCCGCTGATCCCCAACGTCCAGAAGGCAAGGCCGCCGGTCAGCCCCTGCAGCACCGCGACGATCAGGCTGCCCTTGATCGTGGCGCGGACGACCTCGACGAACCGCGCGATCAGCAGGCTGCGTTGATCGGGCGGTAGCGGCAGGCAGCTTTCGATCCGGTTGATGATCTGCCTGCCGTCTCGCAGCAGGAAAAAGGTGAGATACAGCATCACCCCGAGCGACAGGAAGAAGGCGAGCGCCCATTGCCCGATATCGAGCGCCCGGCCAGCCAGCGGCTGGAGGCTGCTCGCGATGCCACGGCTGATCCGCTCCCGCACCATGGCGAAATCGCCAAGCCCGAGGTCCACCAGCCAACCGCGCACAGCGTGCGGCAGATGCTGTTCCGCCGCTGCGAAACCGCGGGCGAAATCGATCTCGCCCGATTGCAGACTGCCAACCGTCGCGGCCGCTTGGCTCAGCAGCGCCGCACCCAGCAGCATGGCGGGAATGACCGCGACCGCGATCACGGCCAGCAGCGTGCTGGCAGCCGCCAGATTGGCCCGCCCCGGCGCGCGGTGCAGCAGCGCGGTGTTGAGCGGGGCGAAGAGAATGGCGGCGATCACGCCCCACAGGATCGCACCGGCAAAGGGACCCGCCAGCCAGGCAAAGGCAAGCGTGACAGCCACGACCAGCATGAGCAGGAAAGCGTGCTCTATGGCCCGGTGAGGATTTGGGTGCGGGTTTGGCGGCGCGGTCAAGCAGCACTCTCGCGGAAGAGCGGTGCATTCTGCCCCCGACGCTCCAGAAACCGGCCCAGAGCCAACTTGCCTGCTTCAAGAACGGCCAGCAGCAGTGCGCCAAGACCCGCCGCCAGCGCCATGTCGCCCCATGCGATCGCGCCGAACTTCAGCAGGGTCTGCGCCGCCGGGATGAACAGGATGGCCCCGGTGATTGCGGCGATCGCCATGAGGACCAGGCGCAAGGCTGGGTTGGGCCGCAGCAGCGCCTGCCCCAGCGAGGCACTGAACGAGCGGTTGACGAAGGTCAGCGCCAGCACCGCAGCGATCAGCGCGAAGAACATAAGGGCACGCAATTCAGCTTCGGGCATGCCGCGCGCGGTCTCCGCGAACAGCACGGCTGCCAGCATGGCAAGCGCCGTGCCGCCCTGAAACACGCTCCAGGCGATCATCTGCCAAGAGAACAGCGGCTCGTCCGGCGCGCGCGGCGGGCGTGTCGTGATATCTGCCTCGTCCTCCTCCGCCTCGAACACCAGCGCGCAGACCGGATCGATCACCATTTCGAGCAGCGCGATATGGATCGGGCCGAACAGCAGGGGCAAGCCGAAGAGCAGCGGGATCAGCGCAAGGCCGGCGATCGGCACGTGCACCGCGAAGATGAAAGCCATGGCCTTGCGGAGATTGTCGTAGATCCGCCGCCCGAGCCGCACCGCCTGCACGATCGCACCGAAATCGTCCTCCATCAGAACGATCGCCGCCGCCTCGCGCGCCACATCGGTGCCGCGCTTGCCCATCGCCACGCCGATATGCGCGGCCTTGAGCGAGGGGGCGTCGTTCACCCCGTCACCGGTCATGGCCACGATCTCGCCCCCCGCCTTGAACGCCTCCACAATGCGCAGCTTCTGCTCGGGCATGATCCGGGCAAACACGGTGACCGATTTCAGGCGCACTGCCAGGGCAGCGTCGTCCAGCGCGGCAAGGTCGTCGCCGGTCAGGACATCGCCATCCGCGATCCCCGCCTCGGCCGCGATGGCGCGCGCGGTGGCGGCATGATCGCCGGTGATCATCACCACCCGGATACCCGCGCTGCGGCATTCGGCGACTGCGGCTGGGACGCTGGCGCGCAAGGGATCGGCGAGCCCGACAAGTCCGGTTAGCTTGTAGTGATAGTCCTGCTGGCTTTTGGCCCAATTGCGGTCTCTTGGCACGGCGGTGGCGACAGCCAGCACTCGGATGCCGCGTTTCGCCATGGTCTCGACCGCCGCTTTCATGGCTGTATGGTCGGCTTCAGAGAGCCGGCACAGCCCGGCAATCGCTTCCGGCGCGCCCTTGGCGGAGAGCCGCAAGTCCTCGCCATCGTCCCACACGTTCGACATCGCCAGTAAGTCCGGGCGCAAGCCATAGGCCTGCACGAGATCGCCCTGCGCTGCTGCGAGCGGTTCTTCCTTGTCGCGCGCGCCGTGAAGCGCAATTTCCATCGGATCGCTCGGGGTCTCGGCACTGGCAAGCGCAGCAGTTTCGACCAACGCACCAAACCCATCCGGCATCACGGCGCCCGCCTTCAGCGCAAAAGTCTGCCCTGAGGGCAGCCACAGAGCGGCCACCGACATGCGGTTTTCGGTGAGCGTGCCCGTCTTGTCGGTGCACAGCACGGTGGCCGACCCCAACGTCTCGATCGCGGCGGCGCGGCGGGTGAGGACGCCGACCTTGCCGATCCGCCACGCACCCATCGCGAGGAATATGGTGAGCACCACCGGAAACTCCTCCGGCAGCATCGACATGCCGATGGCAATCCCGGCCAGCACGGCCTCGATCCACCCGCCGCGCAGCAGGCCGAACAGCAGCACAACTGTGAGCGCCACAGCGCCGCCGCCCGCCGCACACCATGTCACGATCCGCGTGGTCTCGCGCCGCAAGCGGGGGGCTTCGGTTTCAAGGTTCGCGAGCGACTGGCCGATCCGGCCGATCTCACTGTGCTGCCCCGTCGCCATAACGCGTGCGATCCCGCTGCCGCGCGTGACGAGCGAGCCCGAATAGAGGAACGGCAGCCCATCGCCCCCCGGACGCGGCGCGCCCTCCTCAGTCTTCTCTCCCCCCGCGACTTTACCAACAGGCACGGATTCGCCCGTCAGCAGCGATTCATCGGCCTGCAGATCATGGGCCTCAATCAGCCGTGCATCAGCGGCAATCCGGTCGCCCTGTTCCAGCACCATCAGATCGCCGCGCACCACCTCGCGCCCGGCAACGCGCAGGCGCGTCCCGCCCCGGATGACCAGCGCGCGCGGGGCCGAAAGATCGCGCAAAGCTTCGAGCACGTGCTCGGTCCGCGCTTCCTGAATGACCGTGACGGCAATGGAAAACGTCGCGAACGCCAGCAGTATCAGCGCTTCGCTGAGGCTCCCGAGCAGCAGATAGGCACCTCCGCCCAGCAGCAGCAACGCCAGCATCGGTTCGCGCACCACGCCCAGCGCAATGCGCAGGACCGAACGCTGCCCCGCGCGGGCGAGCTCGTTGGGGCCATCGGACGCCAGCAGGGCGGCTGCCTCGGAAGTCGACAGACCTGCATCAATCACGTCGCCCATCCACGCCAGCACCGCGTTGAAATGGATGCCGGCATGGACGAGGATCAGAAGCGATCCGGCCCAGGCCAGTCGCTCATGCAGGCGCAGCAGCGTGACTGGTTTGCCCGAGGAGATGACCTTGTGCTTGCGCAGCGAATAGGCTGACGAGACGAGGATCAGCAGCACGCCGGGAATGCCGAGATAGCGGCCGATCCAGACCGCACCTGCAAGGTGCAATCCTGCATCGACTGCCAGCGCCGCGCCGATCAGTGCCACAAGCATCAGCGCGAATGGCATAACCTCGCGGCTGAGCAGGCTGGTGCGCAGGCCGCTCATCGAGAAATAGCACGGTGGGTCACACCGCGGTGCCGACGAGATTGCCGATCCCGGCGGTCAGCGCCATCGCCAGCGCGCCCCAGAAGGTGACCCGCAATGTCGCTGTCCAAACTTGCGCCCCACCAGCTCGTGCGCCGATCGCGCCGAGCAACGCGAGGAACAACAGCGAGGCGACAGCCTCGATCAGCACCAGCAGGCTTGCGGGCGCCAGGATCACGATGGCCAAGGGCAAAGCCGCGCCTGCCGTGAAGGTTGCAGCCGATGTCAGCGCCGCCTGAATCGGGCGCGCCGTGGTCATGTCGGAAATGCCAAGTTCGTCGTGCGCGTGGGCGGCCAGCGCATCCTTTTCCATGAGCTGCCGCGCTACCCTGTCAGCCGTGACGGCATCCACGCCGCGTTTGATGTAGATCCCTGCCAGTTCGGCGATCTCGGCGTCGACATTGCCCGCCAATTCAGCACGTTCGCGCGCGAGATCGGCGGCTTCCGTATCCGACTGCGAGCTGACGGAGACATACTCGCCTGCCGCCATTGACATCGCGCCCGCGACCAGCCCTGCGGCACCGGCAATCAGGATATCGGCCGGCTTTGCGGCGGCCGCGGCGACGCCGATGATCAGACTGGCGGTCGAGACGATACCGTCGTTGGCCCCGAGCACAGCTGCGCGCAGCCAGCCGATGCGCGAGACGAGATGCCGTTCAGGGTGAAGATGCAATCTGGTCACGTTCGAAAATCCCTGTCGCGGCGGTTTGTTCCGGCCCGTGCTGCATCTGATGCAGCGCGGCCTGAGACATGGCCATGCAGGTTGGCCGCGACTGGACCTTTGGTCGGCCAACGACCTGACAGAAACCTGACGCCAACAACCGTCTGCGCGCTAATCAGCCCAGTCCGGGCGGTGCAAACGTCACCCGGAACAGAGCCCCGCCGCCAGGTGCATTGCAGACCGTGATCGCGCCGTCATGCGCCTCTGCCAGCCGCTGGACGATGCCGAGCCCCAGCCCTGCGCCATCGCTCTTGCGCCGATCCTTGCGCCAGAAGCGCTCGAAGATGTGCGGCAGGTCCTCGTCAGCAATGCCGGGCCCATAGTCCCGCACGCTGATTTGCGGCCCCGGCCCGGCGGTGACTTCGATCGGCGTATCGCCGGGGGCATGGGCCAGCGCGTTGTCGATCAGGTTGCGATAGATGCGGTAGATCGCCTCGGCATGGCCAAGCGCGCGGGTGTCGCCGATCGCTTCGAAGCGCAAGTCGCGCTGTGCAGCGAACGCCTTGGGCGCCATAGCCCCGACGATCTCCCGCCCGATGTCCGCAAGATCGACCAGCGCCTCTGGCTCGACCGCGAGCGCATCGGCCTGCGCGAGATCGAGCATCTGCCCGACCAGCCGCGCCATATGCTGGGTGTCTGCCTGAAGGTCATCACGCAAAGGGCCGGGCGGCAGTTTATCGAGCGAAAGCTGCATGATCGAAAGCGGCGTCCGCAGCTCATGCGCGGCATTGGCGGTAAAGCCGCGCAGGATCGCCATCGTCTGGTCTAGCCGGGTCAGCGCGCGGTTGACCGCGCGCACCAGCGTATTGACCTCCCGCGGCTCGGGCGCCTCCGAAAGGCGCATGAGGATGTTGTCGGGATCGAGCGCATCTACTTCGGCTTCGGCGCGCTGGAGGGGCCCCAGCACGCGGCGGACGGCGAAGACGTTGAACAGCAGCAGGAGGAGCGAAAGCGGGATCAGCGGCAGGACGACATGCTGGACGATCTCGTTGGCGATCACGGGCACATAGGGCCGGATGCCATCGCCTTCGAACTGCATGAACAGCCACCGCTGCTGACCACCTTGCTGCACCGAACGGACACCTGAGATCCGGTAGCCGCCGGGAATGCGTTCGCGGCGGGTCCAGTCCATCAGGATGCCGCCGGGCGCGTCGACCCGCGATTTCAGAGGCACGGATCCGCCAACAGCCGGTTCGACATAGCTGGCCGCCCAGTGCTCCGCCCCAGGTGGCCCGGCCAGCAAATCAGGTGCTAGTGCCGTCGATCGTTCTGCTTTGTCAGCTTCCAGCGTCAGGAGTTCCTGCGCCAGCGATTCAGGCTGGCTGCTGTAAGTGAATACAACGATGCCGACGTCGAGCAGCGCGAACAGGAGCGTGAAAGCGGCCAGCCGCGTCGCGATTTGCCGGAAGAGCGTGGGGCCGGCGGGGCCCCTCTTGCTGTTGCCCGCCTTATCCATGCGCAGGCATCGGCGCGAACAGCGCATAGCCCACGCCGTGTACAGTCCTAATCTGCACATCCGCACCGGCCGTCGCCAGCCGCTTGCGCAGGCGCGAGACGCAAGCCTCCAACGCGTTCGGTGTCACTTCTGCATCCATGGAATAAAGTGCGCCCTCAAGCGCCTGTTTGGCCACGACATGTCCTGCGCGCCGTAGCAGGCATTCGAGCAAATCAACCTCCCGCGGTGTCGCTACTACGGGCTCGCCTGCCACCTTCACGCTGCGCTCGGCCGAATGCAGCGTGATATTGCCGGCGGAGAGCTCGGTTCCCAGCGACGCGCCCGGCCGCCGCAGCAGCGCCCGGCACCGCGCGGCAAGTTCGGGAATCTGGAAGGGCTTCACCAGATAATCGTCCGCGCCGGCATCAAGGCCGAGCACCCGATCATCGAGCCCGCCACGCGCGGTCAGGACCAGGATCGGCATCGTGTCCTGCCGCCGCCGGAGCCCGCGCACCAGATCAAGTCCTTCGCCATCGGGCAGGCCGAGATCGAGGAGCATCAGGTCATACCCGTTGATTGTCAGGGCATGCTCGGCCCCGGCCACGGTTTCGCACCAGTCAACCGCAAAGCCCTGACGATCGAGACCCTCGCGGATCAGGCTCGCCAGCCGTGCATTATCCTCAACGAGGAGCAGGCGCATTATCGATGTCCGTTCCAACTGCTGCCCGCTTGTAGCCGGTTATCATCGCGAGTGGCAGGTTCTCGTGATGGCGCATCCGGCTGCCACTCATGCGGTAGCCGTGCTCTGCATCGCCATGCGCATCGAAAGCTCCGCCAAGCGCATGGCATTCCTCGAATATCGTGATGTCCTTGCCCGCCACGCCGCCATCGCGGATGAGAAAGACCGCGCCGGCCAGCGAGGCAATGCCGCTGCCGACAAAATAGTATCTGCTCATTGCGTCTGGTCCTTTTGCGCCAAGGGCGAGATTTGCCAAGGCAAACGGGCCTCGCCATTGAAGGCAGGGCTAGCCCTAGGACATGGCGGAGATGCAGCCTCGGAAACTACGCAAGCCCGGCCTTCCGCGCCAAACTGCTGTGTCGTTCACACTTGGAGGTGCTCGGAAGCGATCCGCGATCGTGCGGTTCGGGACGTGCCGCTACCGATGACCTCTAGCCCTTATCATTAAGCTCTGCTGCTCTGGATCCGCGTAGCCACGGCAACCGTGGCATGTCGGCTGTGCGATACAAAGCTGCCGCTTGATGCTTCGCGTAGGAACGACAGCTATGTCCCAGACCCGGTCATTCACTGCGGTCCGTTGGAGTCCATGAACAAATAGTCGCTCTTCGGATCGGAGGCCAATCGGCCTGACTCGGGCGTAAAGCCAACATCAACCGATCGGCTTCGCGCAGTTTCCATCCGATGTTGGCAATCACACCGTCTTCTGAGCACTTTCGCGAGCTACCTAGAAAGCTACCTAGACGAAACAGGTGGCCGACGACATATTGTCCGACCGAGCCTAAGGCATTCATTTATATATTGAAAATGGTGGACGCACTTGGGCTCGAACCAAGGACCCGCTGATTAAGAGTCAGCTGCTCTACCAACTGAGCTATGCGTCCGCACCGGAGTGCTACCCGAACCGTCTCCGGCGACCGGGAGTGGTCCCATTAGCGATTTTTGGGGCGCTGCCAAGCCCCAATTTCGCGTTTTTACCGGAAGGTGCCATCCTGCCGCTGGGACCAGCGATCCACCGCCATCAGCGTGCCGATGCACAACATGTTCGTCATCATCGAGGAGCCTCCGTGGCTCACGAAGGGAAGCGGGATGCCGACCACCGGTGCCAGACCCATGACCATCATCAAATTGATGCACACATAGAAGAAAATCGTGGTCACCATGCCTGCCGCGAGCAAGCGTGAGAAGCGGTCGGGCGCGCGCAGGGCCACAGCGATGCCCCAGCGCAGCACCAGCGCGAAGACGGTCAGCACGAACAGGCCGCCCATCATTCCCCATTCCTCCGCCATCGTGGCGAACACGAAGTCGGTGTGCGCTTCGGGCAGATAATCGAGGTGGCTTTGCGAGCCTTGCCCGAAGCCCTTGCCGAACAGGCCGCCCGAACCGATCGCGATCTTTGACTGGGTGATGTGATAACCCGAGCCCAGCGGATCGCTTTCCGGATCGAGGAACACCAGCACGCGCTTGCGTTGGTAATCGTGGAGCAGCGTGAAGAACGCCAGCGGCGCGGCGACCGCGACAGCCGCACCGCCGCTGATGAACAGCCACAGTGGAAGCCCTGCCAGGAACATGATGACCACGGCGCCGAAGCTGATTGCAAGCCCTGTGCCTAGATCCGGCTGGAGCATCACAAGCCCCGCCGGCAGGCCCAGCAGCAGCACGGCCGGGGCAATCGCCCGCCCGGTGCGAATCTCGGACGGGGGCAGCACGCTGTAAAACCACGCGAGCACCAGCACGATGCCCGGCTTCATCAGTTCGGACGGTTGGAGCTGCATGAAGCCGAGGTTGAGCCAGCGCTGGCTCCCGCCACCCACCCGACCAATGAGTTCGACCAGCACGAGCAGCACGCAAAGCATGACGTAAGACGGGAGCGCTGCGTTCTTGAACCATTCCTGCGGGATGCGGGAGATGACCATGGCCATGACTAGGAACACCAGGAAGCGCAGCACATGGAGCAGCGCCCACGGCATGAGATGGCCGCCCGCCGCCGAATAGAGCACGGCCCCGCCGAACAGGACGAGCGCCAGGAGCGGAAGGATCACGCCCCACGGCTGGCGGGCAATGAAGCCGGGGATGTAGGCGCGCTGCATGTCAGCGCCCCGGTGCCGGTGCCGACACGGGCGCGGCGGCGGGAGCGGGCGATGGTGCAGCGGCTGGCGCCGTGCTCTGGGCCGGGGCTGGGGCAGGCGTCACTTCGGGCTCTGGCGCAGGGGGTGCCGCGTCGGTCTGCGGAGCGGTCGGCTGATCGACAGGGGTGTTGTCTGCCGCCACGGCTTCGGCTGCCTGTGCCTCGTCGGGCGCTTGCGGTGCGGTTGCGCCGAACTTGGCGGCATAGGCGTTGTAGCGCGCGGCCATGCGCTGCTGCACGTTGCCGCCCCAGCTCTTTTCGTAGCCCTCAAGCACTTCCATCGCCTTGGCGCGGTCGAACAGGAAGGTCATGACATCGCGCGCGATCGGGTAGGCAGCACCCGACCCGCCGCCGTGTTCGATCGCCACCGCACAGGCATAGCGCGGCTTGTCGAACGGGGCGAAGCAGATGAAGTGGCCGTGGTCGCGGTGCTTCCACAGGCCGCCCTTGCCGTTGCCTACGTTGAGCCCGACGACTTGGGCGGTACCGGTCTTGCCCGCCATCTGCACGCCGGGCACGGGCAGGCGCGCCTTGCCAGCGGTGCCGCGACCATTGACGACTTCGTTCATCGCGGCGTGGATCAGATCGAGATGATCCTGCCGGATGCCGAGCGAGGGCGCGGCGGGCGCATGGTGGTTCATCAGCAGGCGCGGCGCGAGCTGGAGGCCGGAGGCAAGCCGCGAGGCCATGACGGCTTGCTGCAGCGGGTTGACCAGCATGTAGCCCTGGCCGATCGTGGCGTTCACGGTATCGTAGATCGCCCATTCCTTGCCATACTTGCGCTGCTTCCAGGCAGGATCGGGCACGGTGCCATATGACTGGCCCGGATAAGGCATCGGAAATTCCTGCCCGAGGCCGAGGCGGCGGGCCATCGCGGCGATCTTGTCCATCCCGATCTGCTGCGCAAAATGATAGAAGTAGACGTCACACGATTGGTAGATGCCCTTCATCATGTTGGTCGTGCCGTGGCCGCGGTGGTTCCAGCAGTGGAACACGCGGTTGCCCACGCGCAGGCCCCCGGCGCAGCCCACGCTGGCTTCGGGATCAAGCCCTGCTTCGAGGAACGCAAGCGCGACCATGGGCTTCACGGTCGAGCCAGGCGGATAGAGCCCGCGAAGCACCTTGTTGCGCAGCGGCACGTGATCGTCTTCCGCCAGCATCTTCCACTCGATGCGGCCGATGCCATCGGCAAAGCTGTTGGGATCGAAGCTGGGCATCGAGACCATCGCCAGCAGATCGCCGGTGGCGCAGTCCATCACGACGACCGATCCGGATTCGAGGCCGATCCGGCGCGCGGCGTAATCCTGCAGTGCGGCATCGATGGTCAGCTGGATGGGCTTGCCCGGCACATCCTCACGCGTGCCGAGATCGCGCACGACGCGCCCGCCTGCCGTTGCTTCCACTCGCCGTGCACCCGGCACGCCGCGCAGGCGCTCCTCGAAATGCTTTTCCAGCCCGTCCTTGCCGATCTTGAAGCCGGGGGTAATGAGCAGCGGGTTGTGCTCTTTCTCATAGTCCTCGGCTGAGGCGGGGCCGACATAGCCGACAAGGTGGCCCACTGCCGGACCGGTGGGGTAATAACGCGAAAAGCCGCGCTGGGGGATGACGCCCGGCAATTCCGGCAGGCGCACGCTGACAGCGGCGAACTTCTCCCAATCGAGGCTGGAGGCCACCTCGACCGGCTGGAACCCGCGCGCCTTCTCCAGCTTGTCCTTGATATCGCTCACCCGGTCGGCGGTGAGGCCGAGGAGCCCTGCGAGCATGCCGAGGGTGGCATCGGCATCGACTACCCTGTCTGGCACGATATCGACGCGGAAATCGGCACGGTTGGCCGCAAGCGCCGCGCCGGTGCGATCGATCACCCAGCCGCGCCGGGGCGGGATAAGCGTGAGGTTGACGCGGTTGCTTTCGGAGGCCGCACGGTACTTGGCGTTTTCCGCCACCGCCAGCCAGGTCAGCCGCCCGGCCAGCAGCATGCCGACGCCCGCCTGCGCCATGCCCAGCACGAACGTGCGCCGCTCGAACGAATTGGTGAGCTGCGCCCCGGACACCGGAAGCGGCCGAACCGGTTTGGACCAGGGCCAAGTCCAGGTCTGGCGCATGCCGGTCAGACCGTGCTGAGGGGTAGGAGGCGGATGCGGTCGAGCAGCGCCATTAGCCGGGTTACCAACGGATAGAGCGCGAGCGTGACGAGAAGCTGCGGGCCGATCACCATCGGCAGCGGATAGCCTGCGGCGAGCCCGGCCAATGCGGCGGCCAGCACGAGATAGGCTGTCATCAGCAGGCCTGCGACCGCCCAGTCCTGCACAAAGCTGCGCCACAGCAAGCGGTTGTCGATCGAATCCATCACTAGCATCGCCGCCGACCACAGCACGATGCCTGAACCGAACGGCTGGCCGCTGTAGAGATCATCGAACGCGCCGAGAGGCAAGCCTGCCCAGATCGGCAGGAGGCTGGGGCGCAGCATGCGCCAGGCCAGAAACACCATGAACGCCAGCGGCGGCACCACCGGGGCCGAAGCGATGACCGGCGAAAACGCGGCCAGCGACGCGAGCATGATCGAGATCCACGGCAAGCCGGAGGCGAGCCAGGGGGAGGGCGCGCGGTTGATGCGCTGAGGCACGATGTCTTCCGGTCGTACCGGGATGTGCGGCAGATCAGGGAAGCGGGTGAGGGGCATCAGATGCCGTTGCCTCCCCCGCTAGCGTCAGGCGCGGGGCCTGCGGCCTGCTGGCTGGCGCCCAGTGCGGCGGCGGCGGCGGGCTGGAACGCCGGCAGCACCACCACGAAATCGGCATCGGCGGGATCGCTGGCAAGATGGCCCACGCCGCCATCATGCAGCACCTGGGTGACCACCGCGACGGGAATACCCGGCGGATAGAGGCCGCCCGAGCCGGAGGTCACGAAAACATCACCGGGCTTGAGCGGGTTGACGCCCATGTTGATCAGGCGGATCGCAATGCGCCCATCGGACTTGCCTTCGATGAAGGCGGGCAGACCATCTCTTGCGCGGCGCACGGGCACGACGTTTTCCGGATCGGTCACCAGCAGCACGCGTGCGGTGCCGGGGCCGGTCTCGATCACACGGCCGATCAGGCCCGCTGCCGAACGCACCGGCTGGCCCGCGCGGACCCCTTGCGCAGAGCCGGCCGAGAGCACCGCATAGCGCCGCGCGCTTGCGGCGGTCGAGCCGATCAGCCGCGCCGCGGCGATGGGTTTCACCACAGGATCGACGATGCCGAGCAGCGCTTTGAGCCGCCGGTTCTCACTCTCCAGCGCCTGCATGGTAAGGGCGTTGGCCCGCGCGGCGGCCACTTCGCGCGAGAGGGCGGCGTTTTGCTGACCGGCCTGGAAATAGGCGCCGATGGCGGCAATCACGCCTTGCCCGGCGGCGCGCGTCTCCGCGCCCGCCTCGCCTGCCGGGCGGGCCAGTTCGCTCGCTGCGCCGCGCACCGAACTGAAAGCGGCAGGATTGAGAATGCTGACGATCAGCAGCCCAGCGCCCGCGACAAAACCGGCCACGGCGATGACGTAGCCAGTGAAAATGCCGTATTGCGCCCTGCGCGAAAAGCCCGGGCGCCGGTCCGCAGGCCGCGCCATGCTACCCTTCCTTATGTGATCGCCGCGTCATTGGCAGCGGCATCACGCCGTCATCAGCACGCCGCGGTAGATCGGATCTTCCATCGCGCGGCCGGTGCCCAGCGCCACGCACGAAAGCGGGTCTTCCGCCACGCTGACCGGAAGGCCGGTCTCGTCGCGCAGATGCTCGTCGAGCCCGCGGATCAGCGCGCCGCCGCCGGTCAGCACGATGCCCTGATCGACAATATCGGCCGCGAGTTCGGGGGCGGTGTTTTCGAGCGCGATGCGCACGCCTTCGACAATCGCGCTGATCGGTTCAGACAGC
>CANGJB010000076.1 GCA_947453945.1 Sphingomonadaceae bacterium
ACGAGGATGTACTCATCGGTGATCGCCAGATGCAGCGCTCAGCCAGCTTCGGCGTCGCGATCGGCCCCGGAGACGGGTGTGACAGTGACACACTGCTCAAGAACGCTGATCTGGCGCTCTATCGGGCCAAGAGTGAGGGCAAGGGCACCTACCACTTCTTCGAATCCTCGCTCGACGAAGAAGCGCGCCGCCGCCGCCAGCTCGAACTCGATCTGCGCAGCGCCGTACGGGATGGCGGCTTCGAGCTGCATTTCCAGCCGCTCTACAGCATGGCCGAACAGCGGCTCAAAGGCTTCGAGGCGCTGATCCGCTGGCATCACCCCGAACGCGGCCTCGTCAACCCCGCCGAGTTCATCCCGCTGGCCGAAGAAACCGGCCTGATCATCCAGATCGGTGAATGGGTGATCCGTGATGCCTGCGCAAAAGCGGCGCAATGGCCGGACGACCTCTCCGTCGCAGTCAACATTTCACCCCGTCAGTTTGGCAGTCCGGCACTCGCACAGGCGATCGTGCAGGCGTTGGCCGCAGCTGGCCTGCCGCCGTCCCGGCTGGAACTGGAGATCACCGAAAGCATCTTCATCGGCAATGTGGACCGCACCCTTTCGGTGCTGCATGGCCTGCGCTCGCTGGGCGTGCGGATCGCGCTCGATGATTTCGGTACGGGCTATTCCTCTCTCAGCTATCTGCGCTCGTTTCCGTTCGACAAGCTCAAGATCGACCAGAGCTTCGTGCGCGATCTCCACAGCGATGCGGGCGCCCACGCCATCATCCGCGCCATCACCACATTGGCCGCAGCGCTGGGCATCGAGACTTTGGCTGAAGGGGTCGAACTGGCCTCGCACATGGAAGTGCTGCGGACCGAGGGCTGCGACATGATCCAGGGCTATCTGATCAGCCGCCCGGTCCCCGCCAACGCAGTGGCCGCGCTGGTGCAGCAGATGAATGGAAACTTGGCGCTGCGCGCGGCCGGTTGATTGCTCTTCCCCACAGCCCTGTGGCCGCTCTGGCGATCTCTGGCCATGGGCCGCGGCAAAGGCGGGCAATGGGCATCGCCATCAGCACGCAGAGCCGTGGGGGGCGCTCTTGGCAACAGTCCCGCCCAACATGGCTCTGCGGTACATCACAGACTGATTACCTTCTCGTCGTTGTTGAAGCTGGGGAAAGGCATATAGGAGATGCGCAGGCGCTGCTGCAGGGTCAGCTTGTGCTCGCCCTTGGGGAAGCCGCCTTCCAGCGCCACGGCAATCGTGGCCGGCGCGCCAAAGGCCCAGCGGCGGTCGAAAGTCTCTTCCATCTCGTCCAGCGTCAGCGGGCCTTGGCCTTCGTCAAACAGCACAGCTTCGCGCGGCAGCGCCTCGTCGTCGATGGAGACTTTCAGGTCTTCCACCATCGACAGGCCAAGGCCGCGATAATAGCCCAGCTTGGTGGTGAAGGAGAAGCCGGTGGGCGCGTTGGCAGGGCCGATGTTCTGCACCGAGGCGGGGTCGATGATGTACTTGTCAAACATTACGCAAGCTCCGCTTCAGCCTTGGCGATCAGCCGTTCAAACATCACATGCTGGCGGCGCACCTGTTCGCGGCTGTCCACTTCATGCACGTCCTGAATCCAGCGGTTGCCTTCATATTCCGAAGACAACGTGCCTTCCCAACCAGCCTTTACCAGTTCGGGGATCACCTCGTCGTAGGCCAGTGCCGGATCGGTATAATCCTCATTCATCTCATAGAACTTGGCTTGAATATGGCGGAAATACGGGGCGAAATCGCCGATCCGCCTGGGGTTGGCATAGGGAGCGTGGCGCAAGGTTTCGGCCATGGCCACTTCGGCCTTGTTGCCCTGCATCTTCACCGCGACCTCATAGATCGTATATTCGCACATCACCTTCTGCTCGTGCTGGTCTACGATGAATTGCGTTACCTCGGGGCGCGCGCCCTGACGTTCAAAACGCGCCCGGAAGGCGGGCGGATAGTGCTTCATGAAGATACCCATATCAGGCAGGATGCCCAGATGCTTGGTCTTCAGGCGATCGGCAACTTCGATCGTGCGCAGGATCCATGCATGGTCCAGATACCAAGGGGCATGCACTTCCACGCCCATGTGCACGTCCAGCTTTTCCGCCAACGGCACGCATCTTTCCAGAATGTCGGGGCGCACGAAGATCAGAATGCGCATGTTTTTGATGCCGAGGCGGTTGCACAGCGCCAGGTCGCGGTGAATGCTTTCCACCTGTTCCTCGTCGCTCATCAAGCGGTCCTTGCGGCGCTTCGTGTCTAGGAACATGTCATAGCAGGTGAAATGCGCGCCATGGCGAGCCAGCATATCTCGCCATTCGCCGATTTGCTGGTCGGTGATGTTGGGGAAAGTGGGCATGTTCTGCTCGGGCAGAATCTCGATGCCCTTCGCGCCAAGCTGCGCGCCAAAAGCGACCACATCTTCCACGCTCATGCGCCCGAGGAACATTTCCTCCTGAAAACTGTAGAGGCTGATGCCCCTTTTGATTTTTGACATATTCGACCCTCGATCAAATGGTGGTGGGCGGCTGGCGATAGGCCAGCGCGAAAGCGGTGATGAGCGCTGCCACAGCCAAAGGCACCTTGATCCAGGCCTGTGGGCCTGCCGCAGAATGGGCGATTTTGGCAGGAAGGCCCGGTTGGGGTTCGCGTTGGGCTTGGCCGGCCATCTCTCACCTTGATCATGATGGCGACCAATGCGCGTATAATCTAATCGATGATTAGATTTTTGACGTCATCTTTGTCAAGCCGATTCACAGGCATGTGCATTGATGGATCGATTGGCCCCGGGAAAGATTGCCGTGTGTTGGCTCAGCTGCGGGTCACGAGCCTGATTGCCTGCCGCACGATGGCATCGGCTGCAGCTTCGGATTGATCTTCGCTAATCTCGTCATGGGGCTGGATCATCTGGCGATCTCGCATCAAGGCGAATCCATACATCGCAGACCATACTGTGGCGATGACCGCCCCCAGATCGCCAGTGGCAAGATTGGGGCCAGCCAATCGCACGGCGTTGCGAAATATTTGATAGCCAGCCTGCTGCGCGCCCTGGATCACGGGGTCCAGCATGGGCCTGGTCAGTTCGCTCTCATACATCAATTCCATAAGGCGCCGATGGTTCTTGGCGAATTTCAGGAAGGCAGAGCACACAAGATGCAGGATTTGCGGGCCATCGAGATGCAACTGCACCACGCCGAGCGCCTCCTCATTCAGGATCTTGTAACCCTCCAGAGCAACCGCAAGAAGCAAAGCCCTTCGATCCGGGAAGTGATGATAGGGCGCCCCCGGCGAGACGCCGATCATCTGGGCCAGTTTGCGCACCGACAGGTCTTGATGGCCTTCGGCTTCGACATAGGCGAGCGCGGCTGCCAGCAGTTCCTCTTTGAGATTTTCGCGGTGGTAGGACGGTTTTGCGTTACCCATGCCGGCGTTCCTTTTCGTCGCGCTAACCATGCGTGCGCACTGTTGACAAGGCTCATCGGTCCAAACAACGGCCCGTCATCTAATCGATGATTAAATAAAGCATGGGATAGTGCTAACACCGCTGGGGAGGACATTCTTCGCGTCTTCTGAAAAAGGCGGCGTGCGCTCTCTCTTCTCCCGCTGGGTCAGCACCGGAGTGTGCCTGATGGGAGGAGAGACAGATATCGATGCGCTCTTACAATTTCGCCCTATTGGTTGGGGCCTCGTTGCTGCCCTTTTCAACAGCTGCTGTGCAGACGGCAGCTAGCGAGACCGCCGGAATTGCGGTGCCCGCTCAGCGTCATCGTCTTGTCCTTCTATACGCTGGCCAAGCGTGGCTTCACCGAGAAGATGCCGGGCCGCAACAAGTTCGACAGTTATGTTGTGCAGGTGTGCCAACCGGGGCATCATCTCGCGCAGCCACTGCGCAGACACCCGATCGCAAAGGCCTTTGCACACCGGTCCAGCCAGACATCTGGAGTACCCAAGTTGAACGCACAAACCGAACTTCAGAAAAATGCGCTGGGCGTCTTTCATTCAACCGTCATGGGCATTGCAGGAACCGCTCCGGCCTTCACCGTGGCAGTCAGCACGGCCGCGATCCTTGCCGCTGTCGGCGTGCAGGCCATGGGCAGCCTGCTCTATTGCGGGCTGATCATGCTCGGCATCATGTTCGCTTTCGTGAACCTGAACCGCACCATCCCCGATGCAGGCGCCGCCTTCGCCTGGGTTGGCAAGATCTTCGGCCCATCGTGGGGCTTCATGTGTGGGTGGGCACTGCTCGTCGCATCGCTGGTCTTCATGGTGTCCGCCACGGTTCCGGCCGCCACGGCCACGCTGCTGATTGTTGCCCCCCATCTAGCGGAAAGCACGCTTTGGTGTTCGATTGTCGCGGCACTATGGCTGGCCGTTGTAACCGCGATCGTGCTGCGGGGCATTTTGCACGCGGCGGTCTTTCAGGTGATACTGCTGGGCACGGAAACGATCATCGTCCTTGTCCTGATCTTCGCGGGCCTTGGCAAATTCTGGAACCATCCCATTCACGTGCCGTCGTGGGACTGGATCTCGCCCTTTGCTTTCACGCCTGAAACGTTCGTGTCGGGCGCGCTCGTTGCTGTGTTCTTTTACTGGGGCTGGGACGTTACGCTGAACCTCGGCGAAGAGAGCGAGGAAGGGGCCGAGCCTGCCAGCGGGCGCGGCGCTGTTCTTGCCATGGCCAATACCATGGCGACATTCCTCATCCTGACCCTCGTCATCCTCATTTCGCTGACCGATTCCGAAGTATCAGCCGCCAGCTCGAACGTGCTCTATACCCTGGCCGACAAGCTTCTCCCGCATCCGTTGAGCTACATCGCGGTCATGTCCACCATGCTCAGCACGGTGGGCGCAATCGAAACGCAGATCATTCAGTTCAGCCGCAGCCTGTTTGCCATGTCGCGCGCCGGAATGATGCATGAGCGTTATGCGCAAGTGAATCCGCAGTGGCACACCCCCGTGGCCGCCACGCTGGTCATCTGGGCGATCGGTACGGTGATGATCTTTGCCTCGTCGTTCTCGTCCTCTGTCTCGCGCATCCTGACGGATTCCGTCTCGGCGATCGGGCTCGACATCTGCTTCTATATGGGCATCACCGGCATCGCCTGCGCCTGGCATTTCCGCAGCAAGATGAGCAGCGGATTCGGCACGGCGCTAACCCACGTGGTTTGGCCGGGCTTTGCCGGAGTGTTCCTGCTCGTGGTAGGCTTCTACAGCTTCAAGACCCTGCAGCTGAGCGCTCTGGTAATCGGCATTGGCGGCTTGGCGCTAGGGCTGGTGCCGCTCTACACCCACCGCCGTGCCGAGCGCCGGGCTCTGGTAGCAGGGCATTGAGCCCCCCAGCGGTCACTTTGCCAAAGGCGCGTGGTAGACTTGGCGTCCACCAACCATCACCAGCAAGACTTTCGTGTCTGCAATCATGGTCGGCGCGAGGTTGGTGATATTGCGGTTGATCACGATCATGCCGGCACACTCGCCCACTTCCAGCGATCCGGTCTTGTCATTCATCTTGAGCGAATAGGCCGCATTGATGGTCATCGCGAGGATAGTCAGCCGGGTCCATCACCCCGTCATGCGCAAAGCCGGGGCGAAACCAAGGCGCGCTGGGTGTCTTGCGGGCGGCCTCGACGGCATCGACGGCATCGAGCGCGGTCCTGACCGCCCTGTCGCCATCGGTGTGCATCTGCACGCCCAGATCGCGGCTGACGAGCCCGGCGACCAGCGCGGTCAGCGTCAGACCATCAAGATAAAGACGCTAAAGGTTGCCAAGAGGCCTTTGATTGCGTCCATAATGTGATCACTTATTGCGACATCGTTTGGCTGTCAGCTACCGCTCGAGTGCGCTAATGTGCTCAAATTGGCATCACAAATCGCCCTGCCACTTTGTTCTGAGGTATAACAATTGCCTAGCATCGACCAGACCATGCATTTGGACGAGGATACCACGGCGGATATCGTGACCGTCCAACAGCGGGTCTACAGCGAACTGCGGACCGACATCCTGCTCGGGCGAATCGCTCCCGGAGAAGCACTGACAATCCGCGGCCTGGCAGAACGACTGGGTGTGAGCGCCATGCCCATACGCGAGGCCTTGCGCCGATTGGCGGCCGAGCGCGCAGTTGAATTGCTTGGCAACCGCCGGATTCGCATACCCTTGATGTCCCCTGATCGCTTCGATGACCTGTTGGCAGCCCGCGTCGCTCTGGAAACCGAGGCTGCGACCCGGGCTCTCAGCCATGTGGACGATGCTCTGATCGCCAAGCTCGAAGAGTATGATGCCGAAGTCGATGCCGGTATGCTGGCGCGGGATTATGACCGCTGGCTCTCAGCGAACTTCGCGTTCCACCGCACCTTGTACTCAGCAACGCCGGATTCGGTTTTCGTACCTCTGATTGAATCGCTCTGGCTACAGATCGGACCGTTCCTTCGGCAGGCGCTCCTGGAAGTTGGGCCAGACTATATGCTCGACCGTCACGGCGAAGCGCTCGCTGCGCTTCGTGCGCGCAATCGGTTGGCCTTGCGGATCGCGATCGAGGCCGATCTTCGCGACGGCATCACACATATCGGGAACGAATTGATGCGCTTCAACGCTGCCGCTGCGGCTGCCGCCGAGGGCCGAAAACCACGCAGGCGTGGCTGACGGCCTCGCGACCTCGCGACCTCGCATGATCATGGATTCAACAACCGGAAGATCGAAAGCTTGACCGCCGGCTTTTCAGCCGTACCGCCTTGCCCGACAGTGCCGGTGAAGATGTAACGGTTGAGCCAGTCATAGCGCCCATCCGGCGCCTCAAGCTGCGGCGTCGTCACTGCATATGTCGCAGGCCAATCGCCGGTAGGGCTATACCACAGGCCCTGGTTGAGCACATGGATCTGCACCCCGTCGTTGGTCTCCATGAAATAGTCCGCCGACAATTCCCAGTATTTGTCACGGCGCAGCAACTGCCAGTCAAAGCCGCCCGGAAAGATACGGCCCTGCAGTTCGGGACCTGAGAACGTGCCGCCGATGATCGGCACGCGGAAGCGATCACCGCGAATTGTCGTGCCCATCGGGATGTCCTTCTCGAGCTCGACCGTCGCGTCGTAAACCCATTCCGGGCGCGGCGCAGGCCTTGCTGTCCCCGCTGGTACTGCGCCGGAGGCACCCGCTCCCCTTGCCAGCAGCGATGCACCGCCTGCGCCCGCTGCCACCATCATTCCTCGCCGCGTCAAGCTGGCCATGACATCCTCCTTGTGATCACTAACGCCTGGCATGCAGTTGCAAACAAAATCGACCTAGAACACGGTAATGTGATCACACTTCGAGGTCTAGAATGAAAAACATTCTGCTGATTGGTCCACCGCACCTAGCTGCGGAACTGGCTAGGCCAGCTCGCCCGTTAGCCGGTTGCGGCCAGCGCGTGCTCGATGTCCCGCACCAGCTTCGGCATCCAGAGCTCTTTGCGGAGATTGGCGGGAATATTGGGCCGCGCTTCGCGCCAGCTCACCAGCTGCAGCGACCGGATCAGCAGGAACAGGTCCAGCTGCTGAAGGATATCGGCCGGCAACGCATGCTGCGTTTCATAGCCTGCCAGAAAGTGATCGCGGATAGAGGGGAAGTCGGCATGGCTCCAGCTGCTGTGCAGGGCCACGCACATATCGAACGCCTGCCATCCAAAGCAGCAGTCATCGAAGTCGATCAATCCCAGACAGTCACCGCTGATCAGGACATTGTCGAGGTGACTATCGGCATGGATCAGTCCGAAAGCCGCACCGCTGGCCTCTAGTTCATGCAACCTTGCCGTGGCCCACACACGCGCCGACGATAGCAAGCGGCGCTCCTCTTCGTCGAGCAGCGTGCTCTCCCAGAACCGGCCCCAGAACGGTACTTCTCCCATCAGGCCATCCCGATCAAGCCGATGACGGACAAAGCCGGCAGGGATAGCCCAGTTCTGCGTATGCGTGTGCAGTTCGCCAATCAGGGCGCCCAGCCGGTGAAACCACGGCCAGGTCTCTGTTCCCCGTTCGGTCCCGATCCTGCTCTCCAGCGTGTGTCCTTCGTGCCAGATCGTCAAACCGGCATGGCGCACTCCGCCCGGATCGGGCGTCGCAATCGGTACATACCAGTCGCCACGCGTTGCCCGACGACCGGTGGGCACGATCATGCCCTTTTCGGCAAGCGCCGAAGTCCAGGCGCGCTCCGAAACCAGCGTCTCCAGCGCATGGTAACCCGGCCGGTGCAGCCGCAGCGCATATAGCTGGCCTGTCTGCGCCTCGCGAAGACGAAACACGACGTTCTCGGTCATCGAGACGGGCGTCAGCTCTGCCGCTTTGAGGCCGAACGCTTCAGCCGCAACCCGCGCCGCATCAACGTAACGGTCAATCGTCAGCGTTTCAGCCATGGATGTCTTTCATCACGCCATCGAATGCGTCTAGGAATGCCATGGCATCAACGGATCGTAGCGGCAGCGGTGGACGGATCTTGACCATGTTGTTGAACGCCCCATCGATCGAGGTGAGGAAACCGCGGTCGCGCAGGCGGCAGACAACGTCGAACGCGCGGGGATTGTCCGGCCCGCCTTGGCCGTCGACGAACTCGACCCCGATAAACAGCCCAATGCCGCGCACGTCGCCGAGGTCGTCCCAATGCCTGGCGCGTTCTGCCAGACCCGCCTTCAACACCGCCCCGACATCGCGCGCATTATCGATCATGCCTTCGGATTCGAGCGTCTCGATCACGGCAAGGCCCACTTCGCCCTGCAAGGGGCTGGCGGCAAACGTGTTGAAATAGCGGGTCTGCGCGCGAAAGCCTTCAACCAGATCGCGGCTTCCGGTGGTGGCCGCAAGCGGCAGGCCTGCACCCATCGGTTTGCCCGTTACCACGATGTCGGGCACGAGGGCGACCGCATCATATCCCCACCATTGCCCGGTGCGCCCGTACCCTGCCTGAACCTCGTCGGCGATGATCAGGCCGCCTGCCGCCTTCACCACCTGCGCAGCCTTGGCCATGAAGCCTTCCGGAATGTCCGGCAGACCCTCGTTGGCCAGGATTGGGCAAAGTATCAGCGCCGCAAAGCCCGAGCCATCAGCCTGCAGTTCCTCGATCGCAGCGCGCAGCCGGGCGATATAGGCATCGGCCAGCGCCACGCCGGCAAGGCCAGGTTCGATGGGGCGATAGGTTTCGGGAAAGGGGATCGCACGCACGCCAGAATGGCTTCTGTCCTGCGCGCTCAGGTTGGTTAGCGCCCCAACGACGATGTTGTTGCCGTGGTACGTGTGATCGGTGCAGATGATGCCGCGCGCTCCTGTGGCGATCTGCGCCATGCGCAGCGCCACTTCGATCGCTTCGGTGCCGCTGCAGCTGAAAATCGCGCTTTCCGTTACGCGCTGCAGGCCGGTGAGCCGTTCGGCCAAAGCTATCGCGCTTTCGTGCAGATACCGGCTGTGCGTGTTGAGCGTTGCCTGCTGCCGCGCCATCGCCTCGACAATGCGCGGGTGCGCGTGGCCGACGCACGGCACGTTGTTGTACATGTCGACATAGCGCCGCCCGCCTGCATCGAAGAGGTGCGCACCCTCCCCCCGCACCAGATGCAACGGTTGATCATAGAAGAGTTTTGCGCCGCGGCCGAACGCAGCATCACGGCGCCTGATCAGGTCGGCGATGACCGGATCATTCGTGTGTTCGGTCACGGCGTTGTTCCCTGTCTGGCGGGCTGATGCCTGAAGGGCGAGTTCAGACTGTCTTGAGGTACCAGTAGTATTCCAGCGAGACCACTTCGCTGAAGAAGCGGTCCTGCTCCACGCTCTTAACCGCGCAAAACATATCGACAAAGCGCGTTCCGAGAAAGTCCCGCATAATGTCGGACTTGTCGAGCGCATCGATAGCCGCATACCAGTTGCCCGGCACCTGGTGCGTCTGCGTAGCAGCCTTGTAACCAGCGCCTTCGACGGCAGGGCCAGGATCGATCTGGTTGACGATACCGTGGTGGACACCCGCCAGCGTAACCGCCCGCGCAAGGTAGGGATTGGGATTGGGATTGGGATTGGGATTGGCATCGGCGCCAACGAAACGGTGCTCGACATGGCGCGACTTGGCCGGCCCGGCCGGCACGCGCGGCGAAACCGAACGTTAGTTCACGCCCCAGATCGGCGCTGTTGGCGAATAGGAGTTGGCATTGGGCGCTGGCGCAAGACAAAGCAAAACCATCATTCTGGTTTTTTGAAATTTTCCCTATATTACAATGTCTCACAGGTGCGGTTGGACTCAAAGAGCCGTTCACCTCGCCCCGACGGCGCTTCTGATGAGCGCCAGCCGATGACATGAGCATAGTCGAGCACGGCGCAGATTTGGTTCCGCACCTCGCAGGCGATTCCGGGTATATCCGGTCGATTGCCGTCTCGCTGAATGCTGAGCATCCAAGCAGCGACGTCGCGCTTTCCTGCTTTCAGAAGGAATCCTTCACTGTCATCTCAGATTACCGGAGTCGAAAGCGCGGCCCTGACAGCAAGTGCAGTAAGTCTGCCGATCTCCCCCACATTAAGGCTTGGCTGCCTACAATCCGGTGCGGCGTCATGCGGACTATGTAGGCGAGAACACGCCCAGAATAGCCGAACATCCAGGTCATTTCGGAGTTCTCTGAGGAGAGAAAGACTGGTGGTGGACAGGGGTGGATTCGAACCACCGTACGCTCTCGCGGGCAGATTTACAGTCTGCTGCCATTAACCACTCGGCCACCTGTCCACACCAGTGTTGCCGGTGCGGGAGCGAACCCCCGATTGTGCACCGCGCCTTGTTGTAAAAGCGCGGTCCCGGCCGAGTGAGGCGCCCCTTTGGCGAAGCACTGCTTGCCTGTCAATGGGGCGGCTGGCATGGCCCGCGCGATAATTTGAAAGACGGAACAGTTAGCCATGCCCAAGCGCGATGAAAACCAAGGCCGCCAGAAGCCCATGCGTGGGCGTGCGGGGCGCATGCAAGGCGGGCGCGGCTCCGGCAGGGCCTCAACCGGCGCTGTGCGGCTCTGGGGCCGCCATGCGGTCGAAGCTGCCCTCACGAACCCGGCCCGCGTCGCCAAGAAGCTGTGGGGCACGCGTGAGGCGATCCAGTCCATGCTCGATGATAACAACGCCGATCTGCCGCCCTCGCTCCCGGTGGAATATGCGCAGGCACTCGATCTTGCCCGGTTGGTGGCGCGCGATGCGCCGCATCAGGGACTCGTTCTCGAATGCCTGGCGCTCGACGATGTCGCACTGACTGACGTGCTGGAAGAGGCGGAAGGGCGCACACTCGTCATTCTCGATTCGGTGACCGATCCGCACAATGTCGGCGCAATCCTGCGCAGCTGCGCCGCGTTCGGTGTCGCGGCGCTGATCACGCAGGACCGCCACGCTCCGCCCGAATCCGGCACGCTGGCAAAGTCCGCCTCGGGCGCGCTCGAAGTCATGCCGTGGGTGCGCGTGGTCAATCTCGCCCGCGCGCTCGAACTGATCGCAGAGGCTGGGTACTGGCGCATCGGGCTGGATGGCGAAGGCCAAGCCGTGTTCCCCGCTGCCATCCCCAGCGGCTCCGTCGCGCTCGTGCTCGGCGCGGAGGGCGAAGGGCTCCGACACAATGTCGCGCAGCATTGCGATTCCATCGCGCGGCTGCCGATTGCTTCGGCGGTGGAAAGCCTGAATGTTTCGAATGCAGCAGCAATTGCGCTCTATGCTGTCGCGACTCGCGGGGAGGCCGGCTGAAAGGGCCCATCCCCCGCCTGAAACGAGGGGGATGAGCCATGATCTTCAATCGCAAGTTCGCCGCCGCGCTGGGCGCTGCGGCCATACTGCTCGTGCTGGCCGGCTGCGTGGTGCTGCCGGGCCGCTTCACCAGCGATCTCGCGCTGCGCCGCGATGGTACGTTCACGTTCCACTACAAGGGCGAGATCGTTCTCGCCGCGCTGGCGCAGGGCAGCAAGAGCGCGGCGGTGGAGCAGGTCCCGGCCGAACCGTTCGAGCAGCAGCCCTGCACCGATCCCGCAACGGATGAAGCGCATGACTGCACCGCCGAGGAAATCGCCCAGCAGCGGTCGAAATGGAACGATGCGCAGCGTGAGCGCAAAGCCGCCAAGGCTGAAGAGAACGCGCAAAGCCGCAAGATGATGCAGACCATGATGGGCGGCATCGATCCCGATGATCCCAAGGCCGCCGAAGCCTTCGCCCAGCGCCTTGCCCGCCAGCAGGGCTACACATCGGTCGTCAGCAAGGGCCAGGGCAAGTTCGAGGTGGACTACACCGCTTCAGGCCGGCTCGATCATGATTTCACCTTCCCCACGATCGAACGCCTGCCGATGGTCATGCCGTTCGTCTCGCTGATCCGGCGCGCCGATGGCTCCGTGCGGATCGATGCGCCGGCCTTCAGCACCGCTGCGGCAAACCCTGTGATGCCCGGGCTTGGCGCAATGGCAGGCGCGATGGGCAACATGAAGGGCACGGCCAAGTCCGACGCCAAGCCAGGCACGCAGGGCCCGCCCGTCGCCGAGGGCACGTTCACCGTGCGCACCGACGGACAGATCCTGGCCAACAACACCGATGAAGGCCCGCAGGCCGAAGCGCCGAGCGGCCTGACCCGCCTCGAATGGAAAGTCGATGGACGCACAGCGTCCGCGCCCACCACGCTGATCAAACTGGCGAAGTAGCGCCTTCGGTCATCCCGGCTGCCACACGCAGGGGGAGACACAGACACAAAAACCCCGCGCCGGTTGCCCGGCGCGGGGTTTTTGATGCGGCTCGCACGCAGCACCCCGGCGCCGCGCGGGGGCCACTGATATGCGTTAGTTGACCGCGTCCTTCAGGCCCTTGCCGGCCTTGAACTTCGGCTGCGACGACGCCTTGATCGACATCGGCTCACCGGTACGCGGATTGCGGCCCGTCGAGGCCTTGCGCTTGGCGACCGAGAAGGTGCCAAAGCCAACCAGACGCACTTCGTCACCCTTGGCCAGCGCTCCGGTCACACTATCGAAAACGGCTTCCACCGCTTTGGTCGCGTCACCCTTTGAAAGACCGCTCGCGTCGGCCACTGCGCTGATCAGATCGTTCTTGTTCATTGCGAAACCCCCATTGGCTTTTTTGCAAATACCCGGCTGCCTGAATCGAAATTCTGGTGGCGGGAGGAG
>CANGJB010000077.1 GCA_947453945.1 Sphingomonadaceae bacterium
GCCCTCGGGTGTCTGCGTGACGCGGACTTGGCGCGCGAGCTTGCGCAAGGTCTGGCTGGCCGCCAGCTTTTGCTGGAGCCGCTGCTGCAGGCTGGCAGTGCGCTTGGCCTTGGTGCCGCCGTCCTTCGCGCCGCCGGTGGCATCGCGCGGGATCGTCATGGTCTTTGTGCCGGTCTGCCCGGCGCGGAACTGGTATTTGTCGGCGTCCGTCAGCGAGGAGCCGCCGAGCAGACCATAAGAGCCCGCGCTGCCTTTCCTCACCGTTACTAGGGTGGGGGTGAAATAGTCGGCAATGCCCTTGCGCTGCTTTTCGGTGGTGGCGCCGAGCAGCCACATCAGCAGGAAGAACGCCATCATCGCGGTCACGAAGTCCGCATAGGCCACCTTCCACGCGCCGCCGTGGTGGCCAGCGGCGACCACGGTGACTTTCTTGACGATGATCGGGCGGACGGGTTCGTTCTTGCCCTTTGGCGCTTTTGCCAAGGCTACCTCCCGCGCAGGGCGTCAAGGAGTTCGGAAAGGCCGGGGCGGAACGAGTGGCCAAGGCCGGAGCGCGCGCTTTCCACGACGAGGGGCTGCGGCCAGCCGTGGAGGCTGGCGATGATCACCTGCTTGACCGCCTGAAAGATCATCTCGTCCTGATCGAGCACTTGTTTGAGGCGGCCCGCTAGCGGCGCGACGATGCCATAGGCGAGCAGCACGCCCATGAATGTGCCGACAAGCGCCGAGCCGATCATTGCGCCGAGGATCGAAGGCGGCTTGTCGATCGAGCCCATGGTCTTCACCACGCCTAGCACTGCCGCGACGATGCCGAGCGCGGGGAGCGCGTCGGCAAGGTTTTGCAGCGCGTGCTGCGGCTCGCTCATTTCGTGGAAGTGGGTCTTCATCGAATGGTCCATCACGTCTTCGACCGCGTGGACTTCGAGCGTGCCCGAGGACACGACGATGAGCGTGAGCGTATCGCAGATCAGGCCAACCAGCGGCTTGTTGCCGAGGATGCGCGGAAATTCCGCGAAAATCGGCGAGTTGGCCGGATCGGTGACATGGCTTTCCAGCGCCACCGGGCCATCGCTGCGCAGGATCTTCATCAGGCGCGTGCACAGCACGATGGCATCGACGTGATCCTGCTTGTTGTGCTTGGGCCCCTTGAACACTTTGCCGAAGCCGCCGCCGAGCGCTTTCAGTTCATGGAGCGAATTGCCGGTGACGACCGCGCCGAGCGCGGCGCCGCCGATGATCAGCATTTCGTGCGGGATGGCCTCCATGACCGGGCCGAGCGCGCCGCCGGTGATGGCGAAGCCCCCGAACACCATGACGAGGAGAATGACGATACCGATGGCAGCATACATGGTGGTTTATGGTCCCGAAGAGCTGAAGATCAGCGCAGGAAATCGAACAGCGAGAGATTGGCGAGCTTGGAAAAGCTGGCCTGGCTCGCTTCGAGCACGGTGGAAAGCTGCTGCAGGCGGGCGAGCGCAGAGCCGAGCTCGGGTGCGCCGATATCGGACTGCTGCGAGGAGCGGGCCTCGCTCATCGCTTGCTGGCGTTCGGTGGAAAGGTCGATCCAGCTGAGCCGGGAGCCGACCACGGTTTGCGCGGTGGTGATCGCATCGAGGCCATTGGCGAGCGAGCCGAGCGCGGTGCTGGCCGTGGCGGCGGTGCTGGCCGCGCCCCCGGCGAGGGCATCGGACAGGTTCTTGATCACCGTCATCAGATCGGTGGGGTTGCCCGCCGGATCCTTGAACGCAAGGAATTCGGGGCCGGTGAGGCTGCGGCCGACCGATTGGCCATCGCCAAGCGAAAGCTGGCCGGCGCTGCCGCCGCCGATATACTCGCCGATGCCGGTGGTGGCATTGATCTGGTAGGCATCGCCCGCGCTATCGCCGCCGAACAGGGCATGGCCGGCGCTGTCACGCGCGTTGGCGAGGCCGACAAGGCCGTTGTGGATCTGCGCGAGTTCGGACCCGATGCTGGCGCGCTGTGCGGGGGGCAGCAGCGCGGAGGCAGCCTGCGTGGCGAGTTCCTGCGCGCGGGTGACGTAAGTCGCGAACTGGTTCAGTGCGGTATCGGTGAGGTTGAGATCGGTCGTCGCTCGATTGGCGGCGGCGGTATCGATCGTGCCGATGGCATCCGCGCGGGCAAGGGCGCGCAGCTGCGAGGCCGCCAGCGGATCGTCTGAAGACTTGGTCAGCTTGCTGTTGGTGCTGATCTGGTTCTGCAGATCCTCCGCCTGGCTGCGCAGCGCCGAAAGGCTTTGCGTCGAGCGTTCGAAGAAGGCGCTGGTGCTGGTTGCGAAGATGCTCATGAGGTGCCTACCGGATCTGGAGCAGGGAATCGAACAGCGAAGCGGCTACCTGCATGACCCGGCCCGAGGCCTGGAACGCTTGCTGGTAGCGCACGAGATTGACGCCCTCGGTATCGAGATCGACGCCGGTCTGGGCGGACAGCGCGGTCTTTGCCGCGTCCGAGATCGTGGTGAGCGCATCACGCGTGACGGTGCGGCCCGAGACGGTGGCCGAAATGTCGAACAGGATCGCATCCATGCGCCCTGCGGGATCGGCGGTGCCAAGCGCGCCGCGCAAGGCATCGAGATTGCCGGCATCGCGGCTGTTTGGCGGCGCGCTGGAAGGGGCCGTGGCGATCTTGGCGGGATCGGAGGTCGCAAGCCCGATGGTGGCCGCGCTGTCTCCGACCAGGAGATCGGCGCCGGCAGCGCCATTGCGATCAGTGCCGCCGCCCTGCACGCCGTTGACCGTGGTGACGATGGTCTTGGCCAGAGCATCGATATCGTCCTTGAGCTGGACGAGCTTGCCGAGCGCGAGCTGCTGCCCGGCGAGCGAGCCGCCCGCGAGCGAGAGCGCATTGCCATTGAGGGTGTAGGCCACGGTTCCGTCAGGGGCGGTCGTCATCGCGACCGGGCTGGTGTTGCCGCCGCTGACCAACGTGGTGGGCGGCGTGGTGACGGGCGTGGTGCTGCCCAGCGTGACGGTGACGCTGCCATCGGACGCCAGCGAGGTCGTGATATCACCGTACTGGCTGAGATCGGCGAGGAGCTTGTCACGCTGATCGAGCAGGGCCGTCTGGTCCGAGCTGGCATCTGCCACGCGGGCAAGGCGCAAGTTGGTGCGCGCGATTTCGCCCGCGATGCGATTGACCTGAGTAACCCCGTCCGAAGCTTCGAACTGGAGGCCCTTGCCCACCGCGTCCATTTCCTTGGCGGCGATCTGGAAGGTGGCGCCCATGGTGCGCGCTGCCTCGATCACTGAGGCGCGCAGCGAGGTATCGACCGGGTCTTCCTTGAGCTTTTGCAGCGCGGAATCGAAGCCGGTGATCGCAGGGTAAACGCCTGATTGCTCAAGCGCGGACTCAATATTGCCGAGGCCGGAAACCTCGGCATTGGCGCGGGCGGTGTCGGAGCCGGTGCGGCGCACTTCGCTCTGGCGGAAGGCATCGGCATTGCGCACGATCCTGTCCACCCGCACGCCCGAAAGCGAGACATCGCGCACGTTCTGGTTGTAGCCGGTGGAGGCGACTTCGGCGAGGCCGATGGTGCGCCGGACATAGCCGTCCGTCGCCGCATTGGCGATGTTTTGCGCGGTGACATCGAGCCCGATGCGCGCTGCTTTGGCGCCGGAAAGGCCGATCGAGAGGAGGTCTGAGGCCATCGCCGTTTAGTCCTTCCTGGCCGGCTGGGCGGCGGGGAGCAGACGCGCGAACTGCGCTTCGAGCTGTTTGGCGAGGCCGAAAGCACCGGTCTGTGCGGCGATTTCGGCGAAGCGTTCATCGCGCATCGAGGCGAAGGTTTCCTGCGCCTGTCCGCCGAAAATAGGATCTTCGCCGGCAAGGCTGGCGGAGCGCGCGGCGGCGAGCATCTGGCGCACGAAGATTGCCTCGAAGCCCTGCGCCGCCTTCTTGAGCGCGGCGCGATCCGTGGCGGAAGGGGCGGCGGCGGGAGTGGCGGCGGGGGCGGCGAAAGTGGGGTTGATCGGGCTCATATCACCTCCATCTCGGCGCGCAGCGCGCCGGCCTGCTTGAGCGCTTCGAGAATGGCGACCAGATCGGACGGGGTGACGCCGAGCTTGTTGAGCGCATCGACCAGCGAAGACAGGCTGGCGCCGGGCTTGAACAGCGCGACATGGGCCTGGCTTTCTTCGACCGTGATCTGGCTTGCCGGGGTGACTGCCGTCTGCCCGCGGCTGAGCGGGCCGGGCTGCGAAACCTGGGCTTTCTCGTCGATCTTCACGACGAGCTTGCCGTGGCTGATCGCGGCGGGGGAGAGGCGCACCGCGCTGTTGATCACGACAGTGCCGGTGCGGCTGTTGACGATGACCTTCGCGGCGGTTTCTGCTGGCTGCACGTCGATCATCTCGATCGCGGCCATCATCGTGGCGCGCGTATCGGTGGCGGGGGGAAGGCGCATGGCCAGCGTGATGCCGTCTTCCACCGTGGCAGCGCCGGGAAAGCGGGCGTTGACCGCATCGCGCACGCGGCTGGCGGTGAGGAAATCGGCGGTGAACAGGTTCCAGCGCAAGGTCTCGCCGCTGTCGAAACCGGTGGCGACCGCTCGTTCGACGCTCGCGCCTTCGGCAATGCGGCCGACGGTGGGAACGTTGACGGTGAGCTGGCTGCCGTCCTTGCCCGTGATGCCAAGGCCGCCAACCGCAAGGTTGCCCTGCGCCATGGCGTAGATTTGCCCGTCCGCACCATAAAGTGGGGCCATGATCAGCGCGCCGCCGCGCAGAGACTTGGCCTTGCCGATGGTCGAAATGGTAACGTCTATGCGCTGGCCGGGCTTGGCAAAGGCGGGGAGATCGGCGGTGATGAGCACGGCGGCGGCGTTCTTGAGGCCGGGCGCGATGCCCTGCGGCAATTGCACGCCGAGCCGGCCGGACACGCCGCGCATGGCCTGGGTGATATATTCAAGGTTGTCGTCACCTGTGCCCGCAAGGCCGACGACGACACCGTAGCCGGTGAGCTGGTTGGTGCGCACGCCCTGGAACGCGCCGAGATCGCGCACGCGGTCCGCCTGCGCCGGGGTGGGGGCGAGGGCCAGTGCGGCAACGAGGGCCAGCAGGGCGCGGATGAGGGGCGTGCGGGCCATGATCAGAACGGGGAGATCATGTTGAAGAATTTGGAGAGCCAGCCTTCGCGACTGGCGCGGCCGACCGAACCGTTGCCGGTATACGTGACGCGCGCATCGGCAACCTGCGTGGAGCGCACGCGGTTATCCGCATCGATATCGCCGAGGCGGACGATGCCCGAGAGCTGCACCCATTCCTGGCCCTGGCTGAGCAGCAAGCGCTTTTCTCCTACGACAAGCGCCGTGCCATTGGGGCGCACTTCGGCGATGGTGACGGAAACCTCGCCGCCGAGCGTGCTCGTCTGCGAGGCATTCCCCTGTCCGTTGAACGACGAACCGCCCGAAGCTTTAAGGGCATTGGGATCGAGGAACGACAGCGGCCCGGCGGTGGGCGGGACAACGTTGAAGGCGCCGGTCTTCTGCGTCTTGGCCGCCGCGCTCTTGGATGAATTGAGTTGTTCGGTGAGGATGATCGTCAGCGGATCGCCCACTGCGTGCGCGCGGCGGCCCTCGACGAGGCCGGTGTAGCCAGCCGAAACGTTGAAGATCGCGCCGTCTGCCGCGCGGGGTGCAGGCGCTGCGGGCAGCACCGGGGCAAAGCCTTCAGCCGGGCGCGCGGGGCGGCCATGCGCGTGGCCGGCAGGCAGGATCGCGGCGAGCACGATGCCGGGGGGCACGAGCAGACAGGCCAGCAGGCGCAGGCCGAGCGGCTTGCCATCGACCGAGGGGGTGACCGAGGCGGTGAAAGCAGCTTCGAAGGGAGAGTCCATCATGATGTCAGGGTCCGTCAGGGTCAGAGCGTCTGGTTGGCGTTCTTGAGCATTTCATCGACTGCCGAGATCATCTTGGAATTGACCTCGTAGGCGCGCTGGGTCTCGATCATGTCGACCAGCTCTTCGACGACGTTGACGTTCGAGCTTTCGAGAAAGCCCTGCCGCACGCGCCCGCGTCCGACTTCGCCGGCAATGCCGATCTGTGCGGCGCCGCTGGCGGCGGTTTCGGTGAGGAAGTTGTCACCCTGCGCGGCAAGCCCTGCCGCATTGGCGAAGCTGGCGATGGTGATCTGGCCAAGCTGCGAAGGCTCTGCCGTGCCGGGGATCGCGGCCGAGACGGTGCCATCGGGCGCGACGGTGATCGATGCGGCGCCTTCGGGGATCGTGACCGGCGGCTGCAAGACATAGGCTTCTTCGCCGTCTGCCCCCTGCACGGCAAGCATGGTGCGGCCGGTGAGCGCGACATCGAGCGGATTGCCGGTTTCGATCAGCGCGCCCTGCTTCATGTTGGCACCGCGCACTTCGCCGCGTGTCATCGCGCGCGCTTCGATACTGGGGCCCTTGAGCGTCATCGGATCGGCGCTGAGCAATTCGGCGCGAAAACCGATGGTCTGCGCGTTGGCCATGTTGCTGGCGATGACCTGCTGGGTCATCATCGAGCCGGTGAGGCCGGAATATGCGGTGTAGATCAGGCGGTCCATTTCAGATCAGCCTCAGGTGCGCAGGTTGATGATGGTTTGCGAGATCTGCGTCGCGGTATCGATCGCTTTGGCGTTGGCCTGGAAATTGCGCTGCGCGGTGATCAGGCCGACCATTTCTTCGGAGAGATCGACGTTCGAGCGTTCGAGCGCACCGGCGAGCAGACCGCCATACAAGCCTGAATTCGCCGAGCCATATGTTGCGAGGCCTGAGACCCCGGTGGCGCTCCAATTCGAAGAGCCTTCCTGACGGAGCCCGCCCGGTGAAAGGAAAACGGCAAGCGCAACCTTGCCATAGGCAACATTTGAGCCATCGGCGAAGGAGGCCGTGATCACGCCATCCTTGGCAACCGTGACACCGGCAAACTGGGCCCCTGCAGCGTTGGTCGCGGGAATCTTGACGTCCTGCAGCGTAGCCCCGGTGACCGTGCCGGTGGCATCGGTGGGGAAGGCCTGAAGCCGGTTGTCGAGGCCGCGAACGACATAGCCGGATTCGTCCAGTTCGAACGCACCGTTGCGCGTGTACAGGGTATTGCCAGAGACGGCAGCTCGGGTGGTGAAGAAGCCATCTCCGTTTATCACCAGATCGAGCGCAGCGCCGGTTTGCTCAACCGGGCCTTGCGAAAAATTCTGGTTGATCGATTCAACGGTCGCACCAATCCCCTGAATCAGAGTCGGTATGGTGAACGAGCTACCCGCAACGAGATTGGCAAACGCCGTCGAGCTCTTCTTGAAGCCGTTGGTTTCGGCGTTGGCAATGTTGTTGCTGATCACGCCGAGATCGGTCTGGGCGTTCTTGAGGCCGTTGAGCGAGGTGTAGAACGACATTTACAGGGTCCTTTCGGGGAGCTTGGTCAGATCTTCAGGCCGGTGAGCTTGTCGAGCTTGCCTTCGATCGACTTCAGCGTGTCGGAGGTGCTGTTCGCGGCCGAGAGGCTTGAAAACTGCGCGAGCTGCGCGATCATCTGGCTGTTGTCGACCGGCGCGGTCGGGTCCTGGTTCTGGAGCTGCGCGGTGAGCAGCTTGATGAAATCGTTGGCGCCGAGAGAGCCCCACGAATTCTTGGCCGTGGTGGTCGCGGCCTTGGCGGCGGACGTTGCGGCGCTTGCGGCGGTGTAGGGATTGATCAGGGTCATCACTTCATCCTCATCGTTTCAAGCATCAGCTGCTTGGCGGTCTGCATGGCTTCCACCACGTTCTGGTACTGACGGGCGCTCTCCATCATCTCGACCAGCTCGGCGTTTTCATCGACCGGGGCTTCCCAGACATCGCCATTGGCATCGGCGAGCGGGTGATCGGGATCGTGGGTGCGCACGGGCGCCGCATCGCTACGGTAGACACCGGTGACGCGCACCGTCGCGAGGCCGCTCGACCGGTCGAGTTCCTCGGCAAAAACGGGGCGCAATGGGCGGTAAGCAGCGTCCTTGCTCGCGGCGACATTTCCGGCATTGGCGAGGTTGGAGGCGGATGCGTTCATCCGCCGCTTCCTGCCTATGGTGCGCCGCCTTGCCTGGCACGTCCACGGATCGGGCCGCGCCGGGTTCGAGATCGACGACCTCATTCAGGCCGGGCTCGTCGCGCTCACCGAATGCGCGCAGAAGCACAACGGGCCGACCGAGGACGGCTTTGCCGCCTATGCCAAGCTGCGCGTGCGCGGCGCGATGGTCGATCTGGTGCGCCGCTCCACCCCGCTTTCGCGCAGCGCCAGCGACCGTCGGCGCCTGCTGGCAGGCTCGGCGCAGGCGCTTACCACCACGCTGGGCCGCCCGCCCAGCGAGGACGAACTGGCCGAGGCGATGGGGATGACCACCGCCGCACTCGGCGAACTGCGCGCCTCAAGCGAGCCGATGCGCTTCGAGCCCATTGACGATACCTATTCTGACAGCGACATGGCCTTTGCCGACGACCGGCCCGACAGCTTCGAACTGCTGGCCGACGAACAGACGCGCGGCGCAGTGGTGGCGGCGATTTCCGGCCTGCCGGAGCGGCTGCAGATGGTGATCCAGCTCTACTTCGTGGAAGAACTGAACCTCGCGGAAATCGCCGAAGTCCTCTCGGTCAGCGTGCCGCGCGTGCACCAGCTGAAAGCGCAGGCGCTGGATAAGCTGCGGGCCGCGCTGGGGGATGAGTTTGATGTGCTTTAGGGGGATGGCGGTCTGGTTTTGATAACAAGGTTTGGTGGAAATCAGTCCGGACGTTTTGCAGCCCAAGGCATATTGAATCAGTCGATCGGCATCTGGATCGCCACTTTCAAGGGCTGCTAGATCGCTTTTGATGCTTTGACTTGCGGGATTTCCTCCCGTGGCTCAAATGATAAACTATGATGCCGCTACTACCTTTTTAAGACGCCGCTTATGGCTCCGATCTACAAATATGTCACTGAAGAACGCTTTGCGCTTGCTCTTATTGAGAGAGGCCAAGTTTTCATGCAGACACTGGCGACGTTTCAAGGTTACGAGGATGAGGACGTACGCCGCGATCCTGACGATGGACGATTGCGCTTTCAGCCAGACGGTGGCCTTCCAATCCACTTTGAGGGCAGGGAGCCCGAAGTTTGGGAGAACTGGCGGGCGACGTTCTCGGTAAAGTCTGCAGATATTTACTTATACTGCCTTAGCACCGTTCGGTCGGAAGAACTTGCCGAGCGATTCGACAGCCGCTTCTGCGTCGAATTTCCAAACCCGGGCAGCCTCATCGGTCGGATTAGAGACAAGATCCGGCTACGCTCAGCGATGGACCGAAGGATATTTTTCAAGCAAGTCGAGTATCGCGCTCAGCAGGTTCCACCAGGAGTCAGGTGGGCGCTTCCCGAAGAGGTGGCGTTTGTAAAACCCGAAGGATGGGCCTGGCAAAACGAACTTCGTGTTGTCGTCGGCAAGAAAGGAGTTTTTGCAGCTCACAATCTGGACATGCAACTCGAGACAGGCCCTCAACGGTTAGCACCTCGGGCTGATCACGAACCACTCATTCTGACCGTCGGAAGCATGGCGCGCGTCGCGAATTTAATCAGGTTTTAGAGATAATTAGGCCGCCGCCGGCCTCCGAAAATTGCGGTTATCGCGGTGAATTTCTCAGATTGTTCGCTCGAGTCCAAGCGCAATCAGTGAACTTACGACTGCGCGGCCAAGCCCCCATTTCCCCTCTCCCAACCCTCTCCCCTGAAGGGGAGAGGGCTTTTAGCACTTGTGGCACTTGCACGCTCCCCCGCACCGGCTTAATCGCGCGGTTAAAGGAGAACGATGCCATGAAGATCGAACAGGGTATGGCGGCCGTGGTGACCGGCGCGGCTTCGGGTCTGGGGCGGGCGACTGCCTATGCGCTGGCGGCGGCGGGCGCGAAGGTTGCCATTTTCGATGTGAACGACGAAGCCGGCGAGGAAGTCGCCAAGGCGATTGGCGGGCTGTTCTGCCATGTCGATATCACATCCGAGGAATCGGTGGTCGAAGGCTTTGCCAAGGCGCGCGCGGCGCATGGGCAGGAGCGGATCACCGTCCACTGCGCGGTGGTGCACCGCAAGGGCAAGACCGTGGGCCGCAACAAGGAAACCGGCGAGTTCACCCGCCTTTCGACCGAGGACTATGCCTTCGCCGCGAACGGCGTGCTGATCGCGAGCTACCGCGTGGCGAGCCTTTCTGCGCTGGGCATGGCGCATGCGGAACCGCTCGAAGGCGACGGCGAGCGCGGGACGATCATCCTGACGGGTTCGGTCGCGGCGCAGGATGCGCAGATCGGGCAGGTCGCTTATGGTTCGCTGAAGGCGGGCGTGGTCGGCCTCGTGCTGCCGATGGCGCGCGATCTCATGGACCTTGGCATTCGCGTCAACGCCATCCTGCCGGGCATTTTCGATACGCCGCTGCTGGGCCGCGTGCCGGAAAAGGTGCGCGCCGGGCTCAATGCCTCGGTGCCGTTCCCCAAGCGGCTCGGCCTGCCGGAAGAGTTTGCCAGCCTTGCGATGGAACTGGTGCGCAACTCCTATTTCAATGCGCAGGCGATCCGGCTTGATGGCGGGATCAGGATGGCGCCGCGCTAGGCACCGTCAACCTACACGCTATGCCCCGTCGCCCTTGGTTGACACGGGGCTTGGCTTTCCCCTTAGGGCGCCGCGCTGAAAGGGAAGCCTGACCCCGTGTCAAGCACGGGGTGACGGGAAGGGTGGGTGCAAGATCATCGGGAACTAGCCTGACTTGATCGCGAGAAACGAGGCCGCGACGCCCAGCATCACCACGGCAAAGCCCCGGCGCACCCATTTGGTGCGTGCGGGGTCTGCCAGCCACGCCTGCGCATGGCTCCCGGCCAGCACGATGGCGAGGTGGATCGCGGTGGCGATGCCGGTGCTGACCAGCGCGAGCGTGAGCGCTTCGCGAAGGCCGAGTGCGCGGCCGCCGAGGAATTCCGGCGCGACGACCACGAAAAACAGGTAAGCCTTGGGGTTCAGCAGGTTGATGAGCGCGCCGGTCGCGAACGATTTGCCGGGGGCCGTAGGCGGCGGTGCCTTTTCCGCCCCGCGCCATGCCTCTATCGCCAGCCAGACCATCATCGCCGCCCCGGCCAGCCGCAAGCCCTGGAGCAGCGCGGGCATGGCGGTGAGCAAGGTCGCAAGGCCCAGCGCGGCGAGAATACCATTGGCGAGCAGGCCCAGCGCCACGCCCGCCACCGCTGCCAGCCCGCTACGCTTGCCCTCGGTAGCGGCAAGGCCTGCCAGCCACGCCATGTTCGGCCCCGGTGTCAGCTCGATCAGCAGCACTGCGGCTGCGAAGCCGGTCAGGTCGAGTGCGCCCGGCACTTAGAGCGGGATGACATTACGTTGATGCGTAGCCGGAGTTGACGAAGTAGTTGGCACATTCTTGCGGGCTGAAGGCATCGAGCAATGATCCGATGCGGCGCCAGGTGTTTTCAGCGGTTCGTTCGGAGGCCTTTCGCAGCAGGTGTTTGAGCTTCGAGAACATCTGCTCGATCGGGTTCAGGTCGGGCGAGTATGGCGGCAGGTAGAGCAGCTTGGCTTTGGCTGCGCGGATGGCCTGGCGGATAGCTGGGCGTTTGTGGCTTGAGAGGTTGTCCATGATCACGACGTCGCCCGGTGCGAGGGTGGGCACGAGGAACTGCTCGACCCATTCCGCAAAGCTGGCCCCGTTGATCGGCTGATCGAGGACGCACGGTGCATCGATCCGGTCACAGCGCAGCGCGGCGATGAAGGTCATGGTGCGCCAATGGCCATAGGGCACCTTGGCGTGTAGCCGCTGACCCTTGGGTGCCCAGCCTCTGAGTGGTGCCATGTTTGTCTTGGCCCACGTCTCGTCGATGAAGACGAGATGCCGGGGATCAAGTCGCCCCTGATACTTGCGCCACTGCGCGCGCCGCCTTGCGATCTTGGGGCGCAGTTGTTCGGCGGGAAGAACGCTTTTTTTTGAAGCTCAGCCCCCGCACATGGACGAAGCGCCAGACCTGCACATAGTCAACCCTGACCCCGCGTTCGGCCAGCTCGGCGACCAATCCGCGCAAGGTGAAATCCGATTTGGCCCGCTCGACCAGCCAGTCGCCATGCGTGCCCGCCAGAATGTTGGGCTTGTAACCGCCGATCTTGCCCGGTGCGACGCTCCCCGTCTCACGGTGCCGACGGACCCACACTATCGCGCTGCTGACCGAAACACCAAACCGCGCAGCAGCAGCTCGGGCCGAAATCCCCTCGCGCGAAACCGCCAAAACCAGCCGCTCGCGCAAATCCGTCGATATGGGTCTGGACATACTGCGCTGGCCTCCAATCCCAGCACAAAGCTTGAATCAGAAAATCGCGCCAAAGGGAATCCCCTTTGAATCAGCCAAATGTCATCCCGCTCTA
>CANGJB010000078.1 GCA_947453945.1 Sphingomonadaceae bacterium
ATCTTTGCATTCGGCAGGATCAGCCGGATGAACGCAGCGTGGAGCCAGTTGTTGGGCAGCTTGTCGATGAACAGGGGCCGCGCGGTGTGGCGCTGGACACGGGTGCGTTCGAGGTACTTTTCGCCGAGTTCGCGCAAGGTTGCCGGGCTGGCGGCGGCAAGGCTGGCCGGGTAGCCCTCCAGCGAGCGAGCGAGAATGCCGATATCGGGCAGTTCGCTGGTGCCTTCGACCTGGCTGTGGCTGGAGAGGATCTGTTCGACCAGCGTGGAGCCTGCGCGCGGCATGCCGAGCACGAAGATCGGATCAGGCGCGGGGTAGCCTGCCCCGGCAAACTGCGCAAAAAGTTCGGGCGTGGCCACCGCGATGGCGGCATCGACCGCAGCCGTGGTCTCTTCCGCCGTGTAGGCCAGATCCTTTTTTCTGAGGGCGTTGCCTGCAGCATAATGCGCGAAAGCGGCCTCCGCCTCACCGCGATCCTCGTGCGCCTTGCCGAGCGCGAAATCGAGATGCCAGCGATCTTCGGGCGCGATTTTCGCGCTGGTGAGGGCGGCGCGCATGGCGGCGATGTCTTCATCGGAGAAGCGCACCGTCTTGAGATTGGCGAGGCTCCACCACACTTCGCCCAGCCCCGGCTGGATCGCGAGCGCGCGGCGATAGGCCGCGACGCCTTCATCGAGGCGGCCCACGGTCTTGAGCAAGTGGCCGTAGCTCATCCACACCTTGGGCTGGTTCGGGGCATCCTGCAGCACGCGGGCATAAAGCGCGAGCGCCTCGTCAAATTCGCCGATGCGGCCGAAGGCGGCGGCCTGCAGATTGAGAGTTCCGGGATTTTCCGGATCTTCCGCCGTGACTTGCGCGAGTTCGGCCAGCGCCTCGGTCACGCGGTCCGTGCGGTAGAGCACGAGCGCGAGATTGGCGCGCGCAGGGGTGAAATCGGGGGCGAGTTCGATGGCGCGGCGCAGCAGGTTTTCCGCATCCTGATAGCGCCCGATGCGGCCCGCAAGCTCTGCAAACAAACGGATCGCGCGCACGTCGAACGGATTTTCCTTGAGCAACGCGCGCAGCAAAGGCTCTGCTTCGTGCAGCACGTTTTCGTTCATCGCCATGGCGGCGCGGACGAGGCGGGGATCGTAGGAAACGGCAGTTGTCATCGCGGCCGCAACAAACACGGTGACGCGGCGCGATCAAGCGTTAGAATTGGTCTGGAAATTCGCCGGAATGCGAATTTCAGGTTCGGCGCCAGCCCGCGCCCCTCCCCGGCCACCCATTTCAGCATACTCTCGTGGCTGACCGGGTGGGGGCGCGGGCTGGCGCCGAACAGCAAGTACAAAGGGATGGGCATTGAACAACGAGCCGCGCGGCCTCAATTTCTGGATGGTGCTGGCGCTGTGCGTGGGCAACATGGTTGGCTCGGGCATCTATCTGCTGCCTTCGACGCTGGCGCCGCTGGGCACCAACCAGCTGATCGGCTGGATGGTGACGATTGCCGGCGCAACCGCGCTGGCGGCGGCGTTTGCGCGCATGGGCGCGCGGCTGCCGGGTTCGGGCGGGCCTTATGCTTATGCGCAGGCCGCATTCGGGCCGTTTGCGGGCTTTGTTGCGGCATGGAGCTATTGGGTGCTGCTGTGGAGCGGCAACGGCGCAATTGCGGTCGCGGTGGTGAGCAATCTCAGCCTCGTGGTGCCGTGGATCGGCAAGACGCCGGGCGTGCCCGCGATCATGGCGGTGGGCTGCGTGTGGCTGATGACGCTGATCAATATCCGGGGCGTGCGCACGGCGGGCACGTTTTCGGTGGTGACGACCGCGCTCAAGCTGATGCCGCTGATGCTGCTGATCGGCCTTGCGCTGTGGTTTGCCGCCAGCGGAACCCCGCGCGTGCCGCCGCCGCAGGTTTCGATCACGCCGGGCGCCATCGCGGCAGCAGCCGGGCTGACCTTCTGGGGCTTCCTTGGCCTTGAATCCGCGACTGTTCCCGCAGGCCGCGTGGAAAATGCTGCGCGGGTGGTGCCGTTGGCGACGATCATTGGTGTGCTGCTGACAGGCGCGGTCTATTTTGGGATCAGCGTGGCGTTCTGGGCCTATATGCCCGCCGATCAGGCTGCCGCCTCCCCTGCCCCGGTGGCGGATTTTCTGGGGCGGACTTTCGGCGGGAACATGGCATCGGTGGTGGCGGTGTTTGCAGCGATCAGCGCGTTCGGCACGCTCAATGGTTTTATCCTGCTGCAGGGCGAAATGCCGCAGGCCATGGCGCGCGGCGGGGTGTTTCCGCAGTGGTTTGCCAAGGACGGGCCGCGCGGGACGCCGGTGCGCGCGCATGTGGTTTCATCGCTGCTGCTGAGCGCGGTGACGCTGCTCAACTATGGCCGGGGCCTCGGCGACTTGTTTCAGTTCATCGCCTCGGTGAGCCTGGCGGCAGGAATGCTGGCTTATTTCATGAGCATGATGGCCGCCATTCGCCTGCTGCCCGAAGAGCGCGGACTGACCGTTCTGGCGCTGGGCGGCGCGGCCTTCATCGGCTGGGCGACATGGGGCCTGGGCGCAAGCGCGGTGGGCTATGGGCTGGCGCTCGTGGCCGCAGGCGTGCCGGTTTACTGGGCGGTACGGCGGGGGCAGGCGGCCGCGCTGGCGTGAAGGCGCGGTGGTGGAAGCGCCTTTGGCTTCGCTATCTTTACTATTTCAAGCAGCACTGGATCATTGCGGGCACGCTGACCCTGTGGGTGCTGTGGCTTGTGCTTCAGGTGGGCATCCAGCTGCTTCCTGTCGTGCTGGAGTTTCTGTTTGAGCTGGTGGTGTCGCTGATCGCGGCGGTTTAGCGCTGTTACCCCTCCACCACCCGCTGCGCGGGTGGTCCCCCTCCCCATTTGTGCTGCGCAAAAATGGGGAGGATTGGGCTTACTTCGCGCGGTGCATCATCTTCCACAGGGTGCCGCGATCGCGGATGATTTCCGCCGCAGCATTGTGGCCCGGCGCGCCGGTGACGCCGCCGCCGGGGTGGGTGCCCGATCCGCACATGTAGAGGCCCTTGATCGGCGAGCGATAATCGCCGTGGCCGAGCACCGGGCGCGCGGCCCAGAGCTGATCAAGGCCCATCGTGCCGTGGAAGATATCGCCGCCGATGAGGCCGAACTTGCGCTCCAGATCGAGCGGTGAATGGATCTGCCGGCCGAGCACCGCGCCCTTGAAATTGGGCGCATGGTCGGTGACGGTGTCGATGATGAGATCGGCGACCTTCTCGCGCACGTCGTCCCAGCTCTGGCCGTCTTTCAGTTCGGGCGCGAACTGCTGGCAGAACAGGCTGGCGATGTGTCCGCCCGGGGGGGCGAGGCTATCGTCGATGGTGGTGGGCAGCTTGATCTCGATGATCGGCTTCTTCGACCAACCATGCTGCTGCGCATCGATGAAGGCCTGATCCATATAGTCCATGCCCGGCGCGATGATGATGCCGGCGGTGTGGTGCTCGGCCTTTTCCTTGCCCGGCAGCACGGTGAAATCGGGGAGTTCAGACAGCGCCACGTTCATGCGGAACGTGCCCGAACCGGTCTTGTAGTTCTTGATGCGGCGGTTGAAATCCGCATCAAGATCGCTGCTGTCGACCAGCTGGCGATATAGCAGCGCCGGGCCGACGTTGGCGGCGATGGTGGGGGCGTAGAGCTCCTCGCCGCTTTCGAGCTTCACGCCGGTCGCCTTGCCATTGTTCACCAGAACCTTGGCAACGGGGGCTTCGAGGCTGATCTCGACGCCTTCCTCAGCGCAGGCGCGGGCCATGGCCTGCGTGATCGCGCCCATGCCGCCGACCGAGTGGCCCCAGGCGCCGAACTTGCCGTTCACTTCGCCGAACACATGGTGCAGCAGCACATAGGCCGAGCCGGGGGTGGAGACGCCCGCGTAGTTGCCGACGACGGCATCGAAGCCGAACGCGGTTTTCACGTAATCGTTCTCGAACCAGCCATCGAGGAAATCGCGCGCCGACTTGGTGAAGATATCGAGCAGATCGCGCTGCACATCGAGACCGAGACCCGCGATGGGCCAGCCCTGCTGCGCCGCCGAGATCATTGAGCGGACGCCGCCGCCGACATTGGGCGGGGTTTTCAGCGCGATATCGCGCAGCACTTGCGCGACCTTTTCGAGCGCCGCGTCATAGTGCTTGTAGGCCTCGGCGTCCTTCTTGCTGAAGCGCGCGAATTCCGCCTCGGTGCGCCCCGCGCCGCCGCCGAGCTTGAGGTAGTCGTTCTCGAACGGGAAGAAGTTGCTGATCGTGCGCTCGATGATGCGGAAGCCGCGTTCGTGCAGCTTCATGTCCGCGATCACCTTGGGGCGCAGCAGGCTGACGGTGTAGCTGGCGGTAGAATTGCGGAAACCGGGGTGGAATTCCTCGGTCACGCAGGCACCGCCAACGATGTCGCGCCGTTCGAGCACGCGCACCTTGAGGCCCGCGCGGGCGAGATAGAAAGCGCAGGTGAGGCCATTGTGGCCGCCGCCGATGATGATCGCGTCGTAACGGTTCGACATTGGATTTCTTCCCTTGGTATTCTGGTTATCGCGGCCCTAGTGGGCTTGAATTCAGGCCTTGCTCCACCCCGCCGGCGGGGCCTTGTGCAGCCTTACCTCGGGGGTCAGCGCGCGGATCTTGCGGGCGAAGCTGCGCAGGCAGACCTCGCTCTTGCCGATGGGGCCGGCGCCGTAGCTTTCAGAGGCCATGCCCTGCTGCACGCGCTCGATCAGCCAGGTGTCTTCCTTGTTGACCACGCGGTTGATGCGCCAGTTGGCATAGCGCACGAGCTTCATCGTGCGGCGCTGATCTTCTGGCACAGACTCGTCGGGCAAGGCATAGGCCATTTCGCGCAATATGCAGGTGGTGGGGCTGATCGGCAGCCACTGCATGAAATCGATCTGATCGGCATAGATATCGAAGGCTATGTTGGGCCAGAGCTTGAAGTAGAGCCAGCGGCGCTGGCTTTCCTCGGGCAAGTGCTCTGCGCGCGGCAGGTGGGCCTGATAGAAGCGTTCCCAGAACAAGCTTGAAGGCTTGTCGACGAGATCGCCCTTCAGGCGGTCCACCCAATCATCCGCCTCGATCTGGTAGGACTTGCCGAAGATGCGCACGAGGCCGTCGTGCGCGACGGGGATGTGCAGGTTGTCGGAATAGTTGTCGCCGACGTTCTTCCAGTTCACGTCGCGCGGGCGCAGGCGCATGGTGCCCATCGGCTGCATGTCCTCGAACCGGTAGGGTGCGATTTCAGCCTCGTGCGGGGCCATCATTTCGCTGGGCGTGGGGAACACGCCGGGCTTGAGGCAGACCCAGACGAACCCGCGCCACACTTCGAGCGCGACCGGGGCGAGGCCGTTTTCCTCCAGCTTCAGCGCGGGATAATCGGACTTCATGGGAACGCCAGTGAGGCGGCCGTCCGTCTCATAGACCCAGGCGTGATAGGGGCAGACGAGCTTTTTCGCGCAGCCTGCAGTGCCTTCGACCAGCCGCATTGCGCGGTGGCGGCAGACATTGGTGAAGGCGCGCACCTGCCCATCATAGCCGCGCATCACGATCACGCTTTCGCCGATATAGTCGATCGTGCGCCAATCGCCCGCGTTCGGGATCTCGTTCACATGGCACACGATCTGCCACGAAGGACGGATCACCCGCTCCATTTCCAGCGCGTGGTATTCGGGATCGGTATAGAGCCAGCCGGGGAGGCTCCAGTCCGCATCGGGATCGTGTTCCCCCGCCGCGAATGCCGCTATGGCCGCCTGATCACCCACGTCCCGAATCTCCGCCCCGAATTTGCTTGTTGGACGATCGTACAACAAAGAGTAGAAACCGCAAGATGCCACTGTCCAGTTCACGGCCCTCCCCCCATCAACCTGCTTTCCGCCGCACCCGCCCCGATGCGCGGCGGCTGGCGCTGATCGAGGCCTGCGCGCGGGTTCTGGCGCGCGCGGGTGCGGCCGGGGTTAGCGTGCGCGCCATTGCGGTGGAGGCGGGAGTCTCGCCGGGGCTGGTCGGGCACTATTTCGATGGAATCGAAGCGCTTGTCGCGGCGACTTACGCGCATGTCGAAGGCGCGGTTGCCGAGACGCTCGACCGCGCGGTGGAGGCTGCGGGCCCCGAGCCGCGCGCACGGCTCGATGCTTTCGTGACGACCACGTTTGCGCCCGCGATTGCCGATCCGCAGCTGCTGGCAACCTGGATCGCGTTCTGGAGCCTTGTGACTGCCCGGCCTGCCATCGCGGCGCAGCACGACGAGCAATATGCCGGATCGCGCGCGCGGCTGGAGGCCTTGCTGGGCGATTGCGGCGTGCCTGAAGCCGAGCGGCGGCGCGCGGCGATAGCCGTGAGCGCGCTGCTCGATGGGCTATGGCTCGAACTGTGCCTCTCGCCCGGCTGCTTCACGGCCGAGGAAGCGGGCGATATCGCGCGCCGCTTCCTCGACGGGCTTATTGCGTGATCTGAATGTCCCCTGCGGGGCCATTCAGAAAGTCGGCACCGGCCCGCTCCCCCGCCCGGCCACCCATTCAGGGTACTCTCGTGGGTGGCCGGGCGGGGGAGCGGGCCGGTGCCGACTTCGAAGTTCGCACTTTCGCGAACTTCGCAAAAAGCCCTTATTTCGTCAGATCGGTGAGCAGCGAGAGGTAATACGTCACGCCCGGGCGGATGTTTTCCAGACGGACGCGTTCGTTGAGGCCGTGGGAGAACTCCTCGCTATCCTTGGTGAACAGCGGGCTGGCGCCATAGGCCGGGATGCCGAGGCGGCGGAAATACATGCTGTCGGTCGCGCCGGAGCTTTGCGAGGGCACCACGGGCATGTCCTTGCCCCAGGCCTTGCGGATCGCCTTGGACGAGGCCGCGACGAAGTCGGGCCGCATGGGCGAGGCATCGGTTTCGAACGAACCTTCGGTGACATCGGTGATCTTGACCTCGGGCATCGCAATCACGCGCGAAAGCTCGTCCTGGATCTGCTTGAGTGTGTGGCCGGGGAAGATGCGGCAATTGACATAGGCCGTGGCGCGCTGCGGCAGGGCGTTGAGCGCGTGGCCGGCATCGGCCATCGTCGGCACGCAGGTGGTGCCCACTTTGCCGACTGTGGCCGGATTGGCGCGCAGCACGGCAAAGGCATTTTCATCGGCGATGTTGGCGGCAAAGGCGCGCATCGCGGCAGCGATCTTCGGATCGGGCTCGAACGGCGCGGCCTGCGTGAAATAGGCCTTGGTCAGCGCGTTCTGCTCTGCCGGAAACTTGTAGGCGCCGACCTTCACCAGCGCGGCGGCCAGCTGGACGATGGCGTTGTCCGGGCGCGGGGCGGAGCTGTGACCGCCGGGATTGGTAACCTCGATCTTGAAATCGCCGTAGGTCTTCTCCGCGCCGTCCCACACCCAGTAGAGCGGCTTGCCGGTCGCCTCGTCAAACTTGCCGCCGCCAGCATCGGCATTGATCACCAGTTCGGCATTCTTGAGCTTTTCGGAGAGCAGGCCGGTGGTCTTCATCACCGTTTCCTCATCGCCCGAAAACTCGATCACGATGCTGCGGCGCGGCTTGAAGCCGGAGCGGCGCAGCTCGATCAGCGAGGACAGCGCGACGGCGCCGTTGAACTTCATGTCCGTCGCGCCGCGGCCATAGAGCACGCCGTCTTCGACCACGGGCGTGAAGGGATCGCGCTGCCAGTCAGACGGTTTAGCCTCGACCACGTCCATATGGCCCGAGATGACGAGCGGCTTGAGCTTGGCGTCGGAGCCCTTCCACGTGGCGATGATATAGGCGGTGTCGTCGACCGGGGTGATCTCGATATCAGCGGCGCTCCAGCCGCCGGCGATCAGGGCCTGCTTGTAGAGGTTTGCGACGTCGATGGTGCGGTTGTTCTCACCGCGGACCGAACGCATGGCGATGGATTTTGTAGCCAGATCGAGCACTTGCGCTTCGGCAGCGGGGTAGCCAGCGGGGGCTGCAGCAACTGCGGGCAGCGGGGCAAGCGCGATGGTTGAGGCGAGAAGGAAACGAAACTTGGTCATGGGGTGGCGGGCTCCTGATGCCGCGCCACGCTGGCCGCGTCTGATTGTTCGCGCAAGATTTTTGTGGGGCGGCAGGTGGCAGCCTGTGCCACCTGCCGCCGAACGATCAGCCTTTGACCTTGGTCACGTCGAAGGTTTCGAGGCCCGGCTTGAAGGTCTTCTCATCAAGGAACTGGCGCGTGGCTTCCTTGCGCGCGGCGGCGCCGCCGAAGCTGTGGAGCGCTTCCTGCGCGCGGATCTGGTATTCAAGGCCGTTGTCATAGGTCATGTCGACCATGCGGCGCATCGTCCACTTGGTGGCGCGCAGCGCGTGGCCGTCCTTCTTCTTGAGGACGTTGGCGATTTCGAGCACGCGCTCGCGCAGCTTTTCAGCAGGCACGGCTTCGGTGACGAGCCCCTGCTCCTCGGCCTGCTTGCCGGTGAGGTTTTCGCCCATCATTGCGTGGTACATTGCCTTGCGGAACGGCATGAGTTCCTGCGCAACCTTGGACGCGCCGCCGCCGGGGAGGATGCCCCAGTTGATTTCGGACAGGCCGAACTGCGCGTCTTCAGCGGCAATCGCGATGTCGCAGCCGAACAGCGGGCCGTAGCCGCCGCCGAAGCACCAGCCGTTGATCATCGCGATCGTGGGCTTTTCGTACCAGCGCAGACGCTCGAACCAGCCGTAGCTTTCGCGCTGCGACTTGCGGATCGCGCCGAGGCCGAGCGCCTCGGTCTCACGGAAGTATTCCTTGAGGTCCATGCCCGCCGTCCAGGCCTCGCCCTCACCGGTCAGCACCAGCACGCGCACGTCGTCGCGGAATTCGAGCTCTTCGAGCACCGCCTTCATGCGACGGTTGAGCTTGGGGCTCATGCAATTCCGCTTCTCGGGGCGGTTGAAGGCAACCCAGGCAATGCCATCATCCACGCAGAAGGCGACGGTGTCTTCTTCGGCGCGGTCAGGCTTGGGGGCAATCGGGGTCTGGTCGGTCACGGGACGTCCTCTCGGGTGGAACAGGCTTGTTGGTTATGTCTTATAACACTTCGCAAACCAGTGCAACGTTGCCCCGAACACAGCGTGACGCGCGGTGAAGCGGCCTCCTCAAAGCGGTTTCAACCGCAACGGATCAAAAAACTTCACCAAAGGACAGGGTCGATCGGACAGGCCCCTCGCCGAGGCTTCGCATACGAATGCAGCAATTGATAATAATGCAAAATTCGCGCGTTGAAATCGCTTGAAACCGCTGTTTTGGGTGACTTTGTTGCATTTTTTGCAACTGTTACATCACGTTTCGCACTTGCGAAGACTCGGGGTGAGAGGCACATCGGACGGGCCTTTCAGGCATCCTCTCCCAAACTTTCCAAGGGCCACCTGGCAACGGGTGGCCCCTTTTTTTGGTCTGGTTCCGGGCGTGATGGCGTGCCGAACGCCCTCCATCCCTCGTCGTTCCCGCGAAGGCGGGAATCCAGAACCATTGGCGCAGCGTTTGCCGCCCTGGATTCCCGCCTGCGCGGGAATGACGAGGGATATGATCGAACGACGAGGGATTTGATCAAGCGTGCGGCAGGATCACCGTGCGGCCGATCACGCGGCGTTCGCGCATGGCGAGGTAGGCCTCGCGCCAATCTGCCAAAGGCACGGCGGAATGGACGTGGGGGCGGATCCGGCCCTCGCCCGCCAGCCGCAGGATCGCGGCCACATCCTCTGCGCCGCGCACCGGAAAGCGGCGGCCATACTCGCCCGCACGCACGCCGACGACGGAGAAGCCCTTGATGAGGGGAATGTTGGTGCGCACTTCGGCAATGCGTCCACCGGCAAAGCCGACGACAAGCAGGCGGCCGCCGAATGCGGTGTAGCGGCAGGCCTCATCGAACACATCGCCGCCGACGGGATCGTAGACGAGGTCTGCGCCGCGCCCGCCGGTAAGTTCGAGGATCTGCTCGCGCAGGCCGGTGGGACCGGCGAGCACGTGATCGGGCGCATAGAGCTGCTGGATGGCGGCGCGCTTTTCCGGGCTGGACGCAGCGGCGATGACGGTGAGGCCGAGCGCCTTGCCCAGATCGACGGCGGCAAGGCCCACGCCGCCCGCCGCGCCGTGAACCACCAGCGTCTCCCCCGGCTGGGCCTGACCGATGCGCGCGATGGCAGTGTAGGCGGTGATATAGGCCGCGCGCAGGGAGGCGCCCTGGGCGTAGGTCATGGCATCCGGCAAAGGCAGGAGCGCGGCATCGGCATGGACGCCGTATTGCGCCACGGCGCCGGTGAGCGTGGCGACGATCACGCGGTCGCCGGCCTGCCAGCGGCTGCCCTCACCCACCGCGATGACTTCGCCGGCGGCTTCCATGCCGGGCACGAAGGGCAGCGCGGGCTTGGCCTGATAGAGCCCCTCGGTCATCAAAAGATCGGGAAAGCCGAGCGATGCGGCCTCGATGCGCACGAGCGCCTGCCCTGCCCCCGGTTGCGGTATCGGGCGATCTGCAAGGCCGACGCCGGCCAGATCGGGAGCGAGCGCAGACACTTCGAGGACGCGCATTGCAGGGGGCAGCATGGTCATTGGCGGTTGTTCTCCCGCCGCTTGCGATGCCTCAGCCTTGGCGTGTCGTCCAGTCCCAGGCGTCGCTCGCCCCCGGGCGCGGCGCGACTTCGGCCGATTGCAAACGTATTTCCTTGGACTCCTGTCCCGCATCGGCCGCATGGGCGGCGCGTGATGGCTTGCCGCCGGTATCCTCCCTCGCCTAGGCTGGGATCTGACGAACCGGGAGAGGCCGGACATCATCAGGACGCCAGAGCGAGGGCCGCCGCAGAAGCCCATGCCGTACCGCGTCCGCACAGGGGGAGTGACGATCCGTGCGCCTCGACCAGATTGACCAGCCCGCCGCCAGCGCATCGCGCGCCGAGGCGGGTGACATGCAGGCCCATATTCTAGACGTGTTGCGGCACCGGGTGGGCAAGGACGTCCATTCCGCGACCCCGCACGACTGGTTTACCGCCACCGTCCTCGCGCTGCGCGACAAGGTCATCGACCAGTGGATGGATTCGACCCACCGGACTTATGAGGCTTCGGGCAAGCGGGTCTATTACCTCAGCCTTGAATTCCTGATCGGGCGCCTGCTGCGCGATGCGCTTTCGAACATGGGCCTGACGCGCGAGATGGAAAAGGCGCTGCGCTCCTATGGTTTCGACCTGAGCGTGATCGAGGATCTGGAGCCGGACGCCGCGCTGGGCAATGGCGGGCTCGGGCGGCTGGCGGCCTGCTTCATGGAGAGCCTCGCCAGCCTTGATATCCCGGCTTACGGCTATGGCATCCGCTATGTGAACGGCATGTTCCGCCAGCGGCTGGACGATGGCTGGCAGGTGGAATTGCCCGAGACCTGGCTGAGCCACGGCAACCCCTGGGAATTCGACCGCCGCGAAAGCGCATACCGCATCGGCTTTGGCGGCGAAGTGGTGGACAAGGGCGACCGGGTGGAATGGGTGCCCGCAGAGCAGGTCGAAGCATCAGCGGTCGATACGCCGGTGGTGGGCTGGCGCGGCAAGCGGGTGAACACGCTGCGGCTGTGGACCGCGAGCGCGCTCGACCCCATCCGGCTGGATGCCTTCAACGCGGGCGACTATGCCGGGGCGCTGGCCGAGGAAGTGCGGGCCGAGACGCTGGTGCGGGTGCTGTACCCCGCCGATTCCAGCCCGGCCGGGCAGGAGCTGCGGCTGCGGCAGGAGTATTTCTTCACCTCCGCATCGATCCAGGACATCGTTCGCCGCCATGTGCAGACGCACGGCGATATCGCCAGCCTGCCCGACAAGGCCGCGATCCAGCTCAATGACACGCACCCGGCAGTGGCGGTGGCGGAAATCATGCGGCTGCTGGTCGATGTCCACGGGCTCGATTTTGGCGAGGCGTGGGACGTGACCCGCCGCACAGTGGGCTATACCAACCACACCCTGCTGCCCGAGGCGCTGGAAAGCTGGCCCCTGCCCTTGTTCGAGCGGCTGCTGCCGCGCCACATGCAGATCATCTATGCCATCAACAGCCGCGTGCTGCGCGAGGCGCGCAAGGCGGGGCTGGACGACCGCGCGATTTCGGCCATCAGCCTGATCGACGAAGGCGGCGAGCGGCGCGTGCGCATGGCGAACCTGGCCTTCGTGGGCGCGCACAGCGTGAACGGGGTGGCCGCGCTCCACACCGATCTGATGAAATCGACGGTCTTTTCCGACCTCCACGCGCTCTACCCCACGCGGATCAACAACAAGACCAACGGTGTCACGCCCCGGCGCTGGCTGCAGCAGTGCAACCCCGGCCTTGTCAGCGTGATCACCGA
>CANGJB010000079.1 GCA_947453945.1 Sphingomonadaceae bacterium
AGACCACGCTGGTGCGGGCAATCCTCGGCATCTGGAAGCCCAATCGCGGCGAAGTCCGGCTCGACGGCGCCACGCTCGACCAGTGGGACCCGGAAACGCTTGGCAGCTATTTCGGCTATGTGCCGCAGACAGTCGATCTGGTGGACGGCACGATCGGCCAGAACATCGCGCGGTTCGATCCCGAAGCAACCTCGGATGGAATCATGGCAGCCGCCAAGGCCGCGGGCATGCACGAAGTGATCCTTGCACTGCCCGATGGCTACGAAACCCCGATCTCGGCCGGTGCGGTCGAGCTTTCCGCCGGCCAGCGCCAGCGGATCGGTCTGGCCCGGGCGCTCTATGGCGATCCTTTCCTGCTGGTGCTCGACGAAGCCAATTCCAATCTCGACTCAGCAGGCGATGCGGCGCTGGCCAATGCCATTGCCGGAATGCGCGCGCGCGGCGGCATCGTGATCATGATCACCCATCGCCCTGCAACGCTCGGCCCCTCCACGCACCTCGCGGTAATCAACGGCGGCCGGCTTGTGGACTACGGACCGCGCGATGAAGTGATGCAGCGGATGCAGACCCAGAACGCGCAGCCTGATGGCCAGACCAGCGGGCCAGCTCAGGTCCCCGAGGGCGCCAACCCAAGCCGGGAAGCCACCGCATGAACATGCCCACTACCATTTCCGATCCCGCGCGCCAGCTGCTGCCAGTGTTCGACGAGGACGGGGCGGACAAGGCCCAATCGCCCGTTCTGCTCAAGCGGTTGCTGCTCACGGTCGGCGGCCTGCTGCTCGTGCTGTTTGCGCTTGCCGCGCTCATCCCGATGGGCGGCGCGGTGATCGGCAACGGCGCGGTTGGCGTGGAATCGCGCGTGAAGCGCATCGCCCACCCCACCGGCGGCGTGATCAAGGCGATTTACGTGCGCAATGGCGAGCATGTCACGCGAGGCCAGCTTCTGATGCGGCTCGACGACCGGGTGACCGGCGCCGATGCGACCTATTCCAACCTCACCGTCGAGCAGCTGCTTGCCCAGAGGGCGCGGCTCGAGGCGGAGCGGCTCGGATCAGGGAAGCTGGTCTTCCCCCCCGAGCTGATGCAGTCCGCCAATGGCAGTGCGGCCAAGGCCATGGGCGACGAGGGACGCCTGTTCGTCATCCGCCAGAGCGAGGAAACAGGCCTGCGCGCCCAGCTTGCCGCGCGCGTGCTGCAGTACAACGAGGAAATCCGCGGGCTGGAGGCTCAGATCACCGCGCTAAAGCAGCAGCGCACGCTGATCGAGCCTGAACGGCAGGGCGTGAAGGACCTGTGGGACAAGCAACTGGTCACGATCAACCGCCTGAACCAGCTGGAACGCACCGCCGTCGATCTGGATGGCAATGTCGGCTCGCTCCAGGCGCAGATCGCCCAGGCCCGCGCCAAGATCACCGAAGCGCAAGAGCAATCGATCCAGCTCGGCCAGACGCGGCGCGTGCAGGCCGGCACCGAGCTGACGCAGGTCAACACCGCGCTCAACCAGCAGCAACTGCGCAGCGTTGCCGCGTCCGATCAGCAAGACCGCAGCGAAATCCGCGCGCCCTATACCGGCGTGATCGAGAAGATCGCCTTCGCCGCGATCGGAGACGTGGTCCGCCCGGCCGAGCCGATCATGGAAATCGTGCCTGACCGCGACACCTTCGTGGTCGAGACGATGATCAGCCCGATCGATATCGACCAAGTGATGAAGGGACAGAACGCACGCGTGCGCTTCAGCTCGTTCAACCGGCCGACCACTCCGGAAATCGTCGGCAAGGTCACTTATGTCGCGAACGACCGGAGCGAGAACGCCGAAGCCAAGCAAGCCTATTACATGGTGCGGATCGAAGTCGATCTGGCGGCGGTCAAGAAGGAAGGGCTGGCGCTGCGCAGCGGCATGCCGGCGGAAGTCTACATCGAAACGGGCTACCGCTCGATGCTCTCGTACCTCACCAAACCGTTCATGGACCAGTTCATGCGCGCGTTTCGCGATAACTGAGCGGCGCGGCGATGACGTTTGCCCTGCCCCACATGCCTGTGCGCTACGCACTGCTTGCCGCCAGCGCCGCCTGCATCGCGCTCACCCCGGGCTTTGCGCAGGACCGGGCGAGCCCCGCGCCGATGCAAGGCCCGCCGGATACCGGCAGCTATGGCTCCGACGATCCTGATAGCGCGCGCGACAGGGGTGATGCGCAGGCTTATGGCAGCGAAGACGCGGGAGGCAGCGCCGCATCCGACGCTGATCGCATTGCGCTGCGCCCGGAACTCCCTCCGGAAACGCCAGCCGATGTGGCCGAACGTGCGTCCAGCGGTGCGCCAGTCACCACGCTGACCGATGCGCTGCGCATGGCCTACTGGACCGCGCCGCCACTGCTCGCACAGCGCGCAACGGTGAAGAGCAGCGACTATCGTGTCGCGCAGGCACGCGCCGGATACGGACCCTCGCTGAACTACAGCTTGGCCAACAGCTGGCAGCGTGACAGCTTCGACCAGCGAAGCAAGAGCCCGGTCGTGCTTTCGGGCTGGACTACCACGGCGTCAGCGGTGCTGACCCAGCCGATCTTCACGTTCGGGCGCAACGCCTCGCAGGAGCGCAGTTCCGCTGCGCAGCTCGATTTCCAGCGGCAGGTGCTGCGCTCGGCCGAGCAGACCGCGCTGCTCGATGCCATCACGACCTATATCGGCGTGCTGCGCGATCGCGCCGCGGTGATCATCGCAAAGGACAACCTCGCCGCGCTCGAGCGCCAACTGGGTGACAACAAGGCCCGTCTGGCGGTGCGCGAAGTGACCGCGACCGATGTGCAGCAGATTTCCACCCGCGTGTCGCTCGGGCAGGCACAAGTCTACTCGGCCCAGCGGGATGCCGCATCGAGCGAGGCGGCGTTCCTGCGCATGGTCGGCCTGCCGGCAGGGGACCTCGTGCCGCCCAATCCGCTCCAGCTGCCGGTACGCCAGCTGGAGGAAGCCTATGCCTACTCCGAAACGCACAGCCCACTGATCCTGGCGGCACAGGCGCGCGAGAAGGTTTCGCGGGCGAGCGTGGCTGCCGCCAAGGCCGATCTGATGCCGCGCATCGATTTGCAGACAACTGCCAGCATCGGCACGCAAAGCGCCTATGACGACAGCCTGCGAAACCGGGGCTTGCGCGGACAGCTCATCATCTCCGGTCCGATCTTCGAAAGCGGGCTGCGCCGCGCGCGGGTGAGCGAGGCCATGGCGGCCAACGATGCCGACTGGCGCCTGCTCGATGGCTCGCTACGCGAAAGCCGTGCGAACCTCGCCTCCGCGTGGAACGAATGGCAAGCCCAGCAAGCTGCCATCACCAGCTACCGTGAGGCGGAAAACTCGGCCCGCAAGGCGTATGAGGGTGCAATCCTGCAGCAGCGCGCCGGGCTCATCACCACGCTCGATGTGCTTGATCTTGCGCGTGAACTGCTGCTGGCGCGGAGCAATTCGAACACCGCCATCGCCAATGCCTATATCGCCAAGGCCCGGGTGCTGGTGGCAACCGGCGCGCTCGAACAAAGATGGCTGATGCCGGATGCCGCGCGCTACAACGTCGAACGGCATTTCCGCAAAGTGCGCCACAACGGCGATGTGCCGGTGATCACGCCGATCCTGCGCGCGATCGATGGCGCAGCGGCTGTCGGCAGCACGGCCTCGCGGCCTGTGCGTGATCCGGCCGGCGCGCTCACAGCAGCCCCGATCGTCATCCAACCCGCAGACAAACTGGTGGCCCCTGCCCTATTACCCGGCAGCCAGCCGCCGGCTAGCCAGCCCACCGCCACTCCGCCGGGTTGACCGGCGTGATCGCGGAAGCTGCGGCGGCTCGAAAATAGTTCTCGCAAGTCCCCAGCGGGAGGAGTAGCGGCGCGCCAATGGACAGCAATGCGACTGAGGGCAGCAGCCTCGAATCCTGTGTCGGCAGTTCCGCAGCAGCGGCCGCCGCGCCTGCCGCACAAGTGCCCGCTGCCGAAGCGCCGGCCGCCGAAGCGCCGGCCAATACCGCGCACGACCAGCACCACAGCGAAAGCCTCTCCACTCTCGCCATCGGCGCGATCGGCGTGGTGTTCGGCGATATCGGCACCTCGCCGCTCTATTCGCTCAAGGAAAGCTTCATCGGGCACCACCCGCTAAAGGTGGACCAGACTCATATCTTTGGCGTCCTCAGCCTCGTGTTCTGGACGATGATCGTGATCGTGACGGTCAAGTACGTCTTCATGATCCTGCGCGCGGACAACAAGGGCGAAGGCGGCAGCCTGGCGCTTCTGGCGCTGGTCGGCCGCTGCATGGCGGATACGCGCTGGACTTATGCCATGGTCATGCTCGGCCTCAGCGCAACCGCGCTATTCTTCGGCGATGCGATCATCACACCGGCAGTTTCGGTGCTTTCGGCGGTCGAGGGGCTCACAGTGGTCCATCCCGGTTTTGCGGAACTGGTGCTGCCGATCTCGATCGCCATTCTGATCGGCCTATTCGCGATCCAGTCACGCGGCACGGCAGCGGTGGGCAAGCTTTTCGGCCCGATCATGGTGTTCTACTTCTTCACCATCGCCGCGCTGGGGATCACGGGGATCATGCAGGCGCCCGAAATCCTCTGGGCGCTCAATCCGGTCCACGCAGTGCAGTTTTTCATGCTCGATCCAATGCTGGCCTTCCTTGCACTAGGTTCGATCGTGCTCGCCGTGACGGGGGCCGAGGCGCTTTATGCCGACATGGGCCACTTCGGCCGCCGCGCGATCACGGTGGCCTGGCTCGGGATGGCCTTCCCCTGCCTCCTGATAAATTACCTCGGCCAATCGGCCATGATGCTGCGCCATCCGGAAACCGTCGAGAATCCCTTCTTCCTGCTCGCACCCGAAGCGCTGCGCCTGCCGCTCGTGCTGCTGGCGACGATGGCGACGGTCATCGCCAGCCAGGCGGTGATTTCGGGCGCGTTCTCGGTCTCTCAGCAGGCGGTACAACTGGGCTATCTGCCACGTATCCGCATCCGCCATACGAGCGCGAGCGCTGCGGGGCAGGTCTATGTGCCCGTGGTCAACTGGGCACTGCTGGTGCTGGTCGTCCTGCTGGTGCTCAGCTTCAAGACCTCGGGCAACCTTGCCTCGGCCTATGGTATTGCAGTGACGGGGACGATGTTCATCACCGCCTGCATGTTCGGCGTCTTGGCCTTCGTCGTGTGGAAATGGCCGCCGCTGGTGGCAGGATTCTTCACCGCCCTGTTCCTGCTGGTCGACGGCGCCTACTTCGCCTCGAACGTCACCAAAATTCCGGATGGCGGATGGTTTCCGCTGGTGGTGGCCGGCATCGCCTTCACCATGCTGACCACCTGGGCCTCCGGGCGGCGCATCCTGCGCGAGCGGCTGGCCGAAGATTCGATGCCGTTTGACCTCTTTCTCAACTCGGTCTGCCAGAAAGTGCGGCGGGTGGCGGGAACTTCGGTGTTCCTCGCCTCCAACGCAGAGGGTATTCCGCCCGCACTGCTGCACAACCTCAAGCATAACCACATTCTCCATGACCGGGTGGTGGTGTTGACAGTGGAGACGCAGAACGTGCCGCATGTGCCGCCCGAGCGGCGGCGCGAGGTGGAAGACCTGGGCCACGGCTTCTACCGCCTGATCATCCGCATCGGCTTCATGGACGAGGCCAACGTGCCTGCCGAACTGGCCGCAGAAACGCGCGCAGGTGGCCCGTTCAAGCCGATGGAGACGAGCTATTTCCTCGCGCGCCAGACACTGATCGCCTCCAAGCGGCCGGGCATGGCGCTGTGGCGCGAAAAGCTCTTCGCATGGATGGTGCGCAACGCGGAAAGCGCAATGGTGTTCTTCCGCCTGCCCACCAACCGCGTGATCGAACTGGGCAGCCAGCTGGAGATCTGAGACCGATGATAGGGATTGTCCCTATTTTCGGAGCTCCACCACCTGATCTGCCAGCCGTGTAACATCGTCGCGGTCGTGGCTCACGAGCAGAACCGGGAGCGCCAGCTCATCGCGGATGCGCTCGATCACGGTCAGGACCGCCTCGCGCCGCGCGTCATCCAGCGCGGTGAGCGGCTCGTCCATCAGCAGGAAGCGCGGGCCGGCAAGCAGCGCGCGGCCGATCGCGACCCGCTGCGCCTCGCCGCCCGAAAGCGTGCGTGGACGACGGCCGAGCAGCGGGGTGATATCAAGGAAGGCGGCCGCTTCATCGAGGGTCAGAAAACGGCGCTCGGGCGGGGCGAAACGTTCGCCGAAAAGCAGGTTCTCGCGCACGCGCCGGTGGGGAAACAAGCGCAAGTCCTGAAACACCATGCCGCAGGCGCGCGCCTCGGGCGGCAGGTCTATGCCCGCCGCACTGTCAAACAGGACTGTCCCGCCCACAACGATCCGGCCCGATGCCGGACGCAGCAGGCCGGCCACGGCCTCAAGCACGCTCGTTTTGCCCGCGCCCGAGGGGCCGACCAGCGCGGTTATCCCGCCGTGGCTGGCAAAGCGGCAGGCGATGGTCTGCTCCCCGCGCCGCAGGGTCAGGTCGATATCAAAGGACATGGCGTCCCCTGCCATGGCCTGACGCCCGGGTCAGCGCTTCGGACGCCACAAGTGCCGCCAGCGAAAGCACAACAGCCATCAGCGCCAGACGCCACACCGCGCTATCGGCGCCGGGCACCTGGAGCGCGGCGTAGATGGCGAGCGGCAGCGTGCGCGTCTCCTCCGGAATGTTGGAGACGAAGGTGATCGTCGCGCCAAATTCACCCAACGAGCGCGCGAAACCCAGCACGGCGCCAGCCAGCACACCGGGTGCGGCAAGCGGCAGGGTGATCGTGGCAAATGTGCGCCATGGCCCAGCCCCCAGCGTGCGCGCAGCCTGTTCCAGCCGGGGATCGACCGCCTCAAGGCTCAGCCGGATCGCGCGCACCATCAGCGGCAGGGCCATGACGGCGGCGGCGATGGCCGCGCCTGTCCAGCGGAACAGTACGCTCACGCCCAGCAGCCCGAGCAGGCGGCCGCCGGGCCCAGCCGGAGCGAAAGCGATTAGCAGCAGCCAGCCGATCACCACCGGCGGCAGCACCAGCGGCAAGTGGACCAGCGCATCGAGCAGGATCTTGCCAGGAAAGTTCAGGCGCGCGAGCACCCAGGCGAGGACAAATGCCACCGGCAGCGCGCCGCCAATCGCCGCAAGGCTCACTTGCAGCGAGAGCATGACGATGCCCCATTCTTCGCCGGACATGCCCATCGCAATCAGCGCGTGCCGAAGCCGTAGCGGCGCAGCAGCGCCTTGCCTTCGCCTGACAGCAGATAGCGGCGGAAGCCTTCTGCGTCCGGGTTCGTGGAAGCGGCGAGGCGGGCGAGCGGGTAGATGATCGGCGCGTGGGCTTCGGCGGGGATCCATCCCGCCACGCGCACCGAACCTTCAGCGCGCGCGTCGGTTGCATAGACGATGCCGAGCGGCGCTGCGCCGCGCGCCACCAGCGCCAGCGCGGCGCGCACGTTTTCGGCGCGGGCGAGGCTGCCCTGCACGCTTGGCCAGACTTTCAACCGGGTGAGTGCGTCCCGGGCATAGCGGCCGGCGGGGACAGCATCGGGATCAGCCAGCGCCAGCCGCCCGCTGCCGAGCGCTGCGGCCAGCGGGAAGCCGGGGCGCACGACGAAGCTGATGCGGGATGCGGCAGGGGCGATGATGACGAGGCGGTTGGTGAGCAGCGGCGTGCGGGTGGACGAGACGATCAGATTGCGCGCGGCGAGATAGTTCATCCACTCCTCATCCGCCGAGAAGAACAAGTCGGCGGGGGCCTTGGCTTCGATCTGGCGGGCCAGCGCCGATGACGCGGCGAAGGACAGGACCGGCCGGGCATGACCCTTGCGCGCCCAGCTTTCGGCAGCGGCGGTGAGCGCTTCCTGCAGGCTGGCGGCGGCAAGCACCAGCGGGCCGCGCGGCGCGGCCTGCGCCGGAACGGCCAGCGCGGCGAGCAGGAGCGCGCAGAGGGCAAGGCCGCGCCGGAGGCGGCGGAACGGGAACAGCACGGCAGGCTCCATCAAGCTATATCCTGCCGTATACGATTACTGGTCAAATTGCCTAGTGCGATTTCGCGGCCTATGCAGGGCAAGCGCGGGGTTCCTCGCCCTTTTGCACACCACCCTGTTTCAGACGAAAGCCCCGCGATGCCTCCTTTCCTTGCTGCTTCGGCCCGCCTGCTGGCGGCTGCCGCAACCCTTGCGCTGATCGCCGCCGTGCCAACGACAGCACAGGCGACGGGGCTGTGGCATGGGGCGGGACCGGTGGTGCCGGTCGATGCAGCGCTGGAGCCGGTCTATGGCCCGCCTGCCAGCGATTACAGCGTGATCGTGTGGCTCGATCCGGAATGCCCCTATTGCAAGATGCTGGGGCGCACGCCGGAGAACGTGGTGGATGCCAGCGGCGGGCGGGTGAACCTGGCGGTGCGGATGATGCCGCTGCCGATGCACGGGCAAGCCGCCTTCGTGGCGGCGGCGACGGCGATCTGCGTGGGGCAGCAGGCCACGGCGAAAGGATACTACCGGTTCCTTGACCGCTATCTGCAATTGACGCGGACCAACGGCGCCGGCGTGCCGGGCAGCGTGGACGCGCTGGCGCAGGAAGCGGGCGCGAGCGATCTGGCGCGGCTTTCCGCGTGCGTCCATGCGCCGGAGACGGTGCAGACGCTGGGCCGGGAATACGAGGCTGCGAGCACCGCCGGGGTTACCGGCACGCCCGCCATCGTGGTGCGCGACAATCGCTCGGGCCTTGTCGCGATGGCCGAAGGCGCACTGGATGCAGCGGATATTTCCCGCATGATCCAGGCAATGGGCGCGCAGAAGGCGGACTGAGGACGCGGGCAGGTTGACACGGTTGACACGGTGCTGGGGGGGATTTGAGGGACTTGGTTTCGATTGGGGGTTCGATTGGGATTTCCGGGGCGGGTTCAGCCCCTCCACCACCCTGCGGGTGGTCCCCCTCCCCGAGCGAGCTCGGGGAGGAATTGCACAGGGCATCCAATTGGGCGTGGTGGGCTTCGGTTTCGCTGTCCCACACCTCAGCGGCCTGAGCGGTGGCGGCGTCCTGGGCGGCGGACATGGCGCGGGGCCACAGGTCTTCCTCCCCCAGCGTATCGGGATCGAGCGTTTCGAGGATTTCGGGCGGGAGATCGGCGAGGTCTGCGGGGAAGGCATAGAGCGCGGACTGGCGGGCGGCGGCGAGCGCGGCTTCGCGGGTGGGGCGCGCGGGATGCCATTCGGTGGGCTCTGGCGGATCAAGGTCATCCTCCGGCGGCAGGAAGCGGGGTTCGCCGTTGAGCAGTTCGCCGAGATATTCATCGAAGCGGACGGCGATGCCCCCGATACCCCGGCCTTCGGCGTGGGCATCGGCATGGTGCCGATCCAGCCGGGCGAGATGCGCGAGGAGGAGGCGCGGATCGAAGCGGACGCGGTGGCCCACGGCCTCCCCCCGGTAGAAGATCGTCTCCCGCGTGCCGTTCAGCGCGCGATCGGCCAGCACATCCTCTGCCGCATCGCGCGCGAGGACCAGCGCCGCATCCCACCCGCGCGCAAACGCTTCATCCCGCCGCTTGTGGACATACGCCGCCTGCGCCGAAATGCCGACCAGCTCGCAGGCGCGGCGGACATGGCCGCATTGCGACAAGTGGTGGAGGAAGCGCACCTGCCGCTGCGCGGTGAAGGGCAGCGCGAGGCGGGGCGCCGGCCACGCATCATGGGGGAGGCCAATATCCCGCTCCATCGGTATCCACCCGCGCCCGAACCCGCTGCTGCTGCGCTGCTCCATGCCCTGTGACTCCTTTTGGGAACAAAAGGGGATCAATGTGGCATGGGTGGGGGTGTGTAGGACAGGGGTTTAAGTGGCCTCGAGAGTAGTAAAGAGCACTTGTTTCTTCACTTTGCAGAAAAAACCGCTAATCTCTCCATCGACAAAGAAGGACGAATATCCAATGGCAAAAAATGGTGACGAACTTCAGATTCTTGATGAGCATGACGAGGCTCCATATGTAGAATTTGAAATTTCAGTTTCACCATCTGATCCAACTTTAGAAAATTTGGCTCAAAAAGTGACAAATGGCGACATTTTTGTACCATTTTATCAAAGACGTTATGTTTGGAAGATTGAACAAGCCTCAAAGCTAATTGAATCATTTCTTATGGGACTCCCTGTCCCACAGGTTTTTTTCTATGTAAATGATGAAAATCAGTTAGAAATTATTGATGGGCAACAGAGAATACTTTCGATCAAATATTTTTTTGACGGGTATTTTGGCGAGGAAGATAACAAAGGTCGTCAGCACACTTTTAAGCTCAAAGGCCTTTCCGAGCGTTCAGAATATAACGGAAAAACATTCGTAGAACTTAGCGATAGGGACAAACGCCGCCTCAAAAATAGCACACTTCGTGCTATAAACATAAGGCAGCTAACCCCGAACGATGGATATGAGAGCGTATTTCATATATTTGAGAGACTTAATACCGGCGGAACCGCTCTCAAACCCCAAGAAATTCGGAATGCCGTTTACCGGGGTGACATAGTAAAAGAATTTCAAGAACTTAACGATGACCCAGATTGGCAATCTATACTAGGGCTAAAATCTCCTGACAAAAACCAGAAGGATGTTGAACTTATTTTACGCCTCTTCGGTTTGTTTGAAGACTGGGAAGAGTATGAGAAGCCAATGCTTGGTTATCTCAATAGGACGATGGCCGCAAATCGAGATTTTTCGAGTGAAAAGGCAGGACGATTTAGGGATCGTTTCCCCGACGTCACTGCGCTTATAAATGACAATCTCGAGAGACCTTTCCGACCAAAGCGAGTTGTCAATAGCGCAATGCTTGAAGCAGTTATGGTCGTTTTGCTTGAAAATCCGGAAATCGATGGCGATCAATTAGTAAAAAACTATCCTAAGCTCATATCCGACCGCTTATTTCTCGACTTCGCCTCAGGTGCGACAACCGATACTTCCATTCTTAAAGGGCGCATAGCGCGCGCTAGCCAAATACTTTCAGAATGAATCGTCAAGAACTCAATGAGATCCTTGGACGGGTGGGCTCTCTCGCAAAAGAGGTTGATACTTACGCCCCTGAAAGCGAGGCGTCTGCAAGTGGATTTCGCTCAGATGCAGCAGGCTTACTTGTGGTTTTGACGTGCGCCACTTATGAAACCTGTGTGAAACAAACAATTTACAATCATGCAAATAGATTTAGTCCACACTTTAAGATTTATGCAGAAAATAACTACGAAAAAATAAATAGCAGAATAGACATCGGAGACCTTAACCGATATTCAAAGACATTTAATCCAAAAATAGGAGAGGATTTTAAGAGTCGATTCAAAAAAATTCGACAGCTTTATCTTAAAAAAGCCAAAAAAGACGTTGAAATTCATTACGTCCAATTGCTCAAATGGAGACACTCATTTGCACATACTGGTGCTCGGGTAACTACAGTTGAGGAAGTTTTAGAGCACCACCGGCTTGCAAAGCGCGTGATTTACGCTTTCTCCGACTCTTTTTCAGGCTTTGAAGGTTGATGTGCTACCTGCATTTTAGAAACTATCTTCCAAGATAGCTTACAAAATTTGTATAATTTCATCGCTACTTCGTAGGGCGTACAGATCAATGTCCTCTCTGCCGCTGCATATTCCTCCTGTCCTGCGGGTACAGCAGATGTGGCGGGAAGCGTCACTCAGTGAGTTGATGGCAGTCTTTGGCGCTCACCTCACCGACTCCCGGGGGTGAAGGGGGCGATGGCCCCCTTCTTTGTTTCTACTGGCTGCTTGGCTTTTGAGGCGGGGGCGGCACATGCGGTTTGTTTCCCCCCGGCGCGGCGCGAAAGAAGGATAGCCAAGGCCCGTGTCAGGCACGGGCCGACGATTCCATCTGATATCATCACGCTCTAGCTGCTCTGGGTTCCCGCCTTCGCGGGAATGACGAAGGGTGGGGCGCGCGGCGGGCTTGGTGAGGGGATGCAAGGGCTGTGGCCCTTGCCCGCCGGAGGCTGCTTTTTTCGGGGGTGAAGTGGCGATGGCCCTCTTCTTTGCTTCTGCTGCCTGCACGGCTTTTGCGGCGGGGGCGGCACATGCGGTTTGTTTCCCCCCGGCGCGGCGCGAAAGAAGGATAGCCAAGGCCCGTGTCA
>CANGJB010000080.1 GCA_947453945.1 Sphingomonadaceae bacterium
GGGGATCTCTAAGGGAAGACGATGTCTGCGTTCAAGGGTTTGAAGCCGATTCTCTATGGCGGCCGCGAAGTGTGGCCGCTGATCGAGGGCGGCAAGGGTGTCGCCGCAACCAATCACATGAGTTCGGGCGCGTGGGCTGCTGCGGGCGGAATCGGGACAGTGAGCGCGGTCAACGCCGACAGCTACGATCCGACCGGCAAGATCGTGCCCCAGACTTACAGCCAGCTGACGCGCAAGGAGCGCCATGAGCAGCTGATCCGCTATGCCATCGATGGCGGCGTGGAGCAGGTGCGCCGGGCCTATGATGTTTCAGGTGGCGTTGGCGCGATCAACATCAACGTGCTGTGGGAAATGGGCGGTGCGCAACCGATCCTGGAAGCCGTGCTGGAGCAGACGCGCGGGTTGGTGACCGGGGTCACCTGCGGTGCGGGTATGCCCTACAAGCTCTCTGAAATCGCGGCGCGCCATGGGGTGAACTATCTCCCCATCGTGTCTTCGGGCCGGGCGTTTCGCGCGCTGTGGAAGCGGGCCTATCACAAGGTGCCCGAATTGCTGGGCGCGGTGGTCTATGAAGACCCGTGGCTGGCGGGCGGGCACAACGGCCTGTCCAACGCCGAAGATCCGAAGAAGCCGGAAGACCCATACCCCCGCGTCAAGGCGCTGCGCGATGTGATGCGCGCCGAAGGCGTGCCTGACAGCGTGCCGATCGTGATGGCAGGCGGCGTGTGGTTCCTGCGCGAGTGGGACAACTGGATCGACAACCCCGAGCTTGGCAGCATTGCCTTTCAGTTTGGCACGCGGCCGCTGCTCACCGAGGAAAGCCCGATCCCGCAGGGGTGGAAGGATCACTTGCGCACGCTCGATCCGGGCGACGTGCTGCTCCACCGTTTCTCGCCGACGGGGTTCTATTCCTCCGCCGTGCGCAACCCGTTCCTGCGTGCGCTCGAAGCGCGCAGTGAACGGCAGATCCCCTATTCCAAGGTTTCGGCCGGCGAGCACACGGTGCAGCTTGATGTCGGGGTCAAGGGCAAGAACTTCTGGGTGACCCCGGCTGACCGCGACCGCGCGCGGAACTGGTTTGGCGCAGGCTTCACGCACGCGCTGCGCACACCCGATGATACCGTCGTCTTCGTTGCGACGGCAGAGCGCGAGGAAATCCAGCAGGACCAGAAGGACTGCATGGGCTGCCTTTCGCACTGCGGGTTCTCTTCGTGGAAGGACCACGATGATTTCACCACCGGCCGGCTCGCCGATCCGCGCAGCTTCTGCATCCAGAAGACCCTGCAGGAGATCGCCCATGGCGGGCCGATCGACGAGAACCTGATGTTTGCGGGGCACGCGGCCTATCGCTTCAAGCAGGACCCGTTCTATTCGAACAACTTCACGCCCACCGTGAAGCAGTTGGTGGACCGTATCCTGACGGGCGATTGAGGCGGTGGCCGTGCGCAATCCCGCTGTTGCGCCGGCACGCTGGCGCTGCGCGGCGGAATTCCTCGCCCTGCCACAGATTCAGGTAGCGCCCTTGCGCCGACCTGTCACGGTTCCGGCGTTCGGGCGAGGGCAGCCGGCGATCGTGATCCCGGGCCTGCTTTCGAACGACCGTTCGACCGCACTTCTGCGCAATTCGCTCAGCAAGGCCGGGTTCGTTGTCGAAGGCTGGGAGCAGGGGCTTAACACCGGCGCCCGGCCCGCACAGATCGCGCGACTCGAGGCACGGATGTGCGAATTTGCCGCGCGCACGGGAAAACCGGTGGTGCTGATCGGCTGGAGCCTTGGCGGTCTGTTCGCGCGGGTGCTGGCGCAGCATCATCCCGATGCCTGCTGTCTTGTGCTGACCTTGGGCTCGCCGTTTTCAGGTGACCGGCGGGCGAACAACGCCTGGCGCGTCTACGAGGCGCTCAACGATCATACCGTGGATGCGCCGCCGTTTGCGGAGGGCCCGGGCGAAAAGCCGCTGGTGCGCACGGTGGCGGTTTGGTCAAGGCGCGACGGGATCGTTGCGCCGCGCAGCGCTCAGGGCGAGGCGGGGCAGGCGGACCGTGTGGTGGAAGTGCCCTACAAGCACTTCGAACTGGCCAGCGCGCGCGGGGCGGTGCGGGCGGTGCTGGGGTTGCTGCGGGAGGAATTGGGGTAGGGGCGGCGTGTCCGCTTAGGGTGGGGTTTGCGGTTGTGGGGGATGGCGGGGAGTGGGTGGAATTCAGACCGTCTGCTTTCCAAAAGCGAATTCCAGCCAATAGTCATTCATCCAGTCTGCGTAACCAAGTAGCTCGCCTTGCCGCCGCTCAAGCTCGGGCGACCACGGTTCGTCACCCGTCATTAGGTCAATCATGGCCTGCATTCGCCATTCCTGTCCCGGCAAAGCGAACAATATCCGGTGAGCAATGTAGGTTCGCCTCCCAATAGCTTCAGAAAAATGGTCCATGCGCACGATCCGACCCTCTTCGACATGGCGATCGAAAAGTCTCAGGTATCGTTCAACGACCTCGGGAAAGCAGTCCTTGCCATCGACGAATGATGCCAATGGCTTCTCACCCGCAAGCATAAAACCAAGCTCTCGGTTTGTATGAACTAAGTATGGCAGAGAACGCAGAAAGCTCGGCAACATGGCTCAACTTAGCTTTGCTTCACAATGACCGCAATGTTGTCGTGTCCTGAACGGCCGGGTTTGGTCTTGGCAAGGCCGAAAGCTGCCGCTGGTGAGTGTTCGGGCGTCATCAGGCTGCCGTGCGGGTGCTGGTTCCTTCGCTGCGTCTCGCGCCAATTCGTCGAGCTAGGCCGCTACCCCTCCGACCCGCCAGGCGTTGCTACGCAGAATCGATCGGGTTCGGTTACTCAAACTCCCAGGCGCGCTCGCCGTGGCTGGTGAGGTCGAGACCTTCGCGTTCCTCGTCCTCGGTCACGCGCATCGGGATCACCATGGCAACGGCCAGCGCGCAGATCACGGTGCCGAGCGCGCTCCATGCCGCAACGATACCCACGCCCGCGGCTTGCGCAAACAGCTGGCGGGCCAGGCTCATGCCCTCGGCATAGCCGGTGCCACCGAGCGAGGGTTCTAGGAACACGGCCAGCAGCAGCGAGCCGACGATGCCGCCCACGCCGTGGACCGCAAACACATCGAGCGAATCGTCGATTTCCAGGCGGCGCTTGATGATGAGGATCATCGGATAGCAGACCGCAGCGGCGGCAATGCCGAACAGGATCGCCGCACCCGGTGCGATATAGCCGGCCGCGGGGGTCACCGTGGCGAGGCCTGCGATGGCGCCGGTGGCAAAGCCCACGGAAGTCGGCTTGCCGATGCTGATCTTTTCGATCACGAGCCAGGCGAGTGCGGCCGCACATGCGGCGGCGTGGGTGTTGATGATCGCGGATGCGGCATCATCTGTGGCGGCGAGCGAGGAGCCGCCGTTGAAGCCGAACCAGCCGACCCACAGCATCGCTGCGCCGATCATGGTGAGCGCGGGCGAGTGCGGCAGCATCTGCGTCTTGGGGAAGCCTGTGCGCTTGCCGAGCAGGAGCGCGGCGACGAGGGCGGAGACGCCTGCCGTGGTGTGGACCACAATGCCGCCGGCAAAATCCATGGTGCCGAGCCGGCTGGCCAGCCAGCCGCCGCCCCAGATCCAGTGCGCAACGGGGGCATAGACGATGAGGCTCCACAGCGCCGAGAACGCGACGACCCAGCCGAAGCGGGCGCGATCGACCCAGGCGCCGACCATGAGCGCAGGCGTGATCGCCGCGAACATCAGCTGGAACAGCACAAAGGCGCTTTCCGGCACAAGCGTGTTTTCACGCACATTGCCGAGTTGGGCCAGCATCCAGGCCGAGCCACCGCCGAGCCAGCCGTTTGAAACCGGACCAAAGGCGAGCGTATAGCCAACGACAATCCACAGCAGCGAGGTGATCGCGGCAATAGCGCCGATCTGGATCGCAACGGCAAGGAAGCCCTTGGCGCGCACGAGGCCGCCGTAGAACAGCGTAAGGCCGGGCAGCGTCATCAGCATGACCAGCGCGGAGGAAGCGAGGAGCCATGCGGTATCGCCGCTGTCGGCTGCATCTAGCGCCTCTGCCGGCGCCAAAGCATTCTGGGCATGGCCGAGCACGGGCAGCGCGAGGGCGCTGGCCGCAAGGGCCACCGCGATGAACTTTTTCATGTTTGTATTCCCCCAACTCGCTTTGTTTTGTTTTAGGCCCAGCCCTCAAGCACTTGATCGGGTGGGCGATGGCCATCCGCCCAGAAGCGGATATTGGCAATAACCTTGTCGCCCGAGGCCAGGCGCCCCTCGAACGTGCCGCTGCCCATGTGCGGCAGCAGCGAAACATTGCCGAGCGCGAGCAGGCGCGGATCGATCCGGGGTTCGTGGGCAAAGACATCGAGCCCGGCGCCGCCGATGCGGCCTTCCTGCAGCGCCTTGATCAGCGCTTCCTCGTCCACCACATCGCCGCGCGCGGTGTTCACCAGATAAGCCTCAGGCTTCATCAAGGCGATGCGGCGCGCGTCCATGAGGTGATGGGTTTCGGGCGTAGCGGGGCAATGAAGCGTGACGATATCGGATTCGCGCACCAGCGTGTCGATATCAGGCTCATAGGAAGCGCCGACCATGCGTTCGAACGCTTCAGGCAGGCGCTGGCGGTTGTGGTAGACGATCTCGAGCCCGAAGGCGCGGGCGCGGTGAGCGACAGCCTGGCCGATGCGGCCCATGCCGATGATGCCGAGCCGTTTGCCGCTTATGCGGTGGCCCAGCAGAGTCGACGGCGCCCAGCCGGCCCAATCGCCCGAGCGGATCACGCGCCCGCCTTCAGCAAGCCGGCGCGAAACGGCGATGATCAGCGAAAGGGTCATGTCCGCCGTATCATCGGTGAACACGCCGGGAGTATTGGTGACGAGGATCTTGCGCGCGCGCGCGGCGGCAAGATCGATATGATCCGTTCCTGCGCCGAAACTGGCGATCAGGCCGAGCTGCGGGCCGGCGGCTGCGACGAGCTCGGCGTCGATCCGGTCTGTCACCGTGGGGACAAGGACATGGGCCGTCTGCATCGCGGCCCTGATTTCGTCCTGCGAAAGCGGGCGGTCATCGGGATTGAGCGTGACGTCGAACAACTCTGCCATGCGCGCCTCGGTCTCGGGCAACAGGCGGCGGGTCACGAAGACGCGGGGACGGCCTTCGATCCGGCGGGCGGGGCGATAATCGGCGCTCGGTGGGGCAGCGGGCATGACGTATCGCTATGCCGCCTCACACCGCCCGGTCAAGCACCCGGTTGCCGCTGCCGGTGAATGCTGTATCGCAGCACGAAGAGTAAAGAGTGAGAAAGGCGACACGTGTCCCTGGCTGGTCGGCGATTTTCTGGAAGGCGATTTGCGATCCTGCTAGCGCTGGCGGCCATCACCGGCGCTGCAGCAACGCCGGTGCGCGCGGCGGATGACGAGAACGGGCCCTACTGGACCTCTCTGCGTGAGCAGCCTGCGAACCTGCGCGTGGGACCGGGGCGCGAATATCGCATCAGCTGGGTCTATGTGCGTGCCGGGCTGCCGATGAAAGTGCTCCGCACGATCGGCGGATGGCGGCTGGTCGAGGATGTTGACGGCGCGCGCGGCTGGATGCTCGCGCAGTTCCTGACGCGCAATCGCACCGCAACGGTCAAGGGCAGTGTGGCCGAGATCCGCGAGAATGCCGATGGTTCGGGCCGGCTGCTGTGGCGAGCCGAACCGGGTGTGACCGGCAAGCTGGGCGATTGCGGTCCGGCATGGTGCAAGTTCGATATCGAAGGACGGCGCGGCTTTGTAGCGAAAGCCGCAGTCTGGGGTGCCGAATAAGGGGGACTGCCCAAGCAGACCCCCTCAGGATTCGGACTTAGACGAGCTCGATCGCCACCGCGGTGGCCTCACCGCCGCCGATGCACAGGCTGGCAACGCCGCGCTTCTTGCCATGGCGCTGAAGAGCCCCGATCAGCGTGGTGATGATGCGCGCTCCTGAGGCGCCGATCGGATGGCCGAGCGCGGTGGCGCCGCCGTGGACGTTGATCTTCTCATGGCTGATGCCAAGATCGTGCATCGCGAACATCGCGACGCAGGCGAAGGCTTCGTTCACTTCGAACAGATCGACATCCGCCACGCTCCAACCCGCCTTATCGAGCAGCTTGGTGATCGCGCCGACGGGGGCGGTGGTGAAGTCCTTGGGGGCCTGAGCGTGCGCAGCCATCGCGACCACCCGGGCAACCGGGGTGAGTCCGTCGGCTGCGGCGACGCTGGTGCGGGTTAGGACAAGCGCGGCAGCGCCATCGGAGATCGAGGACGAGGTGGCGGCGGTGATCGTGCCGTCCTTGGCAAAAGCGGGCTTCAGCGCGGGGATCTTGTCCGGCTTGCCCTTGCCGGGCGCCTCGTCAGTGTCGACTACGGTTTCACCAGCGCGCGACTTGACCGTGACTGGAGTGATTTCGGCAGCGAAGGCGCCCTCCGCAATCGCCGTCTGCGCGCGGCGGAGCGATTCGATGGCGTAGGCATCCTGCTGTTCGCGGGTCAGTTGATAGGCGTTGGCTGTGTCCTGCGCGAAAGTGCCCATCGCGCGGCCGGGCTCGTAGGCGTCTTCAAGCCCATCGAGGAACATGTGGTCATAGGCCGTATCATGCCCGATGCGCGCGCCAGAGCGGTGCTTCTTGAGGAGATAGGGCGCGTTCGTCATGCTTTCCATGCCGCCGGCCACGACCATGTCGATGCTGCCCGAGGCCAGCGCTTCCGCGCCCATGATCATCGCCTGCATGCCCGAACCGCAGACCTTGCCAACGGTCGTTGCCTCAACCGAAGCGGGGAGGCCGGCGTGGATCGCGGCCTGGCGGGCGGGGGCTTGGCCCAGCCCGGCGGGGAGGACGCAGCCCATGTAGATCCGGTCCACCTTTTCGCCCGCGATCCCGGCGCGTTCGACCGCGGCCTTGACAGCGGTGGCGCCGAGTTGGGTTGCGGACACATCGGCCAGCGATCCCTGCATTGCGCCCATGGGCGTGCGCGCGAACGAGAGGATCACTACGGGATCGGCGGCTGAGAATTGGACCATGTTAGTGATTCCTGTGCTAGGGGCGCTGTGCGGCCCCGGAGGCTGATGTTGATGTAGCCACCGGTGCGCACGATTTCAATTCGCGGGGAACGGGCCATGTTGGTGCGGGCGAGATGATGGTGCTGCAGATCCTTGCCGCCGCGGTGCTTGGCGCGGCGGTTGGCGGCCTTCTGGGCACGGTGCTTGTGCGGCTGCCCGACGGGCGCCCGGTGCTAGCGGAGCGGTCGACCTGCGACACCTGTGACAAGGCGCTGGAACCGGCCGAGCTGATCCCGATCGTTTCATGGGTGATCCAGGGCGGGAAGTGCCGCGAATGCGGCTCTGCAATAGACCGCTGGCAACTGGCGGCAGAGCTGGGCGGAGCAGCGATCGGCGCGATTGCCATGGCGCTGAGCTACTTTCCAATCTGGGCGATGATGCTGGGCTGGCAATTGCTGCTGCTGGCCATGCTGGACTTGCGGCAAAAGTGGCTACCGCCCCGGCTTTTGGCCTTGCTGGCGGCGAGCGGCGCGCTGTTCGCGCTAGTCATGGGGTATTGGGCCGAGGACATCATGTCCTTCGTGCAATCAATGGTCGGCGGGGTCTTCGGCTTTGTGGCCATGTGGGTGCTGGGGCAGGGCTATCACGCGTGGCGCGGCGAGGAAGGGCTGGGTGATGGCGATCCGGCACTGCTCGGCGCCATCGGGCTGTGGCTGGGCCCGCTGGGGGTGATCCATACGCTGCTGGTGGCAGGCCTTGGTGCTTTGGCGGTAGGACTTGTGCTTTACCGCGCCGGCCAGCGCATCGCACCAGAGACCATGCTGCCGGCAGGAGCGCTACTGGCGATGGCGGCTTGGCCGGTATTCCTGTGGCAGGGCTTTTGATACTGAAACTCAGTATCGGACCGTGATCATTCCCATGCATGGCCGCACCGAAGCAAAAACTGCGGCGCGAAGCTTCATCCACAGACAAAAGCATGGAATTTGAGCCTCATCGGGCTTTGCCGCACTTGCACATGCGACCGCCCGGGACTAGGGCGCGGGGCGACATAGAAACAGGCGAGTCAGCCCCGTGGCCCAACAAATGCCCTATCTCGCGCAATATCTGCCGATCCTCATCTTCCTCGGCATCGCGCTGGCGCTTTCGTGCGCTTTCGTGTTCCTGCCGATGGGGGTTTCGCGGCTTACGGGCGCGCACAACCCCAATGCCGAGAAGCTCAGCGAGTATGAATGCGGCTTCCCCGCGTTCGAGGATCCGCGCAGCCAATTCGACGTGCGTTTCTACCTCGTGGCGATCCTGTTCATCATCTTCGATCTCGAAGCGGCGTTCCTGTTTCCCTGGGCGGTCAGCCTGAAGGAAAGCGGCTGGGCCGGCTGGGGCACGATGATGGTGTTCCTGTTCGAACTGGTCATCGGTTTCATTTACGCCTGGAAGAAAGGGGCGCTGGACTGGGAATGAGCACCGTGGGTTCCTCATCGATCATCCCGGCGACTGCGGCAGATATGCCGTCCGCGCCAGATGCCGCATTTTTCGACAGCCTGAATGCCGAAGTCTCGGACAAGGGCTTCCTTGTCACGAGCACTGAGGAGCTGTTCCAGTGGGCGCGTACCGGCTCGCTGTGGTGGATGACCTTCGGGCTCGCCTGCTGCGCGGTCGAGATGATCCACGTAAACATGCCGCGCTATGACATGGAGCGCTTTGGCGTGGCGCCGCGCGCTTCTCCGCGCCAGTCGGACGTGATGATCGTGGCCGGCACGCTGTGCAACAAGATGGCTCCGGCGCTGCGCAAGGTCTACGACCAGATGTCGGACCCCAAGTACGTCATCTCGATGGGCAGCTGCGCCAATGGCGGCGGCTATTATCACTACAGCTATTCGGTGGTGCGCGGCTGCGACCGGATCGTGCCCGTGGACATCTACGTGCCGGGCTGCCCGCCAACCGCCGAAGCGTTGCTCTATGGCGTGATGCAGCTGCAGCGGAAGATCCGCCGCGCCGGTACGATCGAGCGCTGAGGGGGTTGCTGAAATGACTGTGCTTCATTCCGCCCCGCGTTACGCTCCGTTCGACGGCGTGCTGGTAACGCTGACGGCCGCGCTAGGCGCCGATGTGATCTCCGCGCGCGAGCAGCATGGCGAGATCGTGATCCATGTCGTGCGCGACCGGATCATCGAGGTGCTGCGCAGCCTTCGCGATGAGCACCACTACCAGCAGCTCATGGACATTGCCGGGGTCGACTATCCCTCGAACCCCGAGCGGTTCGAGGTGGTGTACTGCCTGCTCTCGCTGACGAAGAACCACCGGCTGATCGTCAAGGTTTCGACCGACGAGGCGTCGCCGGTTCCAACCGCGACGGTGCTGTGGCCCAACGCCAACTGGTATGAGCGCGAAGTGTTCGACATGTACGGCGTGCTTTTTGCCGGTCATCCGGACCTGCGCCGCATCCTGACGGACTATGGCTTCCAGGGTCACCCGTTCCGCAAGGACTTCCCGCTGACAGGCTACGTCGAGCTCCGTTATTCCGAAGAAGACAAGCGCGTGGTCTACGAGAAGGTCGAGCTTGCGCAGGATCTGCGTCAGTTCGACTTCATGAGCCCGTGGGAAGGTGCCGACTACGTGCTGCCGGGGGACGAAAAGGCTGCGGCGCCGCCACCGCCACCACCTCCTCCTCCTCCTCCACCGCCTGCACCTGGGCCGGTGAAGGCCGAGGAAGCGCCGGCTCCGGCCAAGAAGCCGCGCGCCAAGAAGGCAGCCGCCTCCGCCGCTGAAGCTCCCGCCGAGGCCGAAAAGCCCAAGCGGACGCGCAAGAAGAAGGATGCAGACGCATGAGCCTGCAACTGGATCATTCGCCCACCACCGGCGACGAGGTCATCAGCAACTACACGATCAACTTCGGCCCGCAGCACCCGGCGGCGCACGGCGTGCTGCGCATGGTGATGGAGCTGGACGGCGAGATCATCGAGCGGATTGATCCGCATGTCGGCCTGCTGCATCGCGGCACCGAGAAGCTGATCGAGCACAAGACCTACCTTCAGGCGTTGCCCTACTTCGACCGGCTGGACTATTGCTCGCCGCTGGCGATGGAGCACACCTATGTGCTCGCCATCGAGAAGATGCTGAACATCGAGGTGCCGCTGCGCGCGCAGTATCTGCGCGTGCTGTTCGCCGAGCTGACGCGCATCTGCAACCACATGCTGAACCTTGGCTCCCACGTGATGGACGTCGGCGCGATGACGCCGAACCTGTGGCTTTTCGAGATCCGCGAAGACTGCCTCAACTTCTTCGAACGCGCTTCGGGTGCGCGCATGCATGCGGCGTGGTTCCGCCCCGGCGGCGTGCATCAGGATGTGCCGCTCAAGCTGCTGACGGACATTGCCGACTGGCTCGACACGCGGCTGCCGCAGATCTTCGAAGACGCGATGAGCCTCGTGGTCGACAACCGCATCTTCAAGCAGCGCAATGTCGATATCGCGGTGGTGAGCCGCGAGGATGCGATTGCCTGGGGCTTTTCCGGCCCGATGATCCGTGCAGCGGGCATCCCGTGGGACTTGCGCAAGAGCCAACCCTACGACGTGTATGACCGCATGGACTTCGAGATTCCGGTGGGCACGCGTTCTGACTGCTACGACCGGTTCATGGTCCGCGTGGAAGAGGTGCGCCAGTCCGCGCGCATCATGAAGCAGTGCCTGGCCGAAATGCCCGAAGGCCCGGTTTCGAGTAGCGACCGCAAGGTCGTACCGCCGAAGCGCGGCGAGATGAAGCAATCGATGGAAGCGCTGATACATCACTTCAAGCTCTACACCGAAGGCTTCCACGTGCCGGCGGGTGAAGTCTATGTGGCGACCGAAAGCCCCAAGGGCGAGTTCGGCGTCTATCTGGTGTCGGACGGTTCGAACAAACCGTACCGCTGCAAGATCCGCCCGACTGCCTTCAGCCACCTGCAGGCGATGGACTTCATGTCGAAGGGCCACATGCTGCCCGACGCGACCGCCATTCTGGGCGCGATCGACGTGGTGTTCGGGGAGTGCGACCGGTGAGCAACATCGCCACCGCAAAGGCCATGATTGCCGCCTACAACGCGCAGGACGTGGATACCTACGTCTCGTACATGACCGACGCTGCCTGCGAAGCGAACTATCGCGGTGATGTCGTGCGTGAAGGCAAGGAAGGCACGCGTTCGGGCCTTGCTGCCGCGTTCGCGCGCTGGCCGCAGAACCATGCCGAGATCGTCGAGGCGCAGGCAATCGGCAGCTTCGTGCTGATGCGCGAACACGTGACGCGCGGGCCTGCGACTGATGGTTCGCCGCTGGTGGAGCCGTTCGACGTCGTCGCCGTCTATTCTTTCGAAGGCGAGAAGTGCTCTCGCGTGGAGTTCATTCGCTGATGGCTGACCATCTTTTCCTCGTCATTCCCGCGAAGGCGGGAATCCAGTCGCGCGGCGGTGCTTGTGGGCTCTGGACCCCCGCCTTCGCGGGGGTGACGATAGGGTGTGCGGGGATGACGAGATTGGGGAATACACGTGGCTGACCGTCATATCGAACCCGATACCCCCGAGCTGCGGGCGCGGTGGGGCAGCTTTGTCTGGACGGCGGAAAACGCTGAAAAGGCGAAGGAAATCATCGCGCGCTATCCCGCAGGGCGGCAGCGATCGGCGGTGATGCCGCTGCTCGATCTGGCGCAGCGCCAGGTCGGCGCGGAAGAGAACACGCAAGGCTGGCTGCCGATTCCGGTGATGGAATATGTGGCGCGAGCGCTCGACATGCCGATCATCCGCGTGGTCGAAGTTGCGACGTTCTACACGATGTACAACATCGCGCCGATCGGTCGGTTCCACGTGCAGGTCTGCGGGACGACACCGTGAA
>CANGJB010000081.1 GCA_947453945.1 Sphingomonadaceae bacterium
CGCCACGACGTTGCCCAAAGGAATCGGCGGATTTTCGGCAAAGGCCAGTGCTCCCAGAAGACCCAGTTCCTCGCCGGTTGTCGCCACAAGATAGACATCGCGGTCCAGCGGTTTGCCTGCCGAAAGTAGCCGTGCGACTTCGGTGATGACCGAGAGTCCGGAGGCATTGTCCACCGCGCCGTGGCAGATCACTTTCTCCGCAGGGGGCGCAGCGCATTCGCCAAAGTGATCCCAATGCGCCATCAGCACGACCGCGCCCGAGCCCGGACGCCGCCCCTCGATCTTGCCGATCAAATTGTGCGTCTTGATCCGCGTCTCGCGGTTTGTCGCCTCGAATGAAGCGGATAGGCCGATGGCCTTGGCGCTGAACCCGGGCGCGCCGCTCGCCGCGCGCAGGCCTGCCAGATCGGCGCCACCCGCCCCCGCGAGCAGTTGGCGCGCGGCTTCGGGGGAAACAAAGACTTCGATATCGCCGCCGAGGCGCTCGCCCGACAATGCGTACCCCGCGCGGCGACGGCGTGCCATGACCTCCTCGATCGTGCGCTCGCCATCAAGCACGGTGAGTACGGCCGCCGCTCCGCCTTCGAGCAGCTTTCCGGCGCGGTCCACCGTATTGCCTGCGGGTCCGCCAGGTCCGGCCTTCACCGCCTCGGGCGGCGGGGCCTCACTGTCGAGAATCACCGCGACGCGCCCGGCGAGTTCGGTGCGGGCGACCGCACCGCCGACATTGCGGCCGACATAGACCAGCGGCGCATTCTCGATCAGGCTGCGCAGGCCCGAAGTCACGACAAACACGCCGCTTTCCGGGATCACCACGCGCCGCTTGCCGTGGAAGAACTGCGCGCGCGACCCCTGCGGCTCGCGCTCGACCAGTTCGACCGGCGCGAACCAGGCATTGCCGGGATCGTTGGTGCCCGATTCCATCCCGATATCGAACCACTGTCGCGCAAGGTAGCGCAAGGTAAGCGTCTCGCCCGGCGTCCCTGGCTCCCGCCCGCCAAATTCGTCGCTGGCCAGCGCGCCGACATGCTGGCGCAGCTGCGCTTCGATCGCGGCAAGCTGACGCTTGTTTGGCGTGGCGGCAGCGGCCGTCTGGGGAATCAGAACAAACAAGGCAAGCATGGCGAGGCACAGGCTGACCGCACGACCGCGTCGCTCTGTATCATTCCGGCCAGAAAGGATCATGGCAACCGGCTCACCCACAACGACTCATCGCCACCCTCGAACGGCTCAACGCACTCGCATTGCTCGCAAATGCAGCCGCGCAGCGCAAGTTCCCTCTGCAGCCAAGTCGCGACGATCGTTACGTACCCTCTTGCGCGGCAGGGCCCCTTGCGGGCAATCGTTGGGGGCGAACAGGAGACAGCGCAATGCGGCTCGACGATTTCGACAACTCGATTGAGGTCGAGGACCAGCGTGGCGGCGGCGGCGGGGGATTTGGCGGCCGCGGCGGGAAGATCGGCTGTGGCAGCCTTATTATCGCGCTGGTCGGCGCACTCGTATTCGGAATCAATCCGCTGCAGACGCTGGGCGCGTTGCAGAACATGCAAGGGTCGGCCGGCCCAGCGCCCGCGCAGCAGGGGTCCAGTCAGCGCGGCAGCCTTGCCGAAAGCTGCACAATCAACGCCTTCAGCCGCGAAAGCTGCAACGCGCTCGCCTCGCTCAACAAGACGTGGGCGCCGCTGTTCCAGCAGGCGGGCATTGCCTTTAAGGCACCAAAGCTCGTGTTCTATGCGCGCGAGGGGCAATCAGGCTGCGGTGAGGCGCAAAGCGCGATGGGGCCGTTCTATTGCCCGGCGGATCAGGGCATTTATATCGACACCGATTTCTACACCGAGATGGACAAGCAGCTCGGCGCGGGCGGCGATTTCGCGCGGGCCTATGTGATGGCGCATGAATATGGCCACCATGTGCAGAACCTCATCGGCACTTCGGATCAGGTAAACGAAGCGCAGCGCCGCAACCCGCCGATGGCCAACCGGCTGTCGGTGAAGCTGGAATTGCAGGCGGATTGCTATGCCGGGGTTTGGGCCGCGCGCAACAAGGACCGGATCGATCCCGGCGATATCGAGGAAGGTCTGCGCGCCGCCCACCAGATCGGCGATGATACTCTGATGGCCTCGGCCGGGCGCGCACCGGTGGAGGCCGCTTTCACCCACGGCAGCAGCACGCAGCGCATGGCCTGGCTGCGCAAGGGTCTGGAAACGGGGAACGAGGACGCCTGCGATACCTTTGCGACCTCAGGCAACTAAAGGAAAAGACGGGCGTTACTGTAGCGGGGGGTGTAAGCGTATTTACAGATCGGAAATCCCCCATGAAAACCTGCCAACGTGCCTTCGCACTACTCGTTGCCGCCGCTGCGTCTGCGGCTTCACCCAATTCCTTCGCGCAAACAGTCGTCGCCCCGCCCAATGTGACCGCAGGCGATGTGGTGACGACTCCGCTGAGCCAGCTCAACCTCAAAAAGAACGAAATTCCGCCCATCCTGCTCACCGCGCGCGAGGAGCCTTATGACCTCAACGGTCTGCGCAGTTGCCGGGCTATTCAGGCCGAGGTCGGACAGCTCAATGCCGTGCTGGGCGATGATATCGACATCGCCGCCGAAAAGACGCGCGGCGAAAAGCGCGGCAATACCGTCGGCAGCGTGGCCAAATCGGTCATCACCAGCTTCATTCCCTTCAACGGCGTGATCCGCGAAGTTTCAGGCGCTGCAGCCAGTGAACGGCAGTGGCAGGTGGCGCTCTATGCCGGAGCAAGCCGCCGTGCCTTCCTCAAAGGGTATGGCCAAGCGCGCGGATGCGGCTATCCGGCCCGCGCGGCGAGCGCGGCACAGGCAGCCACAATCAGGGCGGCAGCATCGACCGAGGCCAGTACGCCCCCGACTGAGGCGGCAACCCCCAAACGCAAACGCGGACACAAGGCACGAGGCCGCCGCGCGCGCTGAACGCCGCGCCAACGGCGCCGCGAATCAGGGCTTTGGTTCAACGATCAGATAGACCCCGGTGGTGCGGCCCACATTGCGCACTTCGTGCCAGGCAATGCCATCGCTCCACCAGCTGTCACCGGGCTTCAGGGCCCGCACCACGGTGCCGCTGGCGGTGGTGATGCGCATGGTCGAGCCCTTGAGGATATGGCCCCAATGCGGCGCATGGCGGTGGCGTTCGTGTCCACCACCCGGCGGAAACGTGCAGCGCAAGGTGCGCAGGCGCTCGTTTTCCTTGAGGACCACGCAGACCGGCTTGCCCTTCCACCCCGCTTCGAGCGGATCGGGCAAGGAAGCGGCCTCTGGCGCTGAAACGGCAAAGGCCGGACCCGCCATTGCGGCGAGCCCGGCCATTGCAACTGCCATCCCGCGTGGGCGGGGCATGATCAGTAAACGCGCTTCTTCGGCTTGATGTACTCGACATCGTCGGTCAGCGTGTATTCGTGGACCGGGCGGTAATCGAGCTTCACCGTGCCGCCCTTGCCGCCCCAGCCATCAAACCAGCTGGCGGTGTGCTTCATCCACTCGGCATCGTTGCGCTCGGGGAAATCCTCATGCGCATGGGCGCCGCGGCTTTCCTTGCGGTTCGAAGCCGAATGCATCGTTACCGCCGCCTGCGAGATCAGGTTGTCGAGCTCGAGCGTTTCGATGAGGTCCGAGTTCCAGATCAGCGAACGATCCGAAACCTTGATGTCCTGCATCCGCTCATAAGTCGCGGCAAGCTTGACCTTGCCTTCGTCCATCAGCTCGTCGGTGCGGAACACGGCCGCGTGGGCCGACATCGTGCGCTGCATCTCGATGCGCACCGCCGCCGTAGGCGATCCGCCGTTGGCATGACGGAACGTATCGAGCCGGGTAAGCGCGAGGTCGGCGCTGTCCTTGGGCAGGGCCTTGTGCGACGAACCCGGCTTGATGATCTCCTTGAGGCGCAGGCCCGTGGCGCGGCCGAACACGACCAGATCGATCAGCGAGTTGGAGCCCAGACGGTTCGCACCGTGGACCGAAACGCACGCCGCCTCACCCACTGCAAATAGGCCGGGAATGATCGTTTCCGGATTGCCGTCCGCGCCGATCGTCACGACTTCGCCGTGGTAGTTACAGGGGATGCCGCCCATATTGTAGTGAACCGTCGGCACAACCGGCAGCGGCTGGCGAGTCAGATCAACGCCCGCAAAGATCTTGCCGCTCTCGGTGATGCCCGGAAGCCGCTCGGCCAGCACGCCCGCGTCGATGTGATCGAGGTGCAGATAGATGTGGTCCTTGTGCGGGCCAACGCCGCGCCCTTCGCGGATTTCCAGCGCCATCGAGCGGCTGACCACGTCGCGGCTGGCAAGGTCCTTGGCCGATGGGGCATAGCGCTCCATGAAGCGCTCACCTTCGGAGTTGGTGAGATACCCACCCTCGCCGCGTGCGCCTTCCGTGATCAGAACGCCCGCGCCGTAGATGCCGGTCGGGTGGAACTGCACAAACTCCATGTCCTGCAGCGGGAGCCCTGCGCGCAGCACCATGCCGCCGCCATCGCCGGTGCAGGTGTGCGCCGACGTTGCGGTGAAATAGCTGCGGCCATAGCCGCCCGTGGCGAGCACGACCGCATGGCTGCGGAAACGATGGATCGAGCCATCATCCATGCACATGGCGATCACGCCGCGGCATTCGGGCACGCCGTTCGCGCCGGGTTCCATGATGAGATCAATAGCGAAGTATTCGATGAAGAAATCCGCGTCGTACTTCAGGCTCTGCTGATAGAGCGCGTGGAGCATGGCGTGGCCGGTGCGGTCGGCGGCAGCGCACGTGCGCTGCACCGGTGGGCCTTCGCCCATATTCTGCATGTGGCCGCCGAACGGGCGCTGGTAGATCGTGCCTTCGGCGTTGCGGCTGAAGGGCACGCCGGCATGTTCCAGCTCGTAAACCGCTGCAGGAGCCTCACGCACCATATATTCAATCGCGTCTTGATCGCCGAGCCAGTCGGAACCCTTGACGGTATCGTACATGTGCCAGGTCCAGTGGTCCGGGCTGTTGTTGCCGAGGCTGGCGGCAATTCCGCCTTGCGCGGCCACGGTGTGCGAGCGGGTGGGGAAGACCTTGGTTATGCAGGCCGTGCGCAGGCCGGCTTGGGCCGAACCCATCGTGGCGCGCAGGCCAGAGCCGCCCGCGCCGACGACGACAGTGTCATAAGTGTGGTCGATGATCTTGTAGGCAGGAGTAGAAGCCATGACTCAGGCGCCCCCGAGAGCGATGCGCACGACCGAGACGATACCGAAGGCAGCGCCCGCGAACGGCAGGATGTTGACGAGAAGCCAGGCCGCGATCTTGCCGCCCTCTTCGTGGATGTAGTCTTCCAGCATGACCTGCACCCCAAGGCGCGCGTGCTGAAACGTGTTGATCATGATCAGGATCAGCGCGGTCGCCGGCAGGGGCTTGGCCGCCCAGGCGTGGACCGTGGCGTAATCGTGGCTGGGCATGAGCGCGAGGCTGATCATCAGGAACGGGATCAACACAAGGTTGCCCACGGCCGTGAGCCGCGAGGAGAGGAAGTGGTGGGTGCCATGATGGCTGGAGCCGAGGCCGCGCACGCGGCCGATGGAAGTACCGTTACCCATGGAATGTCCTCAAAAGGGTATGGATCGCAGGATCGGGAAACGATCAGCGCAGAAACACGAAGGCCCAGAACACGCTGGTTGCGGAAACCGCGAACAGCAGCGTGAGCGAAGACCAGCGGGCATTGGCCTCAAGCTCGTAGCCTGCGCCGATATCGAGCACGAAGTGGCGTATGCCGGAGGCCATGTGCTGGAAGAATGCCCAGGTCAGCCCGATCAGCACCAGCTTGCCCAGTGCTGCCGTCACGCTCTGCAAACCGCCGTCGGGCGGGAGCCAGACCCAGTCGAGGAACGTCTGATAGGCTGCGGGACCGCCCGCCAGCGCACCGACCCACCACAGGAAAAGCGCAAGGCCGACGAAGGCCAGGCCATTGCCCGTGACACGGTGCAGGATCGAGACCAGCATGGCCGGACCCCAACGCCAGATTTCAAGATGCGGCGAAAGTGGCCGCTTGCCGGGCGCCTGCGCCATAGAACTCCCTCAAATTACTAGCCAAACCTGCCATGCCCCCTGAGCATGGCGCGCTTGCGATTCGTATTAGCTCAAAAGCAGTGACGTGCAACCGTCGCGGTGGGGCAATTGCGCTACCCATTTTGTGCACCCCGTTTCCGGCCAGGTATATGGCCCGGTATCTGGCCCTGTTGCAGTGGCCCATTCGCTGGTAGAGCGCCGCATCATGGAACAACCCGTCATTCTCGTCACCGGCTCGACCCGGGGCATCGGCGCCGCCTTGGCCGACGCGCTTGAAGCGCGCGGTGCGGTCGTCATCCGCCATGGCCGCAGGGCCGCCGCCGGCGTTATTGGCGCCGATCTGGGCGCACTGTCCGCAGCTGAAACCTTGTGGGAAGAAGCGCTGGCCATGGCTGGCGGCCGGATCGACATTCTCATCAACAACGCCGGGCTATTTTCCGCCAATCCCATCGATGCGTCCGACTTTGCATGGCTCGATGGCTGGGAAGAGACGCTGCGCATCAATCTAACCTCCGCCGCGCAGCTTTCGCGCCTTGCCGTGCGGCATTGGCTCGCTCGCGGAGTGCCGGGACGCATCGTCCATGTCGCAAGCCGCGCCGCCTACCGCGGAGATTCGCCTTCGCACTGGCATTATGCCGCAGCCAAAGGCGGGATGATCGCCATGCACAAGACCATCGCCCGCGGCTATGCCGCGGAAGGTATCCTGAGCTTTGCGGTGACCCCGGGCTTCACCAACACCGATATGGCCGGAGACTATCTGGCCAGCCGGGGCGGTGCCGGGCTGCTCGCGGATATCCCGCTGGGCCGCGTTGCCTCCCCTGAGGAAATCGCCGCGATCGGCGTGTTCTGCGCGCTCGATGCGCCGCCCAGCATGACCGGCGCGGTCATTGATGCCAATGGAGCCAGCTTTGTCCGTTAAGTCCGCCTTGGCGCTGGCGCTGGCCGCGCTTGTCCCCGGCCTCGCGCTGGCTGCTCCCGCCGCCCCCGCCGGGCCGGATCGCGCCGCCACTCAGGCGCTTGTGAAGCAATGCGAAGGCAAGGAGGACTTCTCCGCCCCTGCCCCGCCCGCCCGGCTCTATGGCAACACCTATTATGTCGGCACCTGCACCGTCAGCGCGCTGCTGGTCACCTCGCCGCAAGGGCATGTGCTGGTCGATGCGGCCACCGAAGAAGCCGCGCCTTCGATCCTCGCCAACATCCGCACGCTTGGCTTCCGCCCTGAGGACGTTCGCTGGATCGTCACCAGCCACGAGCATTTCGACCATGTCGGCGGGCTGGCGGCGCTGGTGAAGGCAACCGGCGCAAAGATCGCCCTCAGCGCACCGGCGGCAGCCGTGCTCGCCACAGGCAAGGTCGATCCTGCCGATTCCCAAGCCGGCTGGCTCAAGGAACACGATTTTGCACCCGTGAAGGCGGACCGCATTGTCGCGTCGGGCTCAGTTGTGAGGGTCGGCCCGCTGCGCCTGACGATGACCGCAACGCCCGGCCACACGACGGGTTCGAGCAGCTGGTCCTGGCAAAGCTGCGCCGGCAAGCTGTGCCGCACGGTGAGCTATGTCGACAGCATTTCCGCGCTCGCCGCCCCGCCCTATCGCTTCACCGACCATCCGGATGTTGTCGCGCGGTTCCGCCGCACGTTCCGCGCCATCGCGGCGCGGCGCTGCGGAATTCTCGTCACCCCGCACCCTTCTGTCAGCAACCTGTTCGAACGGATGCTTGGCGAAGAACCGCTCGCGTTCCCGGCTGCCTGCCAGAACTATGCCGATATGGGCCGCAAGGGGCTCGACGCGCAGCTTGCCAAGGAAAACATCAAGTGAGTTGGAAAATCACTGTCCGCGCGGCCGCCGAAGCCGTCCGCGCGGCGCTTGTCGCGCATGAGGATGCCGAGGACTGGGACTATTCCATCGTGCTCGGCGGCGGGCAGATCGATGGCGCCGCGCCCGATGCCTGGCAGCTCGAAGCGTGGCTGGAACGCAAGCCGAACGCGGCGGACAAGGACGCGATTGCTGCCTTGTTTGCCGATGGCGCGCCCAAGCTCATCATCGAAGAACTGGCTGACGCCGACTGGGTGACGCTCAGCCAGCACAACGTCGAACCCTTCACCGAAAGGCCGTTCCACGTCCGCACACCGGACAATCCGCCCGTGCCCAGGCTGCGAGATTTCGTGATTCCGGCCAGTCAGGCGTTCGGTACCGGGCACCACGAGACGACTTCGGGCTGTCTCGCGATGCTTGCGCATATCAAGACGCAGGGCATCGTGGTGCGCAATCTGGCCGATATCGGCACAGGCACCGGGCTCCTCGCCTTCGCCGCGCTCCACCTCTGGCCACGCGCACGCGCGATGGCGAGCGATATCGATGCCGTCTGCGGTCCCGTCGTGGCTGAAAACGCCGCGCTCAACGGGATTGCGCTCGGCGATGGCCCGGGCAAGCTGGCCATGGTGATCGCGCCTGGCATGGAGCACCCGCTGCTCCGCGCCGCCGCGCCTTATGATCTGCTGATCGCCAATATCCTTGCCGGGCCGCTCGGCGAACTGGCGCCGGATTTCCGCAAGGCCGTCTCGCCCGGCGGCAGCGTGCTGCTGGCCGGGCTGCTCACCGCGCAGGAACCCGGTGTCCGCGCGGCTTATACCCGCGCCGGCTTTTCGCTGCGCGCGCGGATGCAGCGGGGCAACTGGTCGATCCTGTGGCTCAGACGGCGGACAGCCCGCTGACCAGCAGCGCCAGCGCGTTCCGGGTAAAGGCGATCATGTTGGCGAGCCGGTCGTCGTGGCCGGTCTCCACGATCATCGCGGCCTCATAGCCGGGCCCGACGACTGCCGCCGCGCTCGTGCCGGATGCAACGCCCAGCGGGTGGACGCCGGGCCCTGCCGCGCCGGTTTCGGCAATGCCCCAGTCGCTCTCATAGCGCGCCCGGATCAGCCGCGCCTGCGCCAGCGCATAAGCTTCGGTGGCAGAGGTCAGCCCGCGCAGAGAACCGGGCTCATGCCCCAGCACCATGCGCCGGCCTTTAAGCGTGTAGATCACCCCGCCGCCGCGAAAATAGGCCGAGGCCCCCGGCATCGCGAGCAGCGCGGCTGAAATCAGCCCGCCGGTCGCGCCGTCGACAGCCGCGATGGATTGCCCGCGCGCCTTGAGCAGTTTGCCGGCCTCGGTGCCGATGGGGGCCAAGTCTTCAAAGGTCATAGTCCATCCCAATCCCGTGTTGCGGCCATCAGCCATTGCAGGCGGCGCGACTTTACGTACTTGCGCTTGATCCTGCGCTCGTCAGCTTCGATATCGTGGCAGCGCAGTTCGCGCACGGCTGCGGCGATCTGGGCGGCACGGTCCGCGTCATATGGTTCCTCGCCGCCCCAATGGTTGCAGCCCGCGCGGCGTGAGATGAAATCCCGGACGGCAAGCGGCGCGGCCCTCAGTTCGCGATGCGCCCGCGCATCAGCCGCGTCCATCGTTGGCACTGCCGCGCTCGCGATGACCGATGCAAGGATGATGGGCAGCATCAGTGTCTCCCTAGCGCGCGCCGGCCATGGCGAGGCCGAACACCACGAAGGCCCCGCCGGTCACCCCGTTGAACAAGCGGCGCGGCGCGGGCTGTTCAAGCCACACGGCAATGCGCCGCCCTGCCAGAGCATAGACGAAGAACCACGAAATCTCGATCACCGCAAACGTCGCCACCATGACGGCAAACTGTGGCCCCTTGGGCAGTGCCGTGTCGATGAATTGCGGCAGGAACGCTGCGGCAAACAGCAGTGCCTTGGGGTTACTCATCCCCACGGCAAAGGCTGTGCTGAACACACGCAGCGGTGCGCGCTCCGCCGCCTGTGTGCCCTCACCGATATCGAGCGGCTCCTCGCCCGCAGTCCACGCCCGGTAGCCGAGGTAGATCAGATAAGCCGCCCCGGCATAGCGCAGCACGGCAAAGGCGCCCGGGATCGCCAGCAGCAGGGCCGTGAGCCCCATCGCTGAAGCCGAAAGCAGCGCCAGAACAGCGCAGAAACACCCGGCCATCGCGGCAATGCTGCGCACCAGCCCCAGTTCGACGCTGCGTGCCATGACATGGAGCATGTTAGGCCCGGGCGTGCCGGATATGAAGAAAACCGTCGCGGCAAACAGCCACCAGGTATGAAGTGCCACCGATTTATCCCGCCGCCTTGACGATCTCGGCCCAGGCCGCTTCGTCGATCACCTCGATGCCGAGCGCCGCGGCCTGCTTGAGCTTCGACCCCGCCCCCGGCCCCGCCACCACGAGATCGGTCTTGGCCGAAACCGAGCCTGCGGAGCGCGCGCCCAGCGCCTCGGCCTGCGCCTTGGCCTCGTCGCGGCTCATGGTCTCCAGCTTGCCGGTGAACACCACCGTCTTGCCTGCCACCGCGCTGGCCCGCGTCTCCACGATATAATCGGGCGGGAAAACTTCGCTGAGCAGGTCTTCCCACACCGCCACATTGTGCGGCTCGTGGAAGAAATCGCCCAGCGCCTCGACCACCACCGGGCCGACCCCGTCGATGCCAAGCAACTCCGCGATGGCATCCGTCTCTTCAGCTTTGGCCCGCTCCGCCACCGCGCGCAGCGCCGGCAGCGTGGTGAAGCGCTTCATGAGGTCGCGCGCCGTCACCGTGCCGACATGGCGAATGCCGAGCCCGAACAGCAGCCGCGCGGCATCGGGCGCGCGCTTCGCCTCGATGGCCGCCAACAGGTTGTCCACAGACTTGTCCTTCCACCCCTCGCGCCCGACGATATCGGCGCGGCGCTGGCGGAGGCGGAAAATGTCGGCGGGGCTTTCCAGCCAGCCCATTCCGAAGAATTCGATGATCGTCTTCTCGCCCAGCCCCTCGATATCGAGCGCACCCCGGCTGACGAAATGGCGCAAGCGCTCCACCCGCTGCGCCGGGCAGATCAGCCCGCCCGTGCAGCGCACATCAACCTCGCCTTCCTCGGCCACCGCCTCGGACTGGCATTCCGGGCAATGATCGGGGAACGCATAAGCCTCACGCGGTTCCTCGCGGGTCAAGTTCTCGACCACTTGCGGGATCACATCGCCCGCGCGCTGCAGCACGATCCGGTCCCCGATGCGCACACCAAGCCGCCCGATCTCGTCGCGGTTATGCAGCGTCACGTTGGTGACGGTGACGCCGCCCACCAGCACCGGGCGCAGCCGGCCCACCGGGGTCAGCTTGCCCGTGCGGCCGACCTGAATGTCGATGGCCTCGATCACCGTCTCGGCGCGCTCAGCGGGGAACTTGCGCGCCAGCCCCCAACGCGGCGCCTTGGCGACAAAGCCCAGTCGCTCCTGCCAGTCGAGCCGGTCCACCTTGTAGACCACGCCGTCGATATCATAGGGCAAGCCCGGCCGCTGCGTGCCGATGGCGCGAAAGTGCTCGACCATCGCCGAGACCGAGGCGCAGCGCACCAGCAGCGGCGAAACCGGCACGCCCCAAGCGGCAACCTGCTGCATCACGTCAAATTGCGTCTCGCCCGGAACCGCGCTTGCCGCGCCCCAGCCATGCGCCAGAAAGCGCAAGGGCCGGCTAGCGGTGACGTTGGCGTCCTTCTGGCGCAGCGATCCGGCGGCAGCATTGCGCGGATTGGCGAACAGTTTGTCGCCCTTTTCGGCCTGCGCGGCATTGAGCACGGCGAAATCGGCCTTGGCCATATAGACCTCGCCGCGGATCTCGAACACGGCGGGCGCATCGCCCGCCAGCACCTGCGGAATGTCGCGGATATGCGCGACATTGGCGGTCACGTCTTCGCCCACCTGCCCATCGCCGCGTGTGGCCGCGCGCACCAGCCTGCCGTTTTCGTAGCGCAGCG
>CANGJB010000082.1 GCA_947453945.1 Sphingomonadaceae bacterium
AAGTTCGTCGGCAGCTTCGAGCGCAACGTGCTTTCCGCCGGAAAGCGGCTGCGCGACAAGCACATCGAGATCGGCAAGCGCGAGATCGAGGACGTACCCTTGATCGAAACCGCGCCGCGCCATGGCGATTCAGAAAGCGGCCCGAAGCTGGCGCTGGTGGAGCCTGACCCGGACGGCGAGGCGGCGGAGTAGCGCAAGCCCATCGTTTGATCTGGCGGCATGGCAATTGTGTGCCGGGATCAAACTTCGTCATCCCCGCAAAGGCGGGGATCCAGAGCGAGGTAGCGCTGTGGCCGCTCTGGGTCCCCGTCTTCGCGGGGATGACGAGAGGGGGGCGATCAAGCCCGGGCAGGCGCTTAACCGCCCAGCGTGTCCAGCACCTCATACGCCAGCACCGCTGCCGCGACCGCCGCATTGAGGCTGTCAGCGCGGCCCTTCATCGGCATCGTCACGCGCAAGTCGCAGGCCATTTCGTAGTCCTCGGGCAGTCCGCGCGATTCGTTGCCCACCATCACGAAGCACGGCGCCGAATAGGCCGCGGCGCGATAGGGCACGGCTTCGCGCAAGGACGCGGCCACAAGCTGACCGGGCCCGCAGCGCAGCCACGGCAGGAAATCCTCCCACCGCGCCTGCGCGAGCGGCACGGTGAAGACCGCACCCATGCTCGCGCGCACCGCTTCGACCGAGAACGGATCGGCGCAATCGTCGAGCAGGATCACGCCGCCTGCCCCCACCGCATCGGCGGTGCGCAACATGGTGCCCAGATTGCCGGGATCGCGCATCGCCTGCGCCACCAGCCATAGCGGCGCGCGGCTCCGGTCCAGCGCGGCAAGCCCGGTGTCCCATTCAACAAACACGCCCGCGACGGCCTGCGGATTGTCCTTGCCGGTGACCTTGGCGAGGAGGTCTTCCGGCATCTCGATCACATCGCCGCCCGCTGCTGCGACCGCCTGCTCCAGCGCATCGAGCAAGGGATGCCCCTCGCGCCCTTCGGCCATCAGCAGCAGTTCGGGAATGCGGCCCATCTCGCGCGCGTCGGTGAGGAGACGCAGCCCCTCGGCCAGAAAGCGGCCCTCGCGCTTGCGGTGCTTCTTTTCACGAAGGGCGCGGACGGCCTTGATGGTGGGGTTGGAAAACCCCGTGATCTGGCGGCGGATCATCTCGCTACCGTGCTCAGTCTTCGCCGAAGCCGTCCTTGACGAGCCCGGCGACTTTGGCGAGCACCGCTTCGGCATCCGGGCCGTTGACGACGATCTCCACACTATCGCCCTTGGCCGCGCCAAGCATCATCAGCCCCAGGATCGAACCGCCCTGCGCCTCGCTACCGTCCTTGATCACCAGCACCTCAAGCCCTTCGGGGAGGCGCGCAACTGCATTGACGAACTTGGCGCTGGCCCGCGCATGGAGGCCCCGCTGGTTGACGATAAGAACCGTTTCGCGCGCCGTGGTGACATCAGGGGAAGCGGCCGCGTCGTCGGTCATGCTCAGGCGTCCTGCCCCAGAAATTCGGATGCGATGGTGATGTAGTTGCGCCCGGCATCACGCGCGGCGGCGGTCGCTTCGCGAACGCCCATCGCATTGCGCGCCTTGGCAAGGCGGATCAGCATGGGCAGATTGATGCCCGCGATCACCTCGACCCGGCCCGCCTCCATCAGTGAAATCGCGAGGTTGGACGGGGTGCCGCCGAACAGGTCGGTCAGCACGATCACGCCTTCCCCGCTGTCGACCCGGCGGATCGCCTCGGCAATTTCCTTGCGGCGGCGCTCCATATCGTCGTTGGGGCCGATGCACACCGCAACGATGTCGGGTTGCCGGCCGACGACGTGCTCCATCGCGTGGATGAATTCGTCGGCAAGGGCGCCGTGGGTGACAAGGATGAGACCGATCATGTGGGGGTATGGCTCCGAAGGGCGATGCGGCGCGGCGCCGCGATCAGGCTGGGCAATATCGGTTGAGGCTGGTGCCGCATCCGGCTGATTGCCCGACCGGTCCCGCCATCTTCCAGTGCATGCCCATCCCCCCGATGCCTGCATCTTCCCCTGGCCGGGACACAGGCGCTTATTTTCTTCATGTCTGCGTGCCTTCGACCATGTCGGCAGCGCGAGATCCAAGGTTGCGATGCAGCAATGTGGGAGAAAATCCCGCATCGCGCAAGGCAGAAGCGATTTGTTCGGCCATGAACACCGAGCGGTGGCGCCCGCCGGTGCAGCCGAAGGCGATGTTCACATAGGCCTTTCCCTGTACCTGGAAACGCGGCAGCAGCAGCAGCAGCAAATCGCGAATTCGGGCAAAAGCCTCGGCAAATGCCGGATCCTGACGGATATAGTCGCCCACCGGGGCATCCTGCCCGGAAAGCGGCCGCAAGCCATCGTCCCAGTGCGGATTGGCGAGGAACCGCATATCGAACACCAGATCGGCGAGCGGCGGCGTGCCGCGCGAAAAGCCGAAGCTGCTGATCGTGAGCGTGGTGCGCTGCGGCGTGATCCGCCCGAACTGCTCGCGAATCGCCTGCTGGAGATCGTTGGTCGAAAAATCGGTGGTGGAAATCACCACGTCCGCCCAGCGGCGCAGCGGCTCCAGCAACTCGCGCTCTGCCGCGATGCCGGTGGCGGCGGGCTTGTCCTCACTCATCGGGTGGCGGCGGCGGGTTTCGTTGTAGCGGCGTTCCAGTTCGGTCCCGCCGCAATCAAGAAACAGCGTGGTGACCGACAGATCGCCACGTGTGCTGAGCCGCTTCACCCGCTCGATGGTTTTGGCCGGATCGAACCCCCGGGTGCGGGTATCGAAGCCGATCGCGAGCGGGGAACCAGCATCGAGCTGCGCGGAGCCAGGTTCGGTTTCAAGCAAACGGTCGAGCAAGCGGATCGGGAAGTTGTCGATCGCTTCCCAGCCCATGTCTTCCAGCGTGCGCAGCGCAGTCGTCTTGCCCGCCCCGAGCACGCCGGTGACGAGCAGGATACGCTGCGGCGGATTTTCCGGTTCCGATTCGGCGGACATGGGCGTGGTTTGCGCCGAACCCGGCGCGAAGGAAAGACCGCAAGGGGGCAAGCCCCCGGCTATGTTTCACGCGGGGACAGGCCCGCCCGGCGGCAGGCCATACGTACGAAGCGCAAGTTCGGCGCGCAAGGGAAGCACCGGGCTATCCGGCCAGAGGCGGACGAGCGGAAGCGGGATGCCGTGGCGCAGGGCACGTTCCGCCACCTCGATGAAGCGCGGCGCTTGCGCATCCAGCACGATGACCAGCGCAACGGGAACACCTGCCAGCGCCGGCATGGAGACAAGGCCCAGCCCCCGCACTTCCAGCAGGCCAGCCGTGGCCGGAACCGGGCTGGCGAGGAGCTGCGCGCCGAGCTGTTCGAGCGACACGCCGTCATCGCCGACCAGCACCGCGCCGCGATCAATGAGCGCGAGCGCGAGGCTGGACTTGCCCGTGCCCGGCGGCCCTTCGATCAGGACCGCACGGCCTTCGACCGCCACGCAGGTCGCCTGATGTTTGATTGGCGGGCTCATTCCTCGTCCTCACCGTCCATCGGCAGTTCGAGCACGAGCTGTGCGCCGGGTTCACCGCCGGGGCGATCGGTGATGGACAGCGTGCCCTCGTGCGCTTCCACAATCGTGCGCGCGATGGCGAGGCCGAGGCCGCTGTGCGCGCCGAACGCTTCGCTGGCGGGGCGCACCGAGTGGAAGCGTTCGAACACCTTCTCGCGCTCGGCAGGAGGGACGCCGGGGCCGTCGTCCGTCACGGCGAGGTAGACGCGGCCCTCGCTGCCCCAGACCACCACTTCGACCGTGCCGCCAGGCGGAGAGAACGAAACCGCGTTGTCGAGCAGGTTGTCGAGCACGCGCTCCAGCTGCAGCGCATCGCCGTGTACCAGCGCCGTGCCGCCGCCGCGCAGCAGCCGGATCGGGCAGGTTTCGCGGTCGGGCCGATCGGGCCGGGCACCGCGCGCGCCGACGACTTCCGCCGCAAGCTGCGCCAGATCGAGCGGGGCGAACGTGGCGCGGCTCAATTGCGCATCGATGCGGCTGGCATCGGCGATCTCGGTGATCAGCCGGTCGATGCGCTGGACATCGTGCGCAGCGATCCCGGCGAGCTGGTGGCGCAGTGCCGGATCATCGATCTTCTCCATCGTCTCCAGCGCGCTGGAGAGCGAGGCGAGCGGATTCTTGAGCTCGTGCGCGACATCGGCGGCAAAGCTTTCCACCGCATCGATGCGCTGGCGCAGCGCGGTGGTCATATCGGAAAAGGCGCGGGCAAGGAGGCCGATCTCGTCGCCGCGTTCGGGCAGGCGCGGGACGATCACCGCCCGGTCGCGCCCCAGCCGCACGCGCACTGCGGCGCGGACCAGCGCGCGCAGCGGCTGAACAATGGTGCGCGCGAGGAACAGCGAGAGCTGGATCGAAAGCAGGAGCGCAACCCCGATAATGATCCCCAGCGACTGGCGCGCATCACGGACCGATTGGGTGACATCGCGCGCATTGCGTAGCGCGAGCAGCATCTTGCCTTCATTGCCCACCGGTGTGGCTGCAGTGATCACAGGAGTGCGATCCGGCGCATAACGCAAGTAGACCTCGGTGGCGCGGGCGGCCCGGGCGCGGGCCACTTCGGGCCAGTTGGCCGCGCCGGGTTCAGGCGGTTCTCGGTAGCGTTCGACCGCCGGTGCTCCGACGATGAAATCGACACCGCGATCAAGCAGCCGTGCCGCAGTCTGGTACCACGCCTCTTTCGCCGGATCGGTAAAGGCGAAGGGCGGCGGGGCGAGGCGGAAACTGTCGGCGATGAGGCCGCCGCGCGCATCATAGAGCGTGAGGCGCAGCTTCTGCGCGGTGCCGATTTCGGCCAGCACGCCGCGCGCCTTGGCCGGCGGCGCCTCGGTCAGTGCGATGGCGGCGATCTCCGCTTCGGCGCTGGCGAGCTTGAAACGTTCGGTGAGCAGCTGCTTGCGGTAGCTATCGAGATAGAAGAACGACCCGGCAAGCAGGGCGAGCGCGATGACATTGACCGCGAGAATGCGCACCGTGAGCGAGACACCGCGCACGCGCCAGTGGCGCCGGCGCAGCGCCGCCCTGAGCGGCCCGCGCGCAGGATCAGGAATCGGTGAAACTGTATCCGGCGCCATAGAGCGTTTCGATGGCGGAAAACTCGGCGTCTGCCACGCGGAACTTGCGCCGCAGCCGTTTGATGTGGCTGTCGATGGTGCGATCATCGACAAAGACATCGTCGTGATAGGCCGCATCCATCAACTGGTTGCGCGTCTTGACCACGCCCGGGCGCACCGCCAGCGCCTCAAGGATCAGGAATTCGGTTACGGTGAGCGAGACCGAGGCGCCGTCCCATGTCACGCTGTGGCGCGCCGGGTCCATCACCAGGCGGCCGCGGCGAATCGGATCGGGCAAGGGCACGCCATCCTCGCGCCCTTCCCCCGCCTCGGCATCATCATGGCGCACGACATCACTGCGGCGCAGGATGGCGCGGATGCGCGCGATCAGCAGGCGCTGGCTGAACGGCTTGGCGATGTAGTCGTCCGCCCCCATGGCCAGACCCATCGCCTCATCGCCTTCCGAATCCTTGCTGGTAAGGAAGATGACCGGGATCTGGCTTTTCTCGCGCAGGCGGCGCAGCAGCTCCAGCCCGTCCATGCGCGGCATCTTGATATCGCAGACCGCAAGATCAGGCGGATTTTCCAGCAACGCCTTGAGCGCGGCGGCGCCATCATAATAGAGGCGCGTGGCAAAGCCTTCGGCCTGAAGCGCGATGGACACGGTGGTGAGAATGTTCCGGTCATCATCGACCAGCGCGATCACCCGGGGATCGCCGCCAGCGCGCGCAGGGGCGCGTGGGGCTAATGGAACCGAAGATTGCAGGGCGTCGGACAGGGCAGTTTCCGGTCTGGCTGGCAGCGGAGCGAGGCCCTGCCGATTACCGGCTCAGCGCGCGGCTTGCAACCACGCCGGGGCCGTGCGTCAAATTGCTGGCAGTTGTGCAGGGTGCAACTTGCTGCGCAAAAAACTTCTTTGCCGCAGCGCATTTGACGCAGCATTGCAGGGTGGCTATGCGCCAGTCCGGACTCAGCGCATTCGTATGCAAGATTGCCTACGGAGTCGCGGGCGGACGAATGCACTCTGGGTGTGATTGCAACGCGCGGGACCATGTCATGCCAGGAGCCGAAAACGGCCATGGCTGTGGCAGACCGCAATGGGAGACCGACCTGTGTCTGATACCGCATTGAACGTGACTCTGGCTCAGCAAGGCTTTTCCGCGCCCGCGCAGATCTTTGCCAACCTCGGCACAGCGCCGCTGGTGGAGCATGCGATCCGCAATGGCGAAGGCGTCCTTTCGGCGGATGGCCCGCTGGTCGTCGCCACCGGCAAGCACACCGGGCGCAGCGCCAAGGACAAGTTCTTCGTGCGCGACGCGCTGACCGAAGACACGATCTGGTGGGGCAAGACCAACGTCAGCATGACGCCGGAGCAGTTTGCCGCGCTGAAGGCCGATTTCCTCACCGCGCTGGCCGCCAAGGACAAGGCCTATGTCGCCGATCTGTTCGGCGGCTCGCAGGCCGATCACCGCGTCAACGTGCGCGTGATCACTGAATTTGCCTGGCATTCGCTGTTCGTGCGCACCTTGCTGGTGCGCCCCACGGCTGAAGAACTCGCCAGCTTCGCGCCCGAATACACGATCATCGATCTGCCCAGCTTCCGCGCGGACCCTGCGCGCCACGGCTGCCGCAGCGAAACGATTGTCGCGGTGAACTTCACCGAAAAGCTGATCCTCATCGGCGGCACGGCCTATGCCGGCGAGATGAAGAAGTCGGTCTTCGGCATTCTGAACTACCTGCTGCCGGTGAAGGGCGTCATGCCGATGCACTGCTCCGCCAATATCGGCGCGGACGGCACGACGGCGGTGTTCTTCGGGCTTTCGGGCACGGGCAAGACGACGCTTTCGGCCGATGCCAGCCGCACGCTGATCGGGGATGACGAGCATGGCTGGTCGGACACGGCGGTCTTCAACTTCGAAGGCGGCTGCTATGCTAAGATGATCCGCCTTTCGGCAGAGGCCGAGCCGGAAATCTTCGCGACGACCAAGCGTTTCGGCACGATCCTGGAAAACGTGGTGATCGATCCTGCAACCCGCACGATCGACCTTGACGATGCCACGCTGGCGGAAAACAGCCGCGGTTCCTACCCGATCGAGTTCATCCCGAACACGAGCGAGAAGAACCTGGGCCCCGTGCCCGCCAACATCATCTTCCTGACCGCGGACGCCTATGGTGTGCTGCCCCCGATCGCGCGGCTCACGCCCGATCAGGCGATGTATCACTTCCTTTCGGGCTACACCGCGCGCGTTGCCGGCACCGAAATCGGTGTGACCGAACCGGAAGCGACCTTCTCCACCTGCTTCGGCGCGCCGTTCATGCCGCGCCACCCTTCGATCTACGGCAACCTGCTCAAGGAGCGGATTGCCAAGGGCGGGGTCAAGTGCTGGCTGGTCAACACGGGCTGGTCGGGCGGGCTCGCCACGATGCCGGGGATCAAGCGCATGCCGATCAAGGCGACCCGCGCGCTGCTCAACGCCGCGCTCGACGGCAGCCTCAATTCGGCGGACTTCCGCATCGATCCCAACTTCGGCTTCGAAGTGCCGGTGGCGGTGCCGGGCGTCGATACCGCGCTGCTCGATCCGCGCGGCGCATGGGCGGATGGCGAAGCCTATGACCGCACGGCGCAGGAACTGGTGCGCAAGTTCATCGACAACTTCGCGCAGTTTGCTGATCACGTGGACGAAAGCGTGCGCAAAGCGGCACCGATCGCAGCATAAGCAAGAAGACGACAATCCCGTCTGGCATGAGGCCTCGCCCTGTGCGAGGCCTCTTTTTTTGTGCCCGAAGGACAGACCATGGCCCCGCATTCGATCCGAATTTTCGCCGATGATGCGGCGGTGCGCCATGTGGGCGAAGGGCTGCTGGCGCGCACGCTTCCCAAGGCGGAATGGACCCACGAGGCGCATCTCGCGGCGTGCCTGTGGTTGATGCGTGAGCGGCCGGACTTTGTGCCGGAGCGCGATCTGCCCGGCACAATCAGCGCCTACAACGTGGCGGCAGGGGGTGAAAACACCGACCATGCCGGCTATCACGAAACGCTGACGCAGCTCTACATCAAGGGCGTGCGAGCGTTTGCGGAGACGGTGCCGGAAGAGGCCGGGCTGGCCGATGCGGTGAACGCCCTGCTCGAAAGCGAGATCGGCGACCGCAATTGGCCGCTGTGCTTCTATTCGAAGGACCGCCTGTTCAGCGTCGAAGCGCGGCGCGGGTGGGTGGAACCCGATCTGGCGGCGCTGGCGGACTGAGCCCCCTCACCCCGTCCGGCGCGGGACGAAGGGATAAGTCTGCCGCTCGATCACTTCCTGCACCGCGCGGTGGGCTTCCTGGATCGCGGCATCGGTGTGGGGGCTGGCGGCGGCATCACTATTGGCAATGCTGACGAGGCCGAAGGGCTGGCGTCCCACCACGCAAGGGCGGCTGGGGCTCTCGCTGTAAACCCATTCCACCGGATCGTAGATCGAGTTGTAGGTGTAGGAATAGCCGTGGCCCCAGCGGTTCACGGTGATACCGGCAATATCGCGCGCCGCATCGAAGCCCGCGCTGCCAAGCATCCGTTGCAGCTGCCGCCGCGTCTCGCGCTCGAAGGTCTCGAAGCTCATGGCGAGGAGCTCGGCGCGGCCGACGCGGTGCTGATCGCGGCGCGGTAGCCCCGGCTTGTTCATGTATTTGACGAGGTGGAGCACCACCGGCTCGTCCGGGCTCTGCGGGTGCTTGAGATCGCCGAGGCTGACCGCTTCGGTGAGGCCCGCTTCCTGATGGAACATCGTGGGGCAATGGAAATTGGCCGCGCCCAGCTTCACGAAGGGCCGCCAGTTCGTCACCGCGACGCTGGTGTAGACCATCGGGCCCTTCACCCCATAGGCGAGGGCTTCCTTCTGCGCTGCCGGAATCTCGGGCATCATATAGGGGATCGCCATGTTCCAGCAGGCCATGATCACGGCCTTGCCGCGCACCTCGGCCAGCTTGCCCTCCTTCGCATAGTGCACCGCGACGTCTCCTGCCGAAGCGGGATCGCCCCGGTGCGCGACATTGAGCACGACGCTGGAAAGCCGGATGCGGGTGGGTGTGTCTGGGCGATCGAGCGCGGCATAGTCGATCACCGCCGTGCCCATGTCCTCCTGCGTGCGCCCCGCTGTCGCCCCGGGCACCAGCTTCGCAACAAGGAGCCGCGCCAGCGTGGCGTTGCCATCCGGGAAGTGGATCGATTTCTCGCCCTCGCGCTGGCGGCCATGCTGCCCGCCGGGGAGATCGGCGAAGAGATCGGCGGGCACTTCGCCCAGCGCCAGCCCGGAAAAGCCGGGATAGCCCTGCACCCACGCAAACAGCGCGGGCACCGCATCACCGCCAACGCAGAAGCTGGCCATGCCGATGTTCTGGAACAGCCAGTAAACCTGAGGATCGACGCCGACTTTCTCGGTGAGGAAATCCTTGTAGGAATGGCGGGCGAGCCAATCCTTCTTGGCGGCAGCATCCATGCCGGGCAGGTAATCGGGCTGCGGCTGCGCGAAGAGGCGTGCCAGATCGGCCCGCGCCTTGGGGCCGAGCGGGGCCTTGGCGAGCTTATCGGGCTCGATCGCCCCGCCGCGCCAGCCGCCGCCCATGGGCAGCACCACATCCCTCCCGCCAAAGGTTTCGGCATCGAAGACCATGCCGTGGCCCAGCCCGAGGGACTTGTAGAGCCCGGCGTTGGCCGTGTTTTCCCGCTCGTACCGCGCGATATCGACGCCGATGTCATCGAGCAGCACGCGCGACCACTTGTCGTAGCGCGAGGGGCTCTCGATGTTGAGCGTGCCGCCGTTGCAGACCAGCAGGCGGCCGTTCACGGTGAATTCGTTGCGCTTGGCATGGCCGCCGAAATCGTCGTGGTTGTCGAGCACCAGCACTCTGGCACCGGGGCCGACGCGCTTGTGGAAGAAGTGCGCGGCGGAAAGCCCGGAAAGCCCGCCGCCGACAACGATCAGATCATAAGTCTCGCCGCTATCGACAGCGTCCGCCAGCTTGAGCGTGCCATCGCGCAGCATGTGTGCCGCCTCAAACGTGCCGGCATGCGATCCGCGCATGCCCTGCCGCGCAGGCGGATAGGGATTGGGATCGATCTCGGGGATCGCGGCGGCGCGCGAGGCTGCCTGCGCCGTGCCCGGAAGGCCCGCAGCGAGCGCGCCTGCGGCAACACCATTCACGAAATCACGCCGGGAGATGGCCCGGTCCATTCCCAACTGCCGATCTTCGCGTGTCATCGCCTGCGCCCCCTTGATCTCGCCCCTGCCCGCAGCTTTGCGCCGAGCAGGGGGCTTGTCCAGCCCTCCCCCGATTACGGGTGGCTTCAGGTGTTGAAGGCGGGTGCGGCGCGCAGCAGGTTGTAGGCCTCTACCACAGCCTGCAGCCGGCCTTCGTGGGCGCGATCACCGCCATTGCGATCGGGGTGAAAGCGGCGGACGAGCTGCGAATAGCGCGCGCGCAGTGCCTTGCGGTCTGCATCGAAGCCGAGCCCGAGCACTTCGTAGGCCTGCCGCTCTTCTGGCCCGATGCCGCGCCGGGCGGCTTCCTGCCGGTGGAGCGCATCCTCACGCCGAGCCTTCGCGCGCTGGGCAATGGCATCGAGCGGATCGGCAAAATCGTTCCAGCGCGGGGCCTGATCGATCCCGGCCGTGGGGCGGAAGGCGCGCGTCTCAGTCGCCCAGCCCGCTAGCGGCGATTGCGCAGCCATGATTTCCTCAGGCGTCATGCCCTTGAAGAAATCATAGCCCGCGTTGAACTGGCGCACGTGTTCAAGGCACATCCAGCGGTAATCGCCGGGGCCATCCGCGCCAGCCGCGCGGGCGCCGGGCGCGCGAAATTCGCCCGGTTCGCTGCAACCCGGGGCGGCACACTGGCGCCCGGTGTTGGGGATGCGGCCATGGAAACGGGTATGGGGATTAGCTTGCTTCATTGGCCTTCCACATGGGCAATCATCGTCTAAGATGGAAGACATGACCGGACCCCTTGCCCAAGAAATCACCCAGCTCCTCACCGCAGCCTTCGCGCCAGAGCACCTCGCCGTTATCAACGACAGCGCCAGCCACAGCGGCCATATGGGCGATGATGGATCGGGCGAATCGCACTTCACCGTGGAGATCACCAGCGCGGCCTTTGCCGGGGTTTCGCGCGTGCAGCGCCAGAGAATGGTAAATGGCGCACTGGGCGATATTCCCGGCCAGCGCGTCCACGCCCTTGCCATCAAGGCGCGAGCGCCGGATGAGTGAGGCACCGCGCCGCATCCGGCGCGCCGCGCGCATCCTGCTGCTGGACGAGCATGCACGCCTGCTGCTGATCCGCTTTGCCCCGCCCGGTCGCCGCGCGTTTTGGTGCGGGGTGGGCGGCGAATGTGATCCTGACGAGGACTTTCACGCCGCAGCGCTGCGCGAACTGTTCGAGGAAACCGGCCTCCGTGTCGAAACGTGCGGGCCGGAGATCGCACAGCGGAGAGACGACTTCATCACGCTGGAA
>CANGJB010000083.1 GCA_947453945.1 Sphingomonadaceae bacterium
AGCACTGCAAGATAGGGCGAAAGCCCGCCTTCATAGCGGCGCCGCGCAATGCTGTAGGCTTCTTCGGACGCTGCGAGCGCCAAGCGCGCATCGGCCTGCCGCAGCCCGAGCGCCTGGCTGGAGGCGGCGGCATCGGCCACTTCGTTGAGCGCGCGCACCAGCGTCTGGTCGTATTGCGCCACGGCCTCGTCATAGTCGGCACGGGAGGCGCGGTAGCTCCCCTCGATCCGCCCGCCCGAGAAGATCGGGAGGCTGATCGCTGCGCCGCCCTGTGCGATGTCGGAGCCCTTGGCGAACAGATTGCTCAGCCCGAGCGACTGGAACCCGACCAGACCGATGAGGTTGACGTTGGGATAGAAGCCGGCGCGCGCCACCGTGATACGCGCTGCAGCCGCTTCGGCGCGGCGGCGGGCGACTTCGATATCGGCGCGGCGGCCTACCAGATCGAGCGCCAGATTGGCTGGCAGCCCCGGCGCGGACAGCGCGCGGGGGGCGGGCAGGGCAATCGCTGCGCCGCGTTCCGGCCCCGCGCCCAGCAGCGCCGCAAGGCGGTTGCGGGTGAGCGCGATGGCTTCATCCGTCGCCGCCAGATCGCCGCGGGCCAGCGGCACGCCGGCATCGGCCTGGCGCTGCTCTCCCCGCGTATCGAGGCCGCTCACAACGCGGCGGGCGACGAGGGCCGCCACTTCCTCACGCTGTTTCACCGCCGCAACTTCGACTTCGCGCTGGGCCGCGAGGCGGGCCAGATCGGCGTAGGCGGCGGCAACCGATGTGGCGAGCGCCAGCCGGGCGGCGCGCGCCTCGATGGCGGCGGCTTCACGCTCGGACGTTGCGGCGCGGAGTGCGGCGCGGTTCTTGCCGAAGAAATCGAGTTCATAGTTCAGATCAAGGCTGGCGCGCCCGGTGTCGTTCAGCCCCTTGGGCACGAACTGCGCGGGGAAGCCGTTATTATAGCTCTGCTTGACCTCGTTTACCTGCGCATTTGCAGAAAGCGTCGGCAGCATGGCGGCCCCGGCACCTTGCGCATAAGCCGCAGCCTTGCGCGCGCGGGCATCGGCCACGGCCAGCGTGGGCGATCCCGCCAGCGCTTCCTCGATCAGTGCGGCAAGCTGCGGATCGCCATAGTCCTTCCACCAGCCATCGCCTGGCCACTCAGCTGTAGCCAAGGCAGGTGCTACCACGCCGCCCAGCGTCGCCGGATCACGCAGGGCCGGGCGCGCGCCCAGATCGGGCATCGTGGCACATCCCGCGAGCAGCGCGCACGCAGACAGCAGCGCAGCGGCGCGGGCCGCCAGTGAGGCATGCTCGAGAGGGGAAACTGAGGGCATTGGTGACACCATAATGACAGTACGGTTCGGTCACTAACGGAATGAACGCTTGCTTCCGCCGAGTCAAGCGAATAAGTGTACGGAATGGTCACTAACGCGACACTGGCCAGAGGCAGGCTGGGGCGTCAAAGCCCTGATGAACGGAGGGAAAACATCCTTTCCGTGGCGGCGGACGCCTTTGCCCTTGAGGGTTACGGCATCACCTCGATGTCCACGATCGCGGCCCGGCTGGGTGGTTCCAAGGCCACGCTCTACAAATACTTCGCCTCGAAGGAAGAATTGTTCCAGGCGGTGATGCAGCGCAAGTGCGAGGCTGTGATCGGTCCGCTCGAGGAACTGGCCGATAGCTCGCGCGATCCGGCCGCCTTGCTCCACGCCTTCGGGAAGATCTTCCTGAGCCGCCTGTGCCAGCCCGATGCGCTGGTGATCCACCGCACCGTGCACGGCGAAGGGCAGCGCTTCCCCGAAGTCGCGCGTACGTTCTTCGCTTATGGGCCCGAGGCGGCCTATTCGGTGCTCACGCCTGCGCTCGCTCGGTTCGATGCGGAGGGGCTGATCGATTGCCCCGAACCACGGCTGGCGGCAGAACAGTTCCTTGCCATGGTGCGCGGCGATCTGCACTTGCGCGTGTCCAGCGGCCTCATCCCGCCGCCCGAGGAGGCCGAAATCGAGCGGCAGGTGGCCCACGCGGTCGGCATCTTCATACGCGGCATTTCGCGCCGTGATCGTTCCGCCTGAAATCTGCCAAAACGGCCGGCAGGCCCCTTGACCAAACCGGCCCCGCGCGGGCACACCCGCGCCTGCACTGGCGTCATGGAGTGGGGCTGGGCACAAGGCTGACGACAAAAGGAGAGGCCATGTTTTCGCACGTCATGCTCGGCGCCAATGATATCGAGCGCTCGAAGAAGTTCTACGATGCCACGTTCGCGGCCTTTGGCGGCCCTGCCGGGATCATCGATCCGGCCGGCCGACTGGTCTATATGCACAACGGCGGTATTTTCCTGCTGACCAAGCCGATCAACGGTTCGCCCGCCAGCGGCGCCAACGGCGGCACCATCGGCTTTGCCATGACCCCCGATCAGGCCAATGCCTGGCATGATGCCGGCGTCGCCAATGGCGGCACTACGTGCGAAGACCCGCCGGGCCCGCGCGAAGGCTCGCCCTACTACCTCGCTTACCTGCGTGATCCGGACGGCAACAAGCTGTGCGCGCTGCACGTGATCGGTAGCTGAGGCAGGATCATCATGGCGCCTGATTCCACGTTCGAGACCGTTTCGACCAGCAAAGCCCATGGCGGTACGCTCGGCGTCTATCGGCACCAATCCACCGCGACGGGGACGGGAATGACCTTTTCGGTCTTCCTGCCCCCGCAGGCGGAAGCGGGAGCCAAGCTCCCCGTTCTGTTCTACCTCTCGGGGCTCACCTGCACGCACGCCAATGTGACGGACAAAGGCGAGTACCGCCGGCTCTGCGCCGAGCTTGGCCTGATCTTCGTCGCCCCCGATACCAGCCCGCGCGGCGATGGCGTGGCGGACGATGCCGAAGGCGCTTATGATTTCGGCCTCGGCGCCGGCTTCTATGTAAACGCCACCGAGGAACCCTTCGCGGCGCATTACCGCATGTGGGACTATGTGGCGCATGAACTGCCCGCGCTGATCGAGGACCATTTCCCGATTGATCCCGCGCGCATGGGCATCACCGGCCACTCGATGGGCGGCCACGGTGCGCTGACGCTGGGGCTGACTTTCCCGGATACGTTCAAGTCGCTTTCCGCCTTCGCCCCCATCGTCGCGCCGGGGCAGGTGCCGTGGGGCCACAAGGCGCTGGGCGGATACCTCGGGCAGGATCGCGCCACTTGGCGCGCGCACGATGCCACCGCGCTGATCGAGGATGGCAAGCGCCCTGCCGGAGACATTCTGGTCGATCAGGGTGCCGCAGACGGCTTCCTGGTGGAACAGCTGCGCCCCGAACTGCTGGAAGCAGCCTGCAAGGCGGCGGGCGTGGACCTGACCCTGCGCTTGCAGGAAGGCTACGATCACAGCTACAACTTCATCTCGACCTTCATGGACGACCACATCCGCTGGCACGCCGCGCGGCTTTAAGGTTCCGAGGCAATCACCCAATTCCGCTCATGCTGAGCGTGTCGAAGCATGTTGGCGCAACGCTAGCGCCGGCACCCTTCGACAAGCTCAGGGTGAGCGGGATTTCCCTTGGATCGTGTTAAGCGCGTCCTTGGATCGCGCCAAGCGCGCGGCGGTTACTTCGCCCGCACGTCCTTCGCCACGGCATCGAGCAGCCCGTTGACGAACTTCGTCTCGCGCTCATCGAAGAAGGCGTGGGCGACGTCGAGATACTCGCCGATCACCGTGCCCACGCCGATATCCGAGCGGGCCATCAGTTCATAGGCGCCTGCGCGCAGGATCTGCAGCATCGTGCGGTCAAGCCGCGCGATCGACCAGCCGTCGGCTAGCCGCTGGGTCAGCACGCCGTCGATTTCATCGCGCCGGGCGGCCACGCCGCGCACCACATCATCGAAGAAGGCAACATCGGCTTCGAGGTACTGATCGTCCTCGATCTCGGCACCCAGCCGGTGCATGTGAAACTCGTCGAGCAGGAGATGCAGCGGCGTCCCCTCCATCTCGAGCTGATAGAGCGCCTGCACGGCGGCAAGCCGCGCGGCGGAGCGGGCGGGGAGGGGGGAAGAACCCTTGGCGCGCGTCATATTCCAAGCCTCAATTCTATGGATCGGGCGTGCGCGGCAAGCCCTTCTGCTTCGGCCAGCGCCACAGCAGCCGGGCCGATTGCGCCGATCGAGGCCTCGCTGACCGCGATAAAGCTGGTGCGTTTCATGAAATCGAGCACCGAGAGGCCCGAGGCAAAACGTGCGCGCCGCCCGGTGGGCAGCACGTGGTTTGGCCCGGCGACATAATCGCCGATGGCTTCGGGCGTGTGGCGGCCAAGGAACACCGATCCGGCATGGCGGATACCGGCGAACAGCGCCTCGGGATCGTCGCAGGCGATTTCCACGTGCTCCGCCGCCAGCGCATTGGCGAGCGCGGGGGCTTCGTCGAGCGAGCTGACGACAATGATCACCCCGTGCGCATCCCAGCTGGCGCGGGCGACGGCCGCGGTGGGCAGCAGCGCGATTTCGGACTGGACCGCGGCTTCCACCGCATCGGCGAAGGCTGCATCATCGGTGATGAGGATCGCCTGCGCGGCGGGATCGTGCTCGGCCTGGCTGAGCAGATCGGCGGCGATCCACTGGGGATCATTCGCGCCATCGGCGATCACGAGGATTTCGGAAGGGCCCGCCACCATGTCGATACCGACCACGCCGAACAATTGCCGCTTGGCTTCGGCCACCCACGCATTGCCGGGCCCGGTGATCACATCGACCGGCGCGATCCGCTTTGTGCCGTAGGCCAGCGCGGCAATCGCCTGCGCTCCGCCGACACGCCACACTTCGTCCACACCCGCGAGATGCGCGGCGGCGAGCACCAGCGGATTGATCGCGCCCTTGGGCGTAGGCGTTGTCACCACAAGGCGGCCAACGCCGGCGACCTTGGCCGGAATGGCGTTCATCAGCAGCGAGGAAGGATATGCCGCACGACCGCCCGGCACATAGAGCCCCGCGCCATCGACGCCGCGCCACTTTGCGCCGAGCCGCACGCCGGCGGCATCCACATAATCGCGGTCTTCGGGCAGCTGCGCCTGATGATAGGCGGTGATCCGCTGGCCTGCGAGTTCGAGCGCGGCGCGCAGGGTGGGCTCCAGCGCGTCGAACGCCTCGCGGCAGGTCTCGGCGGAAATGCGCCAGTCCTCACCTAGATCGTGTCCATCAAAGCGCACGGTGTAATCTGCCAGCGCTTCATCGCCGCGCACGCGCACGTCCGCCAGGATCGCGGCAACATCGCGCGCGACATCGGCATCGCTCTCACGCCGGTCGCTGACCACGGCGGCAAAAGCTGCGGCAAAGCCGGCATCGCGCGTGGATAGGCGCTGCATCAGACGGCTTTCCGGCGCGCGACCAGATCGCGGAAGGCATCGATCAGCGCGCCCATGCGCGCCGGATCGGTCTTGAGCGCGGCGCGGTTGATGATGAGGCGCGCGGAGACCGGCATGATCCGGCTGGTCTCGACCAGCCCGTTGTCCTTGAGAGTGCGGCCCGAGGAGACGAGATCGACGATCCGGCTGGCAAGGCCGAGCGAGGGCGCGAGTTCCATCGCGCCGTTCAGCTTCACCACTTCAGCGGCCACGCCCAGCTTCTCGAAGTGGCGGCGGGTGAGGCTGGGATACTTGGTGGCGACGCGGGCATGGCTCTCGCGCGCGGCCTGCCCGCTGGCTACCATGTCGGCAGGTTCGGCCACTGAAAGGCGGCAGTGCCCGATATCGAGATCGACCGGCGCGTAGAGGTCGGCATAGTCGAACTCGTCGATCACGTCAGAGCCCACGATCCCAGCCTGCGCTGCGCCGTGCGCCACGAAGGTGGCCACATCGAAGGCGCGCACGCGGATGATCGTCATGTCCGCGCGGCTGGTGGCGAAGCTCAGCTTGCGTGAGGCCTTGTCGAAGAAGTCTGCCTCGGGCACCACACCTGCGTCCTTCAGGAGCGGCAATGCCTCGTCGAGGATGCGGCCCTTGGGCAGGGCGAAAACGATGGGAGCCGTTGAGGGAGCGGGCGTGGTCATGGCCCGCTGCCCCTATGGCAAAGGGCCGGAAAGGGCAACCGTATGGAACGGGTCACGCGATGGTGATGGACGCACGGGATGTGGCTGCCGCCATCACCTGGCAGGCGGATCATGCCGCGAACAACGGCGCGCCCTGCACGGCCCGCGTGGTCCGCGCCCAGCTTGCGCTCCTTGGCGGCGAGACGGAAACCGGGCGCCGCCTTGCGAACTGGCCGGGGCGGCCGCTGGAAGATGCGCTGCCGCTGCGGCTGGCGGGGGGCTTTCATCATCTGGTGCTTTCGGCCGCGGATACCCGCCTTGCCGAAGTCTATCGCGGCGGGCTGACCGATCAGGCGGCCATTGACGCGCTGGTCGCCGACCTCACCCGCCAGCACGATGCCGCGCTGCTGCCGTGGCTCGATGGCCCGCCGCAGACCAACGAGGCGGGGCGCTCCGCCTCGATCATGGCGGCGCTCTTGTGGCTTGTCCCAAGGCTCGGGCCCCGGTTCGAGCTGAACGAGCTGGGCGCCAGCGCGGGCGTCAACACGATGATGGAGCGCTATCACTACGATCTGGGCGGGACCGAGGTTGGCCCAGAGGGTTCGCCCATGCGCATCCGGCCCGAATGGCGCGGAGCCCCGCCGGTGCCTGCGGCGGTGGAGATCACGTCGATCCAGGGCTGCGACCGCGCGCCGGTGAACCTTGCCGATCCCGCCGAGGCGCTGCGCCTCAAAAGCTATGTCTGGGCCGAAGTGACCGAGCGGCTGGGGCGCATCGACGCCGCCATCGCGCTGGCGGTCCGGCAACCACCGAACCTCGTGCAGATGGACGCGGGCGATTGGGTGGACGAGAGGCTGGCCGCGCCGCAAGAGGCAGGCACCACCCGCGTGTTCTACCACTCGATCGTCTGGCAATATCTGCCGCCCGAAACCCGCGCGCGCATCACGGCGGCGATCACCCGCGCGGGGGAGGCCGGTGGGCGGATCACGTGGATCATGCTGGAAACCAACCGCGAGACCTTCCGGCACGAGCTGACGGTGCGCTATTGGCCCGGCGGCGGCGAGCCGGTGCTGCTGGGCGAGGCACATGCCCACGGCGCGTGGGTGGCATGGCACGGGGTAGCGTGATGGCCGCGCGGACCAATTGCGCCTGCCGCAAGCCGTGCTAGCCTGCCGCCAAACTAGCCTTGAAAGCTGCCTCATGCGCCCGATGAAACTGTTCCTTGCCGCCCTTGCTTTTGCCGCTGTTCCGGCCGCCGCGCTTGCGGATTCTCCGCCGACCGACTGGCGCGAGAAAGTCCGCGCCTTCAACATCGAGCATTGCAAGCACCCGGCATGGGGCACGTCTCATTCCGACCGGGACTATGCACTCGCCAAGGCGATGGCCGCTACGGACAAGGTGGCGCTCGATGATGACGTGCTGTTCGCCGCAGCCTATCTGCACGATGTCGCGGCGTTCAAGCCTTACGAGAAGCCCGATCTCGACCATTCGGATGTCGCCGCCGATCTGGTCGGCAGCATCCTCGCCCCCACCGGCTTCCCGATGGCCAAGCTGCCCCGCGTGCAGGCCGCGATCCGCGAGCATATGTACTATCGCACGCCGACTGTGCCCGAATCGCTCTACCTCCACGATGCCGATGCGCTCGATTGGCTCGGCGCGATTGGCGCGGCGCGGATCATGGCGCTGGCAGACCCCAATGGCGGCCAGCCCGATGGCCCCGGCGTGCTCCCCATGTTGAAGGAAAACTTGCGCGATGTGCCGGCGCGCGTGCTTTCACCCGCGGGCAAGGTGCTGATGCCGGCCAAGCGCGATCTTCTGGCGAAATGGATGGAGACGCTCTCGGCCGAGACGGATGGGTTCAAGACGCTTTAGAGATTTTGGCTCGAAAAGGGATATGCTATGGATTTCGATCTTGCGAGCCGGATTTCCAAGGAACTCGAAGCGATCGACCCACATCTGAACGCCTTGTGTCACCTGCTCGACCGTGTTGAGAACAATCAATTGCGCGAGAAAATGCAGCGTGGAATCGCCGGGGTGATCGCCGATCTTTACATCGAAATCATGAGGCCTATCGAGCGTGAGCATCCTAGCCTGAAACGCGACTAGCCAGATGCCCATGCCCGAAATCCACTACCGCCCCTACGCCAAGGCCGATGAAGAGGCCGTCATCGCGCATATTGTGGGCATCCAGCAGGGCGAATTTGCCGTGCCCGTCACGGCCAAGGACCAGCCCGATCTTCATGCGGTGGCCGAGGTGTATCAGTCTGGCACCGGTGGCTTCTGGATTGCGGAACGGGAAGGGCGCATCGTCGGCACCATCGGCCTGATCGGCTTTGGCAGAGGCGAGGGCGCGCTGCGCAAGATGTTTGTCGCGGCCGAAGCGCGCGGGCGGGAGCAGGGGGTGGCGGCGCGGCTGCTGGCCATCCTTGTCGACCATGCCCGTTCCGCCGGCATCAAGGGAATCACCCTCGGAACGATCGAGCGTCTCCACGCTGCGATCCGGTTCTATGAGAAGAACGGTTTTGTCCTGATCGATCCCGATGCGCTGCCGGAAGGCTTTCCGCGTATGGCGGTGGACACGCACTTCTATCGGCTGGAATTGGGTTAGTTCCGCCTCTTGCTGATGTGGTTGTGAGCACGGCGCTTTGAAGCTCTGGATCCCCGCCTGCGCGGGGATGACGATCCGTTTCGTCCATTCGTAGTCCCCGCGCAGGCGGGGATCCAGAGCGTTTGGCGGCTGCCTACCCCAGAAACGCATCCAGCGCGGCGTTGACCTTGTCCGGTGCTTCCCACGGCACGAAGTGGCCGCAATCGGGCACTTGTACCAGCGTGAGGTTCGGGATCATGTCGCCCAGCCCTTCAAGGTTTGCAGGCGGCAGGGCCATATCGTCCATCGCCCAGATCACCAGCGTCGGGATGCCAAGCGGAGGCAAGGGCGGCGGGGCGTAGCCTTCGGGGAGGGCGAAGGGCGCGTCCATGCCCGGCACGTCCATCGGGCTCGCGCGGTACCAGTTCAGCATCGCGACGGCGCTGTCCGGGTTCGACCAGTCCTTGAGCAGGGCCTCGCGCTCGGCCTCTTCCATCACCGGCGCGCGGTCACCCCAATCGAGCGCTCGGCTGAGCAGCGCGCCGAGGCCGTGTTCGCGCACGAGTGCATCATTGGCGGTATCGCGGAAGGCGCGCATATACTGGCTTGCGCCGCGCTGCACGGGATCGAGGTAAAGCAGCTTCTGGAAGATCGCCGGATGCGGCGCATTGGCCACCACCGCGCGCGTCACGCGGGTGCCTTGCCCCATCAGCGCCACGCCCCAGGCAATCGCGCCGCCCCAATCATGGCCCAGCACGGTGAACTGGCCCACGCCAAGCGCATCGGCAAGGAGGAAGATGTCGCCGATCAGCTTGTCCAGCGTGTAGTTCTCCGCGCCTTGCGGCTTTGACGAGCCGCGATAGCCGCGCTGATCGGGCGCGATGCAGCGGAATCGGCCAGACAAGTGCGCGATCTGGTGCCGCCACGTGCGGTGCGATTCGGGAAATCCGTGAAGGAACATGAGCGCGGGCGCATCGCGCGGGCCCGTATCCACCACATCCAGTTCGATACCGTTGGCGAGCTTAACACGGGTGAGGTCCATGCTCATTCCGCCGTCTCCACTTTGGGGCTTTCCATCTTGGTGGCGTAGCCATCGGCAACCATCTTCGCCATGCGGTCGAAGATTTCATCCGGCGTGCGGCAAGCCTCGCCGATATGCTGCTCGAACCCGCTTGCCACGATGATCTCGCGGGTGCCTGCCGCCATTTCGGCCAATATGGTTGCCACGGCGGCTTCCGGCTCCATGCCCCCGTCGATCCCCTTGTCGCTCACTCCGCGGCGGCTGCCATCCGCACTCAGCGCATTGCGCGAGACATTGGTGCGGACTGAGCCCGGCGCGATCACGTGGACTTGCAGCCCCTCGCCGGTCACTTCGCTGCGCAGCGCATTGGCATAGCCGATCAGGCCGAACTTGGCCGCGCTATAGGCCGTGCGCAGCGGCACGCCGACTTTGCCCGCCACGCTGGAGACCATCACGATCCGGCCCGTCTTGCGCGCCACCATGCGGCCCAGCAAGGCCTGCGTCAGCGCGATAGGGGCGAGGAGATCGACCGCAATGATCCGCTCATACACGGCGTAGTCGGTATCGATCGCCAGGCTGCGCTGCGAGATGCCGGCGTTGTTCACCAGAATGTCGAGCCCGCCGCTGCGCGATGCGGCCCATTCCCAGGCCTGCTCCGCCGCCGCGAGGCCGGCCTCGTGATCAGTCACTTCAAACGGCAGCACCAGCGCGGTGGCATTGCCGATGGCGCAGTCTGCCGCCACTTCGGCCAAAGCCTGAGCATTGCGGCCCGAGAGGATCACATGCGCGCCCTCTGCGGCCAGCGCGCGCGCCATTGCCGCGCCGATCCCCGATGAAGCCCCGGTGATCCACGCCACCTCTCCGGCAAATGCCATTTGGTTCTCTCCCTTTCGTCTTGTTCTTATGGGTTTGCTATCGTCTTGGGCACTTTGGGCAGGGGGATGAATTCGTCCTCGTCCCCCGGCACTTTGGGAAAGCGCCCCTGATCCCAATCACGCTTCGCCTCGGTGATGCGTTCGCGGCTTGAGCTGACGAAATTCCACCACACGTGGCGTTTGCTGGTGAAGGCCTCGCCGCCCAGCAGCATCACCCGCCCGCCGCCTTCGGATGAAAGCCTGAGCACGGCACCCGGCGCCAGCACCGCAAGGCTGTAGAGCGCAAGCGGCACGCCATCGACGCTCGCCTCGCCCCCCACCAGCATCACCGCGCGCTCGTCCGCCGAAACGTCGAGCGGAATGGCGCCGCCGGGGGCAAACAGGATCTCGGCATAGATCGTCTGGCTGTGCTGCGTGGTCCGCGCGGTCTTGCCCCAGAGCGTGCCCATGATCACCCGCGCGGTGGTGCAAGTATCCTCGATCAGCGGCAGGTCGGCCTGCTGCTCGAACGCCGGGTCGATTTCCTCGCGCCCGTCAGGCAAGGCCAGCCAGGTCTGCATCCCGTAGAGCGCCGGGCTGCCTTCCCGCTCCGCCAGCGGGCTGCGCTCGGAATGGACGATCCCGCGCCCGGCGGTCATCAGGTTGACTTGCCCCGGACGGATCGTGGCGAAGGTGCCCAGGCTGTCACGGTGATCGATGGCTCCGGCATATTTGCCGCCGAACAGCCAGGTGACGGTGGCAAGGTTGATATGCGGGTGCGGCCGCACGTCCATGGCCGTGCCCACCGGCAGCACCGCCGGGCCGAACTGGTCGACGAAGATGAACGGGCCGACCATGGTGCGCACCGGGGCGGGCAGCACGCGCCGCACTTGAAACGCGCCCAGATCGTGCGTCACAGGTGTCAGGGTCTGGGTGATCGGCTCACGCATCACACCGCCTCCGATTGCAGCAGGTCGAGGATGTTCACCGGAAACACCGGTTCGTGCCACTGTGCCAGTTCGGCCGCGGTGAACCAGCGGAATTCCTGGATCAGCGCCTGTTCGAGCGCGG
>CANGJB010000084.1 GCA_947453945.1 Sphingomonadaceae bacterium
CGGCCTGCGTGCGGGCGAAGGCGAGAAAGGCTTTGAGCGCCGAGAGTTCGCGCGCGGCGGAGACATTGCCGATGCCGCCTGCGCGCCGGGCGGCAAGCTGGGTGCGCACATCGCTCACATCGAGCGCGGCGAGCGAGGACCAGTCTTGCAGTCCGGCGCCTGCAGATTCCAGCGCGGCGAGCAGGCGTGCAGCGGTTGCGCCATAAGCGCGCACTGTGTGTGGCGAGCGGCGGCGAGCGAGGGCAAGGTGATCGTGCCAGGCGGCGAGGAGATCGGGCGTGCTCATGCCCCGTCCACTTCGGCGCTGACCAAGGCGGCGGGGACGAGTTCGCCGAGCAGACCATCGAGCAGCGGCATGCCCTGCGCCGTGACGATCAGGCGGTCGCCGCGCGAGGTCAGCAGGCCCTGCGACGTATAGAACGCGCGCTTGGCCGGATCGATCAGGTCGGTTTCGGCAAGGCCGAAGCGCTCGGCCAATGCGGCAGGCGCTATGCCTTCATCGAGGCGCAGGCCCATGAGCAGCGCTTCGGCGGCCCGTTCACGGATCCCCAGTTCGCGAATCTCGTTGATGCCGTGGTGCTGCGTGGCTACCGCCTTGAGAAAGTTTTCGGGCTTCCGGTGGCGCACGGTGGCAAAGCCGCCGCGCCGACCGTGCGCGCCCGGGCCGATGCCTGCGTAGTCCTGATAGCGCCAGTAAACGAGGTTGTGGCGGCTTTCCTCGCCCGGGCGGGCGTGGTTGCTGATCTCGTAGGCGGGGAGGCCCGCCGCCGTGGTCATCTCGCGGGTCAGGGCAAAGAGATCGCCAGCCGCATCGTCGTCCAGCGGGGTGAAGCGCCCCTCGCGCACCAGTGTGGCGAAGCGCGTGCCCGGCTCGATGGTCAGCTGGTAGAGCGAAAGGTGGCCGGTGCCGAGCGCGAGTGCGCGGGCCAGCTCCGCCTCCCACAGATCGGGCGTGTGATCGGGCCGCGCGTAGATCAGATCGAAGCTGACACGCGCGAAATGGCGCTGCGCCACCTCCAGCGCGGCGAGGCCCTCGGAGGCGTTGTGAAGCCGTCCGAGGAAGGTGAGCGCCGCATCATCCAGCGCCTGCAGGCCGAGGGAGACGCGGTTGATGCCAGCACTGGCAAGCGCGGCGAAATTGGCTGCCTCGACCGAGGAGGGATTGGCCTCCAGCGTGATCTCGATATCGGGCGCGAATGCCCAGTGCCGGCTGGCGGCCTCGATCAGCGAGGCGACCAGCGCGGGCGGCATCAGGGAAGGCGTGCCGCCGCCGAAGAAGATCGAGGTGAGCTCGCGCCCCCCGGTGAGCGCGGCCTCATGCGCCAGGTCTGCAAGCAGCGCCTGTTGCCATTCTGCCATGTCGGTGCGCTCGCGGACATGGCTATTGAAATCGCAATAGGGGCACTTGGCGAGACAGAACGGCCAGTGGATATAAAGGGCAAAGGCCATAGGTCTTTCCAGCCTGAGTCGGGGTGGCAAAGTCAAGTGGCAAAGGCCAAGGGAAAGCACATATGCGAAACATCAGAGCATTTGCGTTCGTTGCCGTTGCCACCTTCATTGCTGCTTCGCCGCTGGCAGCCGAGGTCACCGCCACGCCGAGCGAAGCCGTGGCGGGGCGCTTGCTGGCCGCGCACAATGACGCGCGTGCCCGGCTGGGTGTGAAGCCGCTGGCATGGAGCGCGAAGCTTGCCGAGCACGCGCGCAAATGGGCCCAGACGCTGGCCGTGGCCGACATGATCGAGCATTCGACCGCCGCTGCCGATGGCGGCGAGGGCGAGAACCTATGGTTCGGGACCAAGGGCGACTACACGCCTGAGGAAATGGTCGGGGTCTTCATCGACGAGAGCAAGGAATTCAAACGCGGGATCTTTCCTGATGTCTCGACCACCGGGCGCTGGGAGGATGTAGGCCACTATACCCAGCTGGTGTGGAAGGACACGCGCGAGGTCGGCTGCTCGATTGTCAGCAACCAGCGCCGCGATGTGTTGGTGTGCCGCTATAGCCCAGCGGGCAACACGGTGGGTCAGCCGGTGTTTGACTATGCTGCGCTGCCTGCCTCAAGGCCAGTTCCGGTTGCTGCAGCCGGGGCCAGCACCGCTGAGGCCAGTCCGGCGACGCCTACTCCGCAAGCGCCGAAGAAACGAGCTTCGAAAAAGCGTCGGCGCGGTGGCTGATGCGGTGCTTTTCCGCCGGATCGAGCTCGGCGAAGGTGCGCGTATCGCCTAAGGGCACGAACACCGGATCATAGCCGAAGCCCATCGTGCCGCGCGGGGGCCAGGTGAGCGAGCCCACGGCGCGGCCTTCGAACACAGCCTCGCCCCCATCGGGCCAGGCCAGCGCGAGGACGCAGGCGAACCAGCATTCACGCGGCGTATCGGGGCCAAGTTCGGCGAGTTTGCCTTCAACCTTGCCCATGGCCAGATACCAATCGCGGCCCGGCCCGCCTTCGAAGGGGGCGGCTTCGGCCCAATCGGCAGTGTAGACGCCGGGCGCGCCGCCGAGTGCGGTGACGCAGAGGCCCGAATCGTCAGCGAGGGCTGGCAGGCCGGAGGCGCTGGCTGAGGCATGGGCCTTGATCAGCGCGTTCTCGGCAAAGGTCGTGCCGGTCTCGGCAGGCTCGGGCAGGCCGAGTTCGCCGGCCGAGAGGCACTCCATTCCGTATGGCGCCAAGAGCGCCCGGATCTCGCGCAATTTGCCCGCGTTGTGCGTGGCGATGACGAGCTTGCCGGGGGCGAGGAGGCGGGTCATGTCAGGCCCTGTCCCACCCAAACCTCGGCATTCCCACGCTGGCGGGAATCCAGGGCGGCAAACGCGGTGCTCGCGGCTCTGGATCCCCGCCTGCGCGGGGATGACGATGGTAGGTGGGGGCAGGGTGTCAACGCGCGACAGCCTTTTCCTGCGCGGCGAAGATTTCGGTGCAGCCGATGCGGGCGAGGCGCAGGAGGCGCAGCAGGCCTTCCTCGTCATAAGTCGCGCCTTCGGCCGTGGCCTGAACTTCGGCGATGTGACCGCCTTCGATCAGCACGAAGTTGGCGTCAGCATCGGCAGAGCTGTCCTCGATATAGTCGAGATCGAGCACGGGGTTGCCGTTGTGGATGCCGCAGGAGATCGCGGCGACCTTGCGGGTCAGCGGGTCTTCGGTGATCGCGCCCGCGTCCATGAGCTTCTGCACGGCAAGGCGCAGCGCAATCCATGCGCCTGAGATCGAGGCCGTGCGGGTGCCGCCATCGGCCTGGATCACGTCGCAGTCCAAGGTGATCTGGCGTTCGCCGAGCTTCTTCATATCGGTGACAGCGCGCAAGGAGCGGCCGATAAGGCGCTGAATTTCCTGCGTGCGGCCCGATTGCTTGCCCTTGGCCGCCTCGCGGCTGCCGCGGGTGTGGGTGGCGCGGGGGAGCATCGAGTATTCCGCCGTGACCCAGCCTTCGCCCTTGCCGCGCATGAACGGCGGCACGCGCTCTTCGACAGAGGCGGTGACGAGCACCTTGGTATCGCCGAAGCCGATCAGCACCGAACCTTCGGCGTGTTTGGTGAAACCGGTTTCGATGGTGATCGCACGCATTTCATCTGCGGCGCGGCCTGAAGGACGCATGGGAATTCCTTTGTCTGAGCTTTGCGCCGCCTTTAGCCCGGCGCGGCAGGAAAGAAAGGGCCATCGGCACGAAAAGGCTGTTCCTTCCCCACTTTGACGAGCCTGCAAAACTCCCTAGATACACGGCATGGCAGGGCCCGGACTTTCAGAACTCTCGCTGCGTGCCCGCGAAATCTTCCGGCTCGTGGTCGAAGGCTATATCGCCAGCGGCATGCCCGTAGGCTCGCGCACGCTGGCGGGGAGTGGGGCGGTCGGGCTTTCGTCCGCCTCGATCCGCACTGTGCTGCAGGAACTGCAGGACGCGGGGCTGCTCGCCGCGCCGCACACCAGCGCGGGGCGTATGCCGACCGAGGTTGGCCTCAGGCTGTTCGTGGACGGGATCATGCAGGCGGCAGAGCCTTCGGCGGCCGAGCGCCAGCAGATCGAGCGCGGGCTGGCCGAGGGCGGCACGATCGAAGCGGCGCTGGCGGCGGCAAGTTCGGCGCTTTCAGACCTTTCGGCAGCGGCGGGCGTGGTCATGGTGCCGCGGCGCGAAATGCGCCTTTCGCAGATTTCCTTTGTGCCGCTGGGCGCGGCGCGGGCGCTGGTGGTGCTGGTCGGGGATGACGGCAGCGTCGAGAACCGGGTTATCGACCTGCCCGGCATGACCAGTGCCTCCACGCTGGAGCAGGCAGGCAATTACCTCACCGCGCGTATGGCCGGGCGCACGCTGGCCGATGCCCTGTACGCGATCCGTGCTGAAATCGCAGGCGGGCGCTCGGCGCTCGATGCAGCAAGCGCGGCGCTGGTCGAGCGGGGCCTTGCGGTGTGGAGCCGCGATGCGGCGCAGCGGCCGGTGCTGGTAGTGCGCGGGCAGGCCAACTTGCTGGATGAGGCCGCGCTCGGCGATATCGAGCGCGTGCGCCAGCTGCTCGATGAACTGGAAAGTGCCGAGGCCATTGCCGGCGTGCTTGATGCTGCGCGCGAGGCGGAAAGCGCGCGGATTTTCATCGGCAGCGAGAACCGGCTGTTCTCGCTTTCTGGCTCTTCCGTGATCGCCGCACCATGGCGGGATGGGGAGGGACGCGTGGTCGGCGTGGTTGGAGTTATCGGGCCGACGCGGTTGAATTATGCGCGGGTTGTCCCCATGGTTGATTTCACAGCCCAATCGCTGGGCAGGATCATCGCACAGGACGGATTTACCCGAAAATGACTGACAACGACACGCGCCCGCAGGACCCGGAAGTAGCGGCTGAGCTTGAAGGCGTTCCCGCTGACATCATCGAAGGCGGCGACGCGCTGGGTGAGCTGGTCGAGGCGCTGAAGGGCGATCTCGAAGCGGCGAAGCAGGATGTGCTCTATGCCAAGGCGGAGACACAGAACGTGCGCCGCCGCATGGAAAAGGAAATGGCCGACGCGCGCGCCTATGCTTCAACAGCGTTTGCCCGCGACATTCTTTCGGTGGCAGACAACCTTTCGCGCGCGCTCGAATCGATTCCGGCCGAGCTGCGCGCGGACGACAAGATGAAGAACCTTGTCGCCGGGCTGGAGGCCACGGGGCGCGAGATCGAGAAGGTCTTTGGCAGCCACGGCATCACCCGCATCGCCGCCAAGGGCCTGCCGCTCGATCCGCACCAGCATCAGGCGATGCTGGAGATTCCTTCGGACGATGTGGAGCCGGGCACCGTGCTGCAGGAACTGCAGGCCGGCTACATGATCAAGGACCGCCTGCTGCGCGCAGCCATGGTGGCCGTGGCCAAAAAGCCGGACTGAGGGACTAAGTCAGCCTCGTATGGGGTGCTCGGGTGGGTGTAGTTGCTGACTCAGCCCAGCAGCGCCACCACCTCGTCCGTATCGTAGAGATCGGCGAACACGAATGCCATGTTGTGCAGCGTGGCGGCGTGTTCGGCGTCCGTCAGCGCGGCATTGGCGTCGGCGGCGACGAGGACGCGGTAGTTGAACTGCATGGCATCGCGCGCGGTGCTTTCGCAGCAGCAGTTGGTCAGCGTGCCGGTGATCAGCACGGTATCGATGCCGCGCGCCTTCAGCACGGCATCGAGATCGCTGGTGCCGGGGGTGAAGCCGCTGAAGCGGTGTTTGTCGACAACTGCGTCACCTGGCTGCACATCGAGCGTCGGCCAGAATTCGTGATAGTGCGCGCCTGGCGTGAAGGCGGCGCGATGGGCGGCAGCGCCCGTGCCGAGGCGGCGGACGAAGACCGACCAGCTGGCAGCATCGGGCGTGGTGAAGCGCAGGAACACGTTGAGCCCGCCGCCAGCGCGCACGGCGGCACTGATCCGGTTGACGTTGCCGACGATTTCTCGCGCCATCGGCACTTCGACAGGCGAGCCTTCCACCAGAAAGCCGTTCTGCATATCGACGCAGATGTGGGCGACGCGCGCCGGGTCGATATCATCGAACACATTGCGCACGCCGCCGCGCGCGGCGGCAACGGCATCGAGAATGGCGTGGGTGCTAACGGCGTGGGGCATCGCAGGGGAATCCTCTAGTTCGCGGCGATGGTGGCGCGGCCGGGCGGGGAGAGCCAGCGCGATGTGCGGCGCGTTTCGGCTGGCGGAATGATCAGGCTTGCAGGACCCGCTCCGCGCCGAAGGGCAGCACGGCGTTCAGGGCAAGCAGCGGCGGGGCATGCGGTGAAGGCGCGCCTTGCGCGGCCAGGAAGGCGTGGCGCACCAGTTCGGCCTGCTGCTCGATGCCGTAAGCGGTGAAGGGCCGCGCGGGATCGAACTGGTATCCGTAGCGGCAGAACGGATGGCGCATCAGCGGCAGATAGAACCGGCCGCGCTGCTGGCTTTGCCAGACATGCACCAGTTCGTGGATGAACAGGCCCTGCAGGCTTAGCGGGGCCGTGCTGAGATCGTCGCGATAGTCTGTGCTGGCGGGATGGAAGTGGATGTGCCCCATCGGCGCCATGACCGTGCCGCGCGGCTGGAACGGGAAGAAGCGCCGGCGGCGGATGCGCACCGGCGCCAAATCGAGCATGCTGCCGAATACGCCCTGCGCCATCGCGCATTCGCCCGGCGTGAGCGGCCGTTCGCCGCCGGGGGGAAGGGCCCAGGCTTCGCTCATATCAGGCGCCGCTCACATGTGATCCATCATGCCTTCCATGGCGCCAGTTTCTTCAACCTTGGCGAAGGTGCTCACCTTGTCGCCATTCGCGAGCGTGAAGGTGACCTCCACGTCCTTGCCCGGCTTCACCGTGCTGGCGAGATCGAACAGCATGACATGATAGCCGCCCGCCTTGAATTCGACCGGCTGATCCTGGCTGAATTCAACCGACTGGACCCTGTTCATCGAGGTCACGCCGTTTTCGGTCTTGGTCTGATGCATCTCTGCGCGGCCCGCTCCATCGACATGGACGGCGGCCAGCGTGTTGGCCTTGCCGGCATCCTGCTGGATCGTGAAATAGAGCACGCCGGGATTGCCCGGCACGGCGGGAAGCTTCACCACCGGTTCGATCACGGTGACATGCGGCGCGTTGTCTGGCGCCATCGGATCGGGCGCGGAGCCGGGAGTTGCCGAGGCCGAAGCATCGGCTTCAGGCGCCTGGTTGCTGCAGGCGCCGAGCGCCAGAAGGCCTGCGGCAGCGGCGCCGGCGAGGGCGGCTGAAAGGACGGCGGAACGCATGGGGCGCATCGAGGCTCTCTCCAGTCTTGAACATAGGCGCGGCCGGGGCCTTGTCCCCGCGCGAAGGCGACCTATATCGCCCGGTGAAGGAGCTGCATAGACGAAGGCTCGCCCGTTTCGGGGGGCGCTTCACCTGCGGCGTCTTGCGGACAAGGAAACAGGAAAACCATGGCTAAAGTTATCGGTATCGACCTCGGCACGACCAACAGCTGCGTTGCGGTGATGGACGGCGGGACCTCGAAGGTCATCGAGAATTCCGAAGGCGCGCGCACCACGCCTTCGATCGTCGCGTTCACCAAGGATGGCGAGCGCCTGATCGGGCAGCCGGCGAAGCGCCAGGCCGTGACGAACCCCGACAACACCGTGTTTGCGGTGAAGCGCCTGATCGGCCGACGCTTCGAAGATCCCATGACCCAGAAGGACATGTCGCTGGTCCCCTATGGCATCGTCAAGGGCAAGAACGGCGACGCATGGGTCAAGGCGGGCAGCGAAGACTACAGCCCCTCGCAGATTTCCGCCTTCATCTTGCAGAAGATGAAGGAAACCGCCGAATCGTACCTCGGCGAGACCGTGACGCAGGCGGTGATTACCGTGCCGGCCTACTTCAACGACGCGCAGCGCCAGGCGACCAAGGACGCCGGCCAGATTGCGGGCCTTGAGGTGCTTCGCATCATCAACGAGCCGACTGCTGCGGCGCTGGCCTATGGCCTCGACAAGCAGGACGGCAAGACCATCGCGGTCTACGACCTTGGTGGCGGTACCTTCGATATCTCGGTGCTCGAGATCGGTGACGGCGTGTTCGAGGTGAAGTCCACCAACGGCGACACGTTCCTGGGCGGTGAAGACTTCGACAACGTGCTCGTTGAATACCTGGCCGACAAGTTCAAGTCCAAGGAGAACATGGACCTGCGCACCGATAAGCTGGCCCTCCAGCGGCTCAAGGAAGCCGCCGAAAAGGCCAAGATCGAGCTTTCGAGCGCGCAGACCACCGAAATCAACCTGCCGTTCATCACCGCGCGCATGGAAGGTGGCAGCACCACCCCGCTGCATCTGGTGGAAAACCTCACGCGTTCGGACCTTGAAAAGCTCGTCTCTGGCCTGATCCAGCGCACGCTGGAGCCGTGCCGCAAGGCGATTGCCGATGCGGGCCTCACCGCCAAGGACATCGACGATGTCGTGCTGGTGGGCGGCATGACCCGCATGCCGCGCGTGCGTGAAATCGTGAAGGAGTTCTTCGGCAAGGAACCGCACACCGGCGTGAACCCGGACGAAGTCGTCGCCATGGGCGCGGCGATCCAGGCCGGCGTGCTGCAGGGCGACGTGAAGGACGTGCTGCTGCTCGACGTGACCCCGCTTTCGCTGGGCATCGAGACGCTGGGCGGCATCATGACCAAGATGATCGACCGCAACACCACGATCCCGACCAAGAAGAGCCAGGTCTACTCTACCGCTGAGGACAACCAGCAGGCGGTGACGATCCGCGTGTTCCAGGGCGAGCGCGAGATGGCGCAGGACAACAAGCTGCTTGGCCAGTTCGATCTTGTCGGCATTCCGCCGGCGCGGCGCGGCGTGCCGCAGGTCGAGGTGACCTTCGACATCGACGCCAACGGCATCGTGAACGTCTCCGCCAAGGACAAGGGCACTGGCAAGGAGCAGCAGATCCGCATCCAGGCCTCGGGCGGGCTTTCGGACAACGACATCGACCAGATGGTGCGTGATGCCGAAAAGTTTGCCGAAGAGGACAAGAAGCGGCGCGAGGCGGCTGAGGCGCGCAACAATGCCGACAGCCTTGTCCACGCGACCGAGCGTCAGCTGGAAGAGAACGGAGACAAGATCGATGAGGCCCTGAAGGCCGAGATCGAAGCTGCGATTGCCGAGACCAAGACGGCGATCGAGGGCGGCGATCCGGCCGACATGAACGCCAAGACCCAGGCCCTTACCGAAAAGGCCATGAAGATGGGCCAGGCGATCTACGAGAAGGAGCAGGCCGCCTCTGCTTCTCCGAGTGGCGAAGCGCCCAAGGAAGCCGATGACGTGGTCGACGCCGAGTTCTCGGAAGTCGACGACACCAAGTGATGTTGCGTTGAACCGGCCCGCCGCCTGGCTTTCGGGCACAGGCGGCGGGCCGTTGTTCGGGGACGGGAACGCTCACTTCAACTGGAAAATTCATGTCGGCTGAGATCGATTTTTACGAACTGCTCGAGGTGGAGCGCACCGCAGACGAAAAGGTGCTCAAGTCCGCCTATCGCAAGCTGGCCATGAAGTATCACCCGGACAAGAACCCGGGTTGCCAGGAGAGCGAAGCGAAGTTCAAGCAGATCAACGAGGCCTATGCCTGCCTGTCCGATCCGCAGAAGCGCGCGGCTTATGACCAGTATGGCCATGCCGCGTTCCAGCAGGGCGGCGGCGGTGGTGGCGGCTTCGGCGGCGGCGCGGACTTCGGCGATCTGGGCGATATCTTCGAGACCATCTTTGGCGGTGCATTTGGCGGCGGCGGGCGCCAGCAGGCGCGGCGCGGCGCTGACTTGCGCTATGACATGGAAATCACGCTCGAAGAGTCGTTCCACGGCAAGTCTGCCGAAATCGCGGTCGAAGTGGCGCAGAGCTGCAGCCCCTGCAGCGGCACCGGCGCGACGCCGGGCACATCGGCGCGGCGCTGCAACTTGTGCGGCGGGCACGGCAAAGTGCGCGCGCAGCAGGGGTTCTTCATGGTCGAGCGCACCTGCCCGACCTGCCATGGCCGGGGCGAAGTGATCGAAAGCCCCTGCCGCAGCTGCCGCGGCGAAGGCCGGGTGGATGCCGAGCAGAAGCTTGAAGTCCAGATTCCCGCAGGCGTCGACAACGGCACGCGCATTCGCCTCGCCGGCAAAGGCGAGGCGGGGCCGTTCGGCGCACCGCCGGGCGATCTCTACATTTTCCTCCACATCAAGCGCCACCGCATGTTCGAACGTGAGGGCACAACGCTGCTCACGCGCTGCCCGATCAGCTTTACCAAGGCGGCGCTTGGCGGCGATATCGAGATCCCGGGCGTCGATGGCGCGCGCCACCGGATCGAAATTCCCGCCGGCATCCAATCGGGCAAGCAGCTGCGCAAGCGCGGGGCCGGTATGCCGGTGCTGCAAGGGCGCGGCTCTGGCGATCTGGTGATCGAGATCCAGGTCGAAACGCCGACCAAGCTTTCCGCCCGCCAGCGCGAACTGCTGCGCGAGTTTCAGTCGACCGAAACGGGTGAGGAAACGCCCCAATCGAAGGGCTTCTTCGACCGCATCAAGGACGCCTGGAGCGATCTGACGGAGTAGGACAAGCCTGCCGCGGGGCAGCCTTGTCCCTTTGCACCAGCCCCGCTCACCCTGAGCTTGTCGAAGGGTGCTGGCGCGGCGGCCGGGTGTGATGCTTCGACAGGCTCAGCATGAGCGGTTTTGTGTGGGGCGCCGGGGATTGGCAACCTTCACCCGCTCGCAAACATCGCCTGGACTTCGGCGATCACCCCATCGACCATGCCGGGTTCGGCCGAGAGGCGCGGCTTTTCCTCCTCAAGGATCGCGAGGAACAGATCGCGCTTGAATGCCCGGATCAGGCCCGTGGGGAGGGGCGGTTCGGCGGTGGAGGCGATCAGGTCCACCGTGCGCTCGGCGCCGTGGAGGCGGCCCCACAGGTAATCGTTTTCGCGGTAGGCGCGGGCAAAGAACGCGCCGAAGTGGAAAAACTCCACGCCCTTTAGGCAGGCATAAGTGCCGCCGGAGCGGATCGAGAGCGCGTCTTCGGGAGAGATGCGATCGACCTTCACGGGATCGAATTCGCCCATGCCTTCGCCCTGCAGCAGCGGCAGGGTGGCGACATCGTAGAACGGGAAGCCGAGGTAGGCGTAGAGGAAGCGGCGGCGCAGCGGCTTGCTCATCTTGGCGAGCC
>CANGJB010000085.1 GCA_947453945.1 Sphingomonadaceae bacterium
GTGTTCTCGCGCTGGCTGCGGTGCTGGCAATGGGCGCCGCACTTGCCGAACCTGCCGGCGCAGATGCGCGCGAACGCAACGCGCCGCCGGCCGATGTGATGGGGCCTGCAGGCGATTACCCAGTGACGCTGGGCGATCCTTTCGTAGTGGACGGCGTGACGTATACGCCGGCCGATACGCTCAACTACGATGCTGTGGGCAAAGCCGTGCCGATGGGGGTTGACCAGGCTGCGTCGGCCCGGATCAATGCGGCCCATCGCACCCTGCCGGTGCCGAGCTATGTCGAAGTGACTGCGCTTGATAGCGGGCGCACGATCCTTGTGCGCATCGACCGGCGCGGCCCTTTGAGTGGCAACGGGCTGGTTGCGCTTTCGCCGATGGCCTGGGCCCAGCTTGGTCCGCAAGCCAGCGGTTCGGCCCCAGTGCGGGTCCGCCGAGTCAACCCGCCCGAGCCTGAACGGGCTGTGCTGCGCACGGGCCAGGCCGCGCCGCAGCGCATGGATACGCCGCCAGGCCTGCTCGCGGCACTGCGCCGCAAGCTTGGGCTCGAGGCTCCGGTGGGTGAACTGCCGGTGACGATCAAGCCTTCCGAACTGGCCGTTGGGGGGGCTCCGAAAACGGCTGTGCCGATGAGGTATACGCCGCCGAAACCTGCCACTGCGCCTAAGCCCGCACAGAAGCCGATTGCAGCGCCGGCTCCGGCTCCCCCGCCCGAACAGGCAGCGCGTCCTTCAGCCTCGGCGAAGATCTACGTGCAGATCGGCGCATATTCCCAGCGCGCCAATGCTGAAGCGGCGGCGCGTAAGGCGGGCGGATCGCTCTTGCGCGCGGGCTCGCTCTGGCGCGTGCGTAGTGGGCCGTTTTCCACGGGGGATGAGGCGGATCGCGGGCTGGCGAAGGCCCGCGCTGCGGGCTATGCGGGTGCCCGGATCGTACGCGACTAGTCCTGTCCGGCGCGATCCCGACACGAATGGGAATCGCGTTTGTCATCGAGAATCGTGACTGCTTTGCTGATTGCTGCGCTGGCCGCCGTGCCCGTGCGCGCGCAGGCGCCTGTGGCCGAAACCGTCGTGGGCGGGCCGCTCGGGATGCCGCAGGTTTCCGCGCCGATTGCGCTGCTCATTGATGTAAATGGCGGCCGGGTGCTGTTCGAACGCCAGTCGCACCGGCGTTTCGTGCCTGCATCGCTCACCAAGATCATGACGAGCTATGTCGCATTCGAACTGATCAAGGCGGGCAAGCTGCGGCTCGACCAGCGCTTTCGCATGAGCCCGGATGCTTTCCGCAAGTGGCACCGGGTGGGCAGCACGATGTTTCTCGCGCAGGATAGCGAAACCTCGGTTGCCGAACTCCTCGAAGGGATTGTCACGGTTTCGGCCAACGATGGCTGCGTTGTGCTGGCGGAAGGCGTGACGGGCAGCGTGCCGGCCTTCACCGAACTGATGAATGCCGAGGCGAAGAAGCTCGGCATGAGGGATACGCACTACAATACCCCCAACGGTTGGATGGACGAGGGCGAGACCTATGTTTCGGCGGCCGATCTTGCCACTTTGAGCACGGCGCTGGTCACGCGGCACCCCGATCTCTACGCCCGGTTCTATGGGCACGAGCGGCTTGCCTTCCGAGGGATCGAGCAGCCCAACCACAATCCGCTTTACGGCTATGTCGCAGGCGCGGACGGGGTGAAGACCGGGTTCACCAACGAGGCGGGCTATGGCCTGGTCGGTTCAGCGATCCGTGATGGCCGGCGTCTGATGATGGTGGTCGGCGGATATGACAATGGGAAGGTGCGCGCCCGCGAATCGCGCGACTTCATGGAATGGGGCTTTGCCGCATTTGAGGCGCATTCGCTGTTTGCTGCAGGCGCTCAGGTAGGCACAGCACGAGTGCAGGGCGGGGAAACGCGCACTGTGCCCCTGGCTGCGCCCCATGCGCTGGCGCTCACACTGCTACGGCGCGCGGGCGCGCGATATTCGCTTACCTTGCGCTATAAGGGGCCGCTCAGGGCGCCCATCGCCAAGGGGGACCAAATTGCCAGCCTGATCGTGCGCGTGCCGGGGCAGGGTGAGACCCGCCTGCCGCTCGTGGCGGCCGTAGATGTGCCGGAGGCGGGCTCGCTGGCGCGGCTGCGCAATGGGCTGCTGGCGATGCTGGGCCAGTGAGGAGGAAGCTGCTGTGAGCGGGCGCTTCATCGTTTTCGAGGGCGGGGAAGGGGTCGGGAAATCCACCCAGAGCCGCCTGCTAGCTGAAGCGCTGCGCGCGCGGGGATTGGAAGTCGTGACGACGCGCGAACCTGGCGGGACGCCGGGGGCCGAGGCGATCCGCGCGATGCTGCTGGGCAAGGAAGGTCCGGCCAAGGATGGATTGGGCTGGGGGGCCAGGGCTGAAGCGCTGCTGTTCGCCGCAGCGCGCGCGGACCATGTCGAAACGCTGATCCGGCCTGCACTAGCGCGCGGGGCATGGGTGGTCTGCGATCGTTATCTCGACAGCAGCCGCGCCTATCAGGGCGGTGGCAGCGGGCTGCAAGACCCGGATATCATGGCGCTTCACCGGATTGGAAGCGAAGGGCTTTTGCCCGATTGCACCGTGCTGTTGACGCTTGATCCAGCAGAAGCGGCTGCGCGGGTGCACAAGCGCGACGCCGGCGCGCTCGACCGGATCGGCGGGCGCGCGGCAGCGTATCACGCGCGGGTGGCGGCGGCATTCCTGCGCTTTGCCGAAGCGGAACCGGATCGCTTTGCCCTGATTGCGGCAGAAGGCGCGGCTGAGGAAGTCCATGCGCGCGTGCTGGCGGCCGTGAACGCTCTGTGAGCCACCTGATCGGCCATGACGAGGCGTGGGCGGTATGGCGCGCGGCACGGGACGGACAGCGCATGCACCATGGTTGGATCCTGGCTGGACGCGAGGGACTGGGGAAAGCCAGTTTCGCCCGCGTGGCCGCCGCCGATCTCGTTGCGGAACCCGGCGTGCCGCAGCCTGCGCCAGCGGTGCACCCCGATATCCACTTGCTGGAGCCCCTGCCGAGCAACGACGACGAAGCGAAAAAGCGCGACGACGGCAAGGCCTATACGCGCAAGCGCAACATCAGCGTCGATCAAGTGCGCGCCATGCAGCGCCGGCTTGTCACGCGTCCGACACTGGGCGCGCGGCGCGCAGTGATCATCGATGCGGCGGATGATCTGGAAAAAGGTGCAGTCAACGCGCTGCTCAAGAGCCTTGAAGAGCCGCCCGTGGGGACGTTTTTCCTGCTGGTGACGCACCAGATTGGCCGCCTGCTGCCTACCGTGCGTTCGCGCTGCACGGTGCTGCGTTTCCATCCTCTGGGCGAGGACGACATGGCGCGCGCGATGCGCGGCGCAGCGCCGCAACTTTCCGGGGCAGCGCTGGAAGCGGCGATTGCCGCCGGGAGCGGTGCGCCGGGCGCTGCGCTGGCCTTTGCCGATCGCGAGCTTGGCGGCGCGTGGCAGATCATGACGCGCCTAGTGGCAGAGGGCGACCCCGATCTGGCGCTGCGGGCCGAGCTTTCAACCGCGCTGGGCCAGCGGCCGGACCGCGAGCGGGTTCTGGCCGCAATCGAGGCAGCCCGGTGCGCGCTGGTGGGTGCCTTGGCACACAGCGACGATGCGACGCGGCTGCGGATTGTCGAGGCCCATGCCGCGCTTGCCAGCCTTGCCGCGCAGGCACCGACCTACAACTACGAGCCCGCGCTGCTACTTCTGGAAATCGGCGGCTTGCTGGCATCGGTGGCGCGCACTAGGGATAGCGCGGCCTGATTGGCCATTTCAAGCCAAGGACAATCGCATCTCATGGGCGAGCCCTATTACATCACCACTGCCATCAGCTATCCCAACGGCAAGCCGCACATCGGCCATGCCTATGAAGCGATTGCCGCCGACGTCATCGCGCGTTTCCAGAAGGCGATGGGGCGTGACGTGCGCTTCCAGACCGGGACCGACGAACACGGCCTGAAGATGGCGCAGAAGGCGCGCGACTTGGGGATTACGCCAGCTCAACTGGCTGACGAAATGACCAGCCATTTCATTGCCATGGCTGATGCTCTCAATGTCGAATATGATGTTTTCCTGCGCACGACCGAACCGCGCCATCATGCGGCCACGCAGGAACTGTGGCGGCGCATGGAAGCCAATGGCGACCTCTATCTCGATCGCTACGAAGGTTGGTATTCGGTGCGCGACGAAGCGTATTATGATGCGAGCGAACTGATCGACGGGGAAGGGGGCGAGAAGCTTTCGCCCCAGGGCACGCCCGTCGAGTGGACCGTCGAGGAAAGCTGGTTCTTCCGTCTGTCGAAGTATCAGGAACCGCTGCTTGCGCTCTATCGCGACAATCCCGATTTCATCCGTCCGGAAAGCCGGCGCAACGAGATGGTTGCGTTTGTCAGCCAGGGCCTGCGCGATCTTTCGGTCTCGCGCACCAGCTTCGATTGGGGCGTAAAGGTTCCGGGCAGCGACAACCACGTGATGTACGTTTGGGTCGATGCGCTGACCAACTATATCACGGGCCTTTGTTTTCCTGATGAAACAGGTGATTACGCGCGGTACTGGCCAGCGGATCTTCACCTTATCGGCAAGGATATCGTGCGGTTCCACACCATCTACTGGCCGGCCTTCCTGCTGAGTGCAGGGCTGGCATTGCCCAAGCAAGTGTTCGGACATGGCTTCCTCCTCAACCGGGGCCAGAAGGAATCGAAGTCGCTCGGCAACGTGACCGATCCGCTGGCGCTGGCCGAGCGGTTCGGCGTCGATACCTTGCGCTATTTCCTCATGCGCGACGTGGTGTTCGGGCAGGACGGGTCCTATTCGCCCGAGGCCATCGTGACGCGCTGCAATGCCGAACTGGCGAACAGCTATGGCAATCTAGTTCAACGCACACTTTCCATGATTTTCAAGAACATGGATGGCGAGATTGCGAAGTTTTCCAGTATCGATGCGGACGACCAGTTGCTCGGAACCGTAGCAGTGGCTTGCCGCGTGGAATTGCCAGGTGAATTTTTCGCGCTCAATTTCTCGGCCGGCATCGAGGCGTGGATGCGCGCAGTTTTCGCGTGCAACCAGTATGTCGACGAACAGGCGCCCTGGGCGCTGCGCAAGACCGATCCGGAACGGATGCGCGCCGTGCTCATGACCTTGTTCATGGCGATCCGTGATCTCACCATCGCGATCCGCCCCGTGGTGCCAACTTCGGCTGACAAGGTGCTGGATCAGCTGGGAGTTCCGGGTAACGAGCGCGGGATCACGGCGCTGGCGCAGGCGGACTGGTTCCTGGCGCGCACAGCAAGCGGCGAGCGGCTTGCCGCGCCGAGCCCGGCGTTCCCGCGGCTCGAGCTGTTGGAGGACGAGACGGCCTGATGCTGATCGATTCGCACTGCCATCTCAATTACAAGGGCCTGATGGAGACGCAGGCCGAGGTGCTTGCGCGGGCGCGGGCGCGGGGGGTTAGGGGCTTCCTCAACATCTCGACCCGGCTGAGCGAATGGGAAGCAGTGGTCGCGACCGCGCACCGCGAGCCGGACGTCTGGGCCAGCATCGGCATTCATCCACACGAGGCCGACGCCCATGCCGATCTTGGCGCAGAAGCGCTGCGCACCGCTGCTGCTGATCCCAGAGTGATTGCCATCGGTGAAACGGGGCTCGACTACTTCTACGATCATTCGGCCCGGCAGGTTCAGCAGGACCTTTTTCGCGTCCACATCGGCGTCGCACGCGAGACTGGCCTGCCCATCGTGATCCACACGCGCGACGCCGAAGATGATACCTTGCGCATCCTGACCGAGGAAATGGCGAAGGGCGCGTTTCCCGCGCTGATCCACTGCTTCACCGCCAGCGCCGGGTTCGGGCGAGCGGTGCTCGATCTAGGGCTGACGATTTCGATCTCGGGCATTGTTACATTCAAGAATGCCAAGGACTTGCAGGCATTTGTTGCCGAAGTGCCGGATGATCGGCTGCTGGTGGAAACCGATGCGCCGTTCCTGGCGCCTGTGCCGCATCGCGGCAAAGTCTGCGAGCCGGCGTTCGTATCTGATACTTGCGCGTTCGTGGCTGCGCTGCGCGGTGTGACGCCTGAGGTGCTGGCCGAGCAGACCGGCACCAATTTCTTCCACCTGTTCACCCGGGCGCAGGCATGAAGCTGGTTGTCCTCGGATCCGGCACATCGACCGGCGTACCGCGCATCGGCAACGACTGGGGCGATTGTGACCCGGAGGAGCCACGCAACCGCCGCACGCGTGTGGCGATCGTGGTCGAAGGTTCGGATGGCGGGCGCATCCTTGTCGATACGCCGACTGACCTCAGGCAGCAGCTCCTATCGACCGGGATTGCGCGGATCGACGGGGTTGTCTGGACGCATGACCATGCCGATCACACGCATGGCATCGATGATCTGAGGCCGCTGCGCATGGGCCGCGGTGCGCCAATTCCGGGTTATGCAGCGGATGAGACCGTGCGCCGGTTGCGCCAGCGGTTCGGCTATGTCTTTGCCGGCCAGCATGGCTATCACACCATCTGCAATCTCGACAATCTGGAGCGCGTGCGCATGGTTGCAGGGATCGGCGTCACCCATTGCCAAATGCCGCACGGACCTGCGCAGACAACCGCGTTCCGCTTTGAGCAGAACGGAAAATCAATTGGTTACGCGACAGACTTCAGCGCCATTACCAGTGAGATGGTTGCGCTGTTTGACCGTGTCGACGTGCTAGTGGTCGATGCACTGCGGCGCAGCCCACATCCGACGCATGCGCATCTGGCGATGTCGCTAGAACTCGTTGAGGCTTGCCGGGCGGGCCGCGCAGTGCTGACGCATCTCGATAAGAGCATGGACTACCGGACACTCTGCGACGAGACGCCGGCGCATGTGGAACCGGGTTATGACGGGATGGAGATCGCGCTGTGACGCCTGACCGGATCGTGGCGCTGATCGGGATCGTGATGGCGCTGATCCTTGTGGCGGCTAACGGCAATTTGCGCCGGATCAAGCTATCGTCGCGGCTTGGAATGGCGGCAATCTGGGCGATGATTATTCTGGCCGCGGCATTGGCGTTTGCTGGCTTTCGGCGTTGAGTCGCGAAACCTAATTTAACATAATAAATATTATCGAACTGAAGGATCGGCCGATATGAGCTCCGCACCCGAGGTCTCCCCCGCTGGATCAGCGACCACCGGAACGGGTATTGGAAGGCTGCTGGAAATCATGGCGCGGCTGCGCGATCCGCAAACGGGCTGCGAATGGGATGTAGCGCAGACTTTTGCGACCATCGCGCCTTATACGATCGAGGAGGCCTATGAGGTCGCCGATGCCATCGAGCGCGAAGACCTTCCCGCGCTGCGCGAAGAACTCGGTGACTTGCTGCTGCAAGTCGTGTTCCACGCACGGATGGCCGAGGAACTTGGCGCGTTCGATTTCGATGCAGTGGCCCATGCGATATCGGCCAAAATGACCGAACGGCATCCGCACATCTTCGGCGACGCGGCCGATATTGGCCAATCGCGTGAGGTGCGCTGGGAAATGCAAAAGGCAGCGGAGCGCGCGGCCAAAGGCGCGACCAGTGCGCTCGACGGCGTGGCGCTGGCGCTTCCGGCGCTGATGCGAGCGGAAAAATTGCAGAAGCGCGCCGCTCGGGTGGGCTTTGACTGGCCCGACACCGAAGGACCTCGTGCCAAAGTCCTTGAGGAACTGGACGAGCTTGCCGCCGCGCGCAGCGACGCCGAGCGACTCGACGAAGCGGGCGACCTGATTTTCGCGGCAGTCAACGTCGCGCGCAGCTACGGTGTGGCGCCGGAAGACGCGCTGCGCCATGCCAACGCCAAATTTGAGCGGCGCTTCCGCGGCATGGAAGCGCTGGCCGGCTCCGGTTTCCCGGCGCTTTCGCTGGAGGAGCAGGAAGGGCTCTGGCGGCAGGTGAAATCCGCCGAAAGCTGAGGCTGGTTACATCTGCACGAAGCGGCCGAGTTCGCGCGGGGTAAGCCGCACCGTCAGACGCTGAACCGGCACGCCTTCGTCGTCCTCAACCTGCATTTCGGTCAAGACCTCGCCGTGCGCATGGAGCCACGCCAGTTTCTGCCCATCGGCCATCGGTACCGAGAGTTCGAGCACTTGCGCGCCACCAGTGAGCACCTCACCCAGCAGCGCGACGAGATCCTCTACGCCTTCACCGGTCTGCGCCGAAATGGGCACGACCTGACGGTCTGGCACATGCGCAGCAATCAGATCGCGCCGCATCGCGCTGTCATCGGCCGAGAGCAGATCCCACTTGTTCCATGCTTCGACGATCGGGATGAGGTCGCCCCCCTCCCCGATCACGCCAAGATCAGCGAGGATGGCCTCGACTTCCAGCTTCTGGGCAGCGCTGGCAGGATTTGCGATATCGCGAACGTGGACGATAACGTCTGCCGCCGTCACTTCCTCCAGCGTGGCGCGGAAGGCAGCGACGAGCTGCGTCGGCAATTCGGAAATGAAGCCCACTGTGTCCGAGAGGATCGCCTTTTCAAGACCCGGAAGACGCACGGCGCGCATCGTGGGATCGAGTGTGGCGAAGAGCAGATCCTGCGCCATCACATCGGCGCCGGTCATCCGGTTGAACAGGGTGGACTTGCCGGCATTGGTATAGCCCACGAGCGCAATGACAGGCCAAGGCGCGCGCTGGCGTCGATCCCGGTGAAGCGTGCGGGTGCGGCGCACTTGGTCAAGCTCACGGCGGATGCGGGCCATTCGGCCACGGATCAGGCGGCGATCCGCCTCGATCTGCGTTTCGCCCGGGCCGCCGAGAAAGCCGAAACCGCCGCGCTGGCGTTCAAGGTGCGTCCAGCTGCGGACAAGCCGCCCCGCCTGGTAATCGAGATGCGCGAGTTCTACCTGCAGGCGGCCCTCCGCCGTGGCGGCGCGCTCACCGAAGATTTCGAGGATCAGCCCGGTGCGATCGATAACCTTGCGCTCAAGCTTGTCTTCGAGATTGCGCTGTTGGATTGCAGAGAGCGCGCCATCGACAATGACCAGTTCCGCATCGGACTGGGCAATCGCGACGGCAATCTTCTGCACCTGGCCTTCGCCGAACAGTGTTGAAGGGCGGACCGCGCGGATCGGCAAAGCAAAGGCTTCCACGACATCGATGCCGATGGCGTGGGCAAGCCCCTGCCCTTCTTCGAGCCGCGCTTCCACATCGAGGCCGAGGCCGCCGCGCTGACGCAAATCGGGGAGGACGACAACGGCGCGGGCGCCGCGCGTCACTTCCCCGACAAGCTCGGTTTCGCGCCCGAATTCGAACTGGCTCATTCAAACCCGCCCATGCGGGCGCGTATGGCGATGATCAGGATGCCTCGCCCTCCCACTCACCGGACAGGTCGACATGACCGGCGGGCTGGATGGTGGAAACGGCGTGCTTGTAGGCGAGCTGAACATAGCCCTCGCGTTCGAGCAGCATGCAGAACAGATCGTAGGCGGCGACACGGCCCTGAAGCATGACGCCGTTCACCAGGAACATCGTAACCTGCACGCCCGCATCCCGGACGCTGGAGAGGAACACGTCCTGCAGCAGGCGCTTCTTGGAGGAATCATCATTGCTTGGGGCAAAATGCGCGGAGGCGAGCTGCTGGCCGGGCATGATCGTCGAGATCGCGTGCTTGTAGACGAGCTGCGACTGACCGTCACGCCGCAGAAGGATCGAGAAGTTATCGAACCAAGTAACAATACCCTGCAGCTTGACCCCCTTTACGAGGAACATAGTGACAGGAATTTTGTTCTTTCTCAGATAGTTGAGGAAAACGTCCTGAAGGTTCTGACCCTTGCCACCAACGAGCGTGGCCGGTGCGATCACCGCGGCTGTTGCCGCTTCGGAAGCGGGGACGGATTCGACTTTGGCGCGTGGGCGCGCAGAAAGCGTTCTGCCGGTCATTGGGGTATTCCTTTCGTTTTTTTTGGCGCCTGCCGCTCTGCGTCGATCAGGCACAATCTGGCGGGGCCCGCACTCACCCTTTTTCGAGATCGGTAAAAACCGAATCCGGAAACGAGATTGCGCGGCGCCACAGCCGGTCAGCAGGTGCAACTTATGTCGGTATTGGTGCTAGGTTCAAGCGTAAAATCGCACCAATCACAGACGACACTTCCCGCTATGGTTCAGTCCTGCTCTTCCTCCTCGCGGCGCTCTGCCATGCCAAGCAGCTTGAGCTTGCGATGCAGCGCCGAGCGTTCCATCCCGATGAAGCTCGCGGTCTTGGAGATATTGCCCGAAAAGCGGCGGATCTGGACTTTGAGATACTCCCGCTCGAAGTTCTCGCGCGCCTCGCGCAGCGGCACGCCCATCAGCGCCGAGGTGCTGGAATCGCCGCCAAGCCGGGTGCTGACGATTTCGGCCGGGAGCATGTCGGCGTCGATCCGGGTGAGCCGCTCACGCGGGGCGAGGATGATCGTGCGCTCGACCACGTTGCGCAGTTGGCGGACGTTGCCGGGCCAGTCATAGCTTTGCATCGCCGCAATCGCCTCGGGCGAGATCGCGGGAGGCTGCACCCCCTGCTCGTTGGCATAACGCGAGAAGAAGTGATCGGCGAGCGCGGGAATGTCCTCTCGCCGCTCGATCAGCGAAGGGATCGAGACGGGGACGACATTGAGCCGGTAGTAGAGATCCTCGCGGAACCGCCGCTCGGCGATTTCCTTTTCAAGCGGGCGCGAAGTTGA
>CANGJB010000086.1 GCA_947453945.1 Sphingomonadaceae bacterium
CGTATGCAGCCTGCTCGCGACACGAAAACAGGTGCTGCGGATATCGGGGCGGACCGCTGTGCCGGCTGTCCCGGGCAGGCGCACGGTTCGGCAAACGGCTCTTCTGCCGCTACCCGCCGCCCACCGATGTGCATGCCGCGCCGGAGCGGGAAAGCGAATGTCATGCAGCAGGCCGGGAAATGACCGAAACCGCCGGCCCCATGCCGGGCCCGCTGCACGGGCTGACGGTTGCAAGGGGGCGGCCGCCAACCGCCCCCTCATCAAAGGTACGCTCTTAGTACTTCACGCCCAGGCGAATGCCATAGGTGCGCGGCGCGCCGAACTGCCAGTTGAAGACGTCGTCCGGCCCAGCCGAAACGAAGCTGCCGTAAGTCAGCGGCCTGTTGTTCTCGAGGTTCTTCACAAAGCCGATGACCGAGAACATCTTGTTCGGCGACTGGTATTCGAGGCTGAGGTCGCTCTGCGTGAAAGCGGCCTGCGTGCCATCGCGGTAGTTGTAGAAGTCGGTGAAGTACGACGACTTGAACGTTGTATCCGCACGCGCCGTCAGGCTGCCCGCACCGCCCAGCTGGAAGGTGTGATCAAACCCTGCGGTGATGATCAGTTTGGGCGAGAACGCCGGACGGTTGCCCGCGAAGTTGGGCTGCTGGACGCCTGCCGTGGTCGGATCAAGATCGCCCACACCGTTGATCGCACCCGTGGTGTCGAACACGTTGAACTGGGCGAGCAGTTCCTTGTACTCGGCATTCAGGTAGTTGATCGAGCTGTGGAAATTGGTGTTGTCGTCCAGCGCGATGCTGCCCGATGCCTCGATGCCCCAGATCTTTGCCTTGCCGGCGTTGAATGTTTGGCCGCCCACCGTGGTATCCAGCAGAACCGAAACCTGCAGGTCCTTGTAGTCGTAGTAGAACGCGCCGAGATTGAACTGGTGCTGGCGGTGATCGCCGAAGGTCTGCTTCCAGCCGCCTTCGAAGGCGGTGTTGGTTTCGGGCCGGTAGGTGCCGACCGCATCGAAACCGCCGCCCTTGAAGCCGGTTGAAGCCTTGACGTAGACAAGCGTGTCCGCGTTCGGCTTGTAGTTGAGCCCGGCGAGCCAGGTGACCTTGCTGTCCTTGCTGCCGAGCGGCAGCTTCTGCGCGTTGATCGCGTTCACGTCCTTGCGGCCCGGGCCTGCACCCAGCAGGGTGAAGTTCGGACCGGTGGGATCTACGGTGAGACCATCGGCCTTGTACTTCACGAACGGCGTGCCATTGGTGTAAAGCGCGTCGCGCTTGTTGTCGGTGTAGCGCAGGCCGCCAACGGCGGTCAGCGTATCACCCAGCGGCACTTCAACCTGGCCGAACAGCGACTTGCTGTCACTGGAGATCTTGCGGCCGAAGTAGGACAGATACGTGCCGGCAGGCGGCGCGATGGGGCCAAGGAAGAAGCCGTTCTCACGGTCCTGCTTCTCCTTGAAGTAGAATCCGCCGATCTGGTAGATTATGCCGCCGATCTTGCCGTTGAGGCGCAGTTCGTGGCTCTGCGTGTCGGCCTCATCCAGGAAGGAGAACGACTGGTAGATGACCGGCAGGGTGATGCGGTTCTTGGGATCGCCGGTGAAGCTGCGGTAACCGCCGATGTAGGTCAGCGTGGCCGCTTCGCTGAATTCATAGGCAATGCGCCCGCGCACGGCCCAGGTGTCCTGCTCGACCCGGCCGAGACCGTAGAGCGGTGCTACATATTCGTTGCGATCGATTTTCGAGAGCAGCGTGGTGTTGTTGGGCACGCACAGGGTCTGCGTGTAGGCTGGCGCAACGCGGCTGAAGCCGTTGTTGCAGGCACCGCCGGCAGGGCCGTTGCCCGCGCCGTTGAGATCGGCGACCGCGAATACACCGGGGGTGAAGCGGCGCTTGGCATATTCGCCCGCCAGATTGATCGACAGCGCAGACGTGGGATCAAGCCGCAACGAAACGCGGCCGCCATAGGCGTTGTTGTCGTCCGAACGACCCGCCGCAAAGGCCGGGAACACGAAGAAGCCGCCGCCGGCCGGGTGCTTGTTGTAGCCATCGCGGTCTTCGTAGAAGCCCGAGACGCGAACAGCCGCGACGCTGCCCAGCGGCACATCGACACCGCCATCGGCGCGGATCGTGTTGTAGTTGCCATAGCTGACCGTGGCGTCGGCGCCCAGGTCGCGGCCCGGCTTGCGGGTGATGAAGTTGATTGCGCCGCCGGTGGAGTTGCGGCCATAGAGCGTGCCTTGAGGGCCGCGCAGCACTTCGACGCGCTCCATGTCGAACAGCGACATGCCCATCACGTTCGGGCGGTTGATGTATTCGCCGTCGATGTTGATGACGACCGAGGTGTCCTGCGCTTCGTCGTTCGAGGTGGTGCCCACGCCGCGGACGGTGATCTTAACCGTGCCCTGATCCTGGTTGAGCTGAACGACAGGGGCAACCTTGTCGATATCGTTGAGGTTCGAGAAGCCGACCTTCTTGAGGTCCTCACCGCTGATCACGTTGATCGCGATGGGCACGTCGTTGACCTTTTGCGAACGGTTCTGCGCCGTGACGACGATTTCCGCGTTGCTCGCATCCGTATCTGCCTGCGACGCCTGCTGGGCCTGCGCCGGAGCAGCCATGGCGATGAACGCGCAGCCCGCAAGCAAGCTGGTACCTTGGATAAAGTTGCGCATGATCCCTCCCGTTGTGCACCCCGCTTGAGCTGGGGCATCTGTTTTGCAAATTCGACCGAAACTCTTGACCGACTGTCACGTTTCAGGCTGCCAATCCGGGCACCCTGACATGCGGCTCAGCATGCGTGGGGAATGGGCCGGAATGGCAAGACTGTAACCGTCCTGCCTTATCGGGTGCATTAAGTGAAATAGTATGTTTTCATTGATAAGCATTCATAAGATCTATACTTTAACTATTCGCCGCATGGATCATGCCAAGGCTGGCATGACGTTTTGGGCGTGGGTCATGCCAAGGCTGGCATGACATGGCGCGACAGCAGATCGAGTGTCTGGTTGCCCAGCCGCAGCCGCTCTTCGGTGAGCGGTCCGGTGGTCGTGCCGCACAGCACGTTGCCGATGCCGAGCTCCTTGTAGGGCTGGAGATGCCGGGCGACCGTTTCAGGCGAGCCATAGAGGCACCATGTGCCGATCCAGTCCTCCGTCAGCGCATTGGGCGTGCGGTCGGTCTTTGTGTTGGCGTCGTTGCTTTCGGCGCGGGCGTTGAATGCTGCCTCGCGCTCGACTGCGGCCTGATAGGCCTTGAGGATCACTTCCAGTTCCTCGCGCGCCTGATCGTCGCTTTCGGCAACATGGACGCACTGGTAGGTGTGCGTGGTCCAGTCGAGCGCTGCGGCGACCGTTTCGTCCGAATGGCCGGCCGAAGTCAGCATCCCGCGGTAGATGTCGAAGTACTTCTTCACGTGGACGAAGGGCTCGGTGCCGCCGATCTTGGGCGGGGTGAAGGCGGGGATGAATGCAGGCCAGCCATGCGTGGCGGCGCGGCGGGCGCTCGCTTCCTTCATGGCGACGGGCATCAGGCGCGCATGGCCGGGCGTGTAGGCGGCGGGTGCGATGCGCTGGAGCACGCGGCCCTGGTGCGGGCCGTTGGCGATCTCGACCGCGGGGCTGTCCATGGTTTTGGCCCAGAGCGCTTCGGCAAGCGCGAGGTTCTGTTCTGCGATAGCGCCAGCGTCCTTGTAGTCGACGCCGAAGCCGATCATTTCCTCAGGCGTCGTGCCGCTGCCGATGCCGACAAGCAGCTTGCCGTCCGTCAGTTGGTCCAGAATGTTGATCCGCTCTGCAAAGCGCACCGGGTGGTGCAACGGGACCGAGACGACCGAGAAGCCGAAGTGCATCTGCGGCATCTTCGCGGCGAGATAAGCGGCGAAGATAAAGCTGTCGCTCGCGACCGGCATGTAGCCGTTGAAATGGTGATCGGGCATGAAGATCGCCGAGAAACCCGCATCAGCCGCGCGCAACGCATGGACTTCGAGGTCCTTCATCAGCTGCCGGTCGTCTTCTGGGCGCATCGTGCGCGCATTCAGGAACACCGAAAAGCGCATATCTTGTCCATCTCCCCCGATGCCCTGTGGTTGCGGGCACGGCCATTTTTGGTACGAAACAGGCGAATCAAATTAGAATTGACGTTCCTATTTTAGTAGGGTCTAGCCAGACGATGTCAACAGCTACCCGCCACACCGAAGCGCTCGCTCTCCAGGCACTCAGCCGCAAGCCGCGGCAGGGCCGCAGCCTTGCCTCGTTCGAACGCATGATCGAGGCGACCAAGGCGTTGATGATCGAGACGGGCGGGGACAGTTTCACGCTGCAGGACGTGAGCGAGCGGGGGCAGGTCTCGATCGGTTCGATCTACCTGCGCTTCGAAAGCAAGGACCGCCTGCTTCACGCTGTGATTGCCGAAGAGCTTCAGACCATCATCGCCAAGGAGCGCGCGCTGATTGACGGGGCCTTGTCGGAATCGGCGAATCTGGGCGAATTCCTGCCGCGCTACATCGCCCGCTACAGTGCGTTTCTGGAAGAATATGCGCCGCTGCTGCGTACGATCATGGCCCGCGCTGCGGCAGACCCCGCGGTTTCGGAGCCGGGCAAGGAGACGGCGCGGCGTTCGTCCGCGATGTCGATTGCTGCAATCCTCACCTATCGCGAGGAGATCCGCTCGGTCGATCCCGAGGCGAAGGCGCTCGCGGTGTTCCAGATCGTGTTCGCGACCATTGCGCGCCAGTTCGGCCTTGGTTCCACGCCGGAATCGGGCGATCCGCACTTGTGGGGTTTCATCAAGGACGAGATTGCCAAGATGGCGCTCGCCTATCTCCGCCACGCGGATTGATGGTGAGGGAGGAGTGCTCCTCCCTCAGAACGCTCCCGCCAGACGGTGCAGCGCGCCGCCCATGATGCCGCCGATTTCCTCGCCCGGACGCCCGGCAAGCTGCGCCGCGCCGATGGATACGCTGGTTTCCACCACATCGCGGCAGCGTTCGTAGCGGCGTTCCTCGTAAGCCATGAGCGCGGCCTCGGCGGTGTCTGCCCGCGCGAGTTCCTCGCCCAGAACCAGCGCGCTTTCGACAGCTATGCCCGCGCCAGAGGCGAGGTGCGGAGTGGTGGCGTGGACGGCATCGCCGATCAGCACGATCCGTCCGTCAGACCACGGGCGCGGCTGAATCTTCGCGGCGAGCGGGCGGTAGTTCACCCAGTCCTCGGCCGTCATGGTATCGCGCACCCAGCCGGCGTTACCACCGAATTCGGCGAGGTGGGTCTTCATCTGGTTGACCAGCGCTTCACCTTCAAGGCGCTCTTCGCGTTCCTCATGCGGGGTGAGCAGCCAGAGATAGATGCGGTCCTCGCCGCAGCGGGTGATACCCACCATGTAGCGGTGGCCGAAGAACATCTCGCCGCGCTCCAGCGCGGGCGGCTTCTTCATCGAGACGCGCCAGCAGCCCTGCCCGGTCCATTCGGCCTCACCCATGTGGGGGAAGGCCAGATCACGTACGCGCGAGCGGACGCTGTCTGCGCCGATCACGAGGTCGTACCGCCCGGTGGTGCCATCGGAAAAGGTGACGTCAACGCCGCTGTCTCGGTTCGCCAGGGTCTCGACCGTGATGCCGAGGCGCACCGGAATGCCGGCCGCAGCGATGCGCTGCTGCATCAGGTGGTGCAGCACCGGGCGCATGATGCCGCCGGTGGCAGGCAGGCCCTCCTCAATCGGCGGCTCATCGAGATCGCGCATGTGCATGCCGTTGAACAGGAACATGCTCGAGCCTGCGACAATGGCGCCTTCGCGGGCGATGTCCTCCACCATGCCGAGCCGCTGATAGGCCCGCAGGGTAGGGCCGGTGATGGTAATGCCCGCGCCATAGACGCGCCATTCGGGATCGATATCGATGAGTTCGACCGCCACGCCGCGTGCGGCAAGATCGATGGCTGCAGCCATTCCGCCGATGCCGCCGCCCACGATCAGGGCATTGCTGATGGCGGTGATGGGGGCTTGTTCAGTCATGCAGTTTCGTTCCCTTTGATCCCATGGCCCAGGCAATGCCTTCGGCCAGCAGCGCCGCGGCATGCGGCTCGTCATAGTTTTCCGGCCTGTGCCCGATGGCGGTGTAGAATGCACGCCCCTGGCCTACCGTCTTGCGCCACGCGATCGGGTGATAGCCCATGGAGAGGCTTTCGCCGCGATATCCGATTTGCTGGTAGTCCTTCTCATCCACCGTCGCGACGGCGACTGCGCCGCCATCGACCGGATTGCGATCGAAGGAATACCATTCCTCCAGCAGCGGCCATTCGCCCCCGCTGAAGCCTGCGGCCGTATCAGCCACGCGCACTTTGGCGGTCTGGAATTGCGGGCGCCCGGGATGGCCGGTGAAGCGCGCGCCGATCAGCGTATCGACGTACCAGTCCCAGAACCAGCGCGGATCGCCGCCCGAACCGTGGATACCGGCATAGCCGCCGCCGTGTTCGATATAGGCACGAAACGCGGCGCGTTGCGGCACGGTTAGCGCATCGCCGCTCACGTTGTTCCAGACGACGACGGCGAAGCGCGCAAGGTCTTCCGCGTTCATCACCCCGCCGCGATCCGTGAACACGATCTGCCAGCCGCGCGCGGTTGCAATGGCGGTGAGGCGGGCGCGGGCGGCATCAACCGAGGGGCTATCGCGGAAGCCGTTGATCTTCTCGAACACGAGCACCTGCGGGCGACCATCAGCCGGGGGCAGGGCAGGGCGATCATGATCATAGCGCGCGCAGCGGGCGGCGGTGAAGGCGTCAGTGATGGGGAGGGCGGCGAGCTTGGCGGCGAGCGCGGGACGCAGGCTTGAGCCATCACTACGGACTTCGAGCAGCGACCCGGGGGTGAGGATGTTGGCAAAGCCCGGCGGCAGATCGCCGCCGCCGAAATTGCGGGTGAAGCCGCTGACAAGATCGGCCGCTACGCTTTCGAGGGCGGCGCGGCCCTGGGGGTGCATCAGGACATCGGAGAGAGGCGCCTCGAGACCGAGCGGGGCGACAGCCAGCGGGCAATCGCGCAAGGGCTCACCGGCGAGAGCAGGAGTGCTTGCCGCGAGCAGGATGCCCGCGATCAGGGACCGGATGGCGCTCACTGCACCGCCAGCCAATCGAGGTACTCGTCGATCCAGCGGTCGCTGGTGGTGCCTTTGGGCATCATGCCAAAGCCGTGTTCGCCGGCGTAGTAGAGGTGGAATTCAACAGCGTCGCTTTCCTTGAGCCAGTTGTCGACGAGCTTCAGGCCGCCTTGCTTGAACAGCGGGTCATGCGCGGCGATGGCGAGGAACAACGGCGGGCGGGGGCCGCCGGTGACGGTCTGGGTCATCGGCGGGTAGATCAGGCCGACATGGGCGAGCTGCGCGGCCTCCTTGCGCTGCTCCAGAAGGCGGATCAGCGTGCGCGAGCCAGCGGAAAAGCCGATGGCGCCGATGGCCTTGGGATCGAGCTTCCATTCCGCCGCGCGCGCCGAGACCACCGCGATGGCCGAGGCCAGATCATCGACCGCAGGTGGCAGATCGGCGAGTTCGCCCTTGCCGAGCGAGCCGAACTTTGCGGCCATATCGGCCATGAAGCCTTCGGGCGTGGGCGGAGTTGGATTGACCCGGTACTTGAGGACGAAAGCCGTGTAGCCCTGCGCCGCCAGCCGATCTGCCACGCGGAAGCCTTCGCTGTCGATCGAGACGAACATGTAGCCGCCGCCTGGCACCACGATCACCGCCTTGCCATTGCCGCGCCCGTTCATCGGACGGATCACGTAGAGCGAAGAGCGCTGGACATTGCGCGCCCAGACCTGCCCGAACACGCGGTTCCACACTTCGCCGCCGGTGGGCACATCATGCAGCACGATTTCCTCGCCGCGCACGGGCGGCACCGGATCGGCAATCGGGACCGGGCGCTGGGCGGCGGCCGGAGCAGCGGTGCAGGCGAACAGCAGGGCGAGGGCAGCGATAGTCTTGCGCATGGTGATCAGGCCTTTGCCGTATGGCTCATGATGTAATCGCGATAGACCAGCGCGCTGGGTTTGGGTGTGCGCGCGAAAGTCTGGCGGTCGAGCGTGTGCAGGCCAAAGTGGATCTTGTAGCCGAACACCCATTCGAAATTGTCGATCAGCGACCAGTGGCAATAGCCCCTGACCGGGACGCCGTCCGCCATGGCCGCGCGCAAGTGATCGAGCGCTTCGGGAATGAACCAGGCGCGGTCGGCATCGTTGTCGGTGCCCACGCCGTGTTCGGTGACCATGATCGGCACTTGCGCCACTTCATGGGCATAGCGCACCGTGCCGGCGAGCGATGCGGGATAGAGTTCTGCGCCCATCGTGTTGCGGCGCGCGTCTGCCGGGGCATCGAGCTTGCCCTTCTTGCCCCAGCGTGAGCGTTCGTAGTTCTGGACGCCGACGAAATCATCCGCGCGGGCGAGGCGCAGCCACGTATTGTAGAACTTCTCGCGCATGGCATCGCGCAGCGAGCCGGGCTCGGCTTCCTGATCATCAAGCATGGCGAGGCTGACGCCGACGGGCAGATTGCCGCGCGCGGCCTTGATCGCGGCTTTGCCGGCAGTGTGGCCGGCCTGAAGGTTGGCCTGCACGCGCGCCGGATCGGGCTGATAGAGCGCATTGCCGGCAAGGAAGATCGGAACCCCAAGCTTGATCGCGGCGGCGGTGGCCATGGCCTTGTCCGCTTCCAGCAGGCCGCCCGGAAGCAGATATTGCAATACGCCGGCCAGGTTGGGCTCGTTGAGCGTGGTCGCGTGGTCGATCCCGGCAGCAAGGTGGCGCGCAGCCTTGTCGCAGAAGCGCGCGAAAAGCTGCGGTGCATCGGGGTTCATCCAGCCGCCGCGCGCGGCAAACCAGATCGGCGTTGTGAAGTGGTTGAAGGTGACGATGGGTTTGAGGCCCATGGCGCGCGCGCCCTCGATCATCGCCTTGTAGTGATCGAGCATGGCGACCGAGAACAGACCTGGCTCCGGCTCGATCCGCGCCCATTCGAGGCTGAAACGATAGGCGCCGAGGCCAAGGTTCTTCACGAGATCGAGATCGCGCTGCCAAAGCTCGAAGCTGTTTGCGGCATCGCCTGAGGGATCGGCATAAACAGTGGGCTTGATGTTTTCGAGCAGCCAGCAATCGGCGTTGATGTTGTTGCCTTCGATCTGATGGCCGGCAGTGGCCGCGCCCCAGATGAAGTCTGCAGGGAAAGGGCCCGGCTTGGCCTGTGCCTTCACGGCCTTGGTCGCAGCGGGTGCAGCGCCAAGAGCCAGGCCTGCCGCCGTAGCCGCGACGAATGTGCGCCGATCGATTGCCATTTCACCTTCTCCCAACTGTTTGATGTTGATCTGGGCGAAATCACCAATCAAGTAAAATTGTCATGATGCATAAAATCATATAACTCTTGTGGATACATGGTGCGGCTACGCAGCAGCCGGAGGTTGAACAGGATGCGCTTCAAAGGTCTCGATCTCAACCTTCTCGTCGCGTTTGATGCGCTGATGGCGACGCGCAGCGTCAGCCGATCGGCGGAACGGCTCAATCTGAGCCAGCCGGCAATGAGCGCGGCGCTTTCACGGCTGCGCGAGTATTTCGGGGATGAGCTGCTGCAATTGCAGGGCAAGCGCATGCATCCAACCCCGTTTGCCGACGAACTGATGCCGCAAGTGCGCGAAAGTCTGCTGGGACTTGAGGTGATGCTCTCACGCTCCCCCCATTTCGACCCGGCAACATCGCAGCGCAGCTTCAAGGTGGTGACGTCGGACTATGTCTTTGCCTCGCTGGTGGTGCCGCTGGTGGCGCAGCTGGCCGAGGAAGCGCCGGGCATCCGCATCGATTGCGCTCTGCCGCAGCCGAACACGGTGCAGGAGCTTGAGGAAGGCAAGATCGATATCACGATCACGCCCGAATACGTGATCGGCGGCAATCACTTGTCTTATGTGCTGTATCACGAACCGCAGGTCGTGGCGGGCTGGAGCGGCAATCCGTCGATCTCGCAAGGCGTGATCACCGAGGAAGCATTCTTCGCGGCAGGGCATATCGCGGTTGTGCTGGGGGGCGGGGCGACACTGTCTTACGCGGATCGCCAGCTTGAGCTGATGGGCCGCAGCCGCAATATCGAAGCGACCGTGGCGATTTTCACGGCCGTGCCGTGGCTGATCGAGGGGACGAACCGGCTCTCGGTCATGCATTCACGCCTCGCCGCGCAGCTCAAGGGGCGCTTTGCCATCGTGAGCGCACCGGTTCCCTTCGAGATTCCGGCGATGAAGCAGATGCTGAGCTTCCATCCCGGGCGCAAGGATGATGCCGGTCTCACTTGGCTGCGCGGGCGGATCGAGGCGATTGCACGGAAGGGCGCGCTGGTTGATGTATAAAACCTGTTTATGCCCACTCATCCAAACAAGCATTTTTACAGATTGATCGAGCGCCAGCAGAAGAGCACCGGGAGAATGA
>CANGJB010000087.1 GCA_947453945.1 Sphingomonadaceae bacterium
CAAACACCTGCTGCGAAAGGCCTCCGAACGAACCGCTGAAAACACCTGGCGCCGCATCGGATCATTGCTCGATGCCTTCAGCCCGCAAGAATGTGCCAACTACTTCGTCAACTCCGGCTACGCATCAACGTAATGTCATCCCGCTCTAGGTATGGGGCAAATTGGTAGCCTGGCCTTCGGATTTCGATCCTGATCAACGATCACGGTCGGCACGCAGCTCATAATTAAGTTAGGGCTATACTCCTTTCAAAGTGGAAAAAGCCGCTCCCAACCCTCGCAGAATCACCCCCCAAACCCTAATCTCCCCCAATGCCCCACACCCCCTTCGTTCCGCTGCGCATCTTCTCGTCCTACACGATGCTCGACGGCGCGATTGATCCCAAGGCGATTGCCAAGACGGCGGCGGAGCGGGGCTTTCCCGCAGCGGCGATCACCGATCGCAACGGGCTCTACGGCAGCGTCGCCTTTGCCAAGGCTTGCTTCGATGTGGGCGTGCAGCCGGTTATCGGCACCATGCTCGCAGTTGCCCGTCCGGCGCGGGAAGGCGCAGCGCCCACTGGGTTCGGTGCCGGCGCGCCGACCATCGATTGGCTGGCGCTCTACGCGCAGGATGCCGAAGGGTATGACAACCTTTGCCACCTCGTTAGCCAGGCGCATCTGGCTCGCCCCCTCGAGTTTGCGCCGCATGTGCCGCTGGCCGAACTGGCAGGGCACACTGGCGGCCTCCTCTGCCTGACGGCGGCGGGGGAAGGCGCGCTGACGAGGCTGCTGGCTGAAGGACAGGCCTCCGCTGCCGAAACCTATCTCGCCGAACTTGAGGCCCTGTTCCCCGAACGGCTGTACATCGAACTCGCCCGGCGCGGCGACAGCGCCGAAATGGCCGCCGAGAACGCGCTGATCGATCTCGCCTATGCGCGGGATTTGCCGCTTGTGGCGACCAATCCCGCCAGCTTTGCCGAACGCTCGTTCTACGATGCGCACGATGCCATGCTGTGTATCGCCAGCTCCACCCACGTCGACAGCACGGACCGGCCGCGCTCTTCGAAGGAGTGGTGGATCAAGTCCGGCCCGATGATGGAGGAGATCTTCGCCGATCTTCCCGAAGCCATCGCCAACACGCTCGTGGTCGCGCAACGAACCGCGTTCAAGCCGCCTTATCGCAAGCCGATCCTGCCCAGCCTTGCGGGCGACAAGGAAGGCGAAGCGCGGATGATGGCCGAGGATTCGCGCCGCGGCCTCGTCGTGCGCCTGAAGCCCTATTACGCCGAAGCATCCCACGAGGAACTCGCCGCATTCCTTCTGCTGGGCCCCGAAAGCAGCCCGCAGCCCGGGAGCTTTCCCGCGCTTGCCGAAGCGGGCATCTGGGACGAAGTCTGCGGCTATCGCGACCGGCTCGAGTTCGAGATCGGCATCATCAACCGCATGGGCTTTGGCGGCTACTTCCTGATCGTGGCCGATTTCATCAAGTGGGCCAAGGAACAGGGCATTCCGGTGGGGCCGGGGCGCGGTTCGGGCGCAGGCTCGCTGGTGGCCTGGTCGCTCACCATCACCGATCTCGATCCGATCAAGCTCGGCCTGCTCTTCGAACGCTTCCTCAATCCCGAACGCGTTTCGATGCCGGACTTCGACATCGATTTCTGCGAAACCCGGCGCGGCGAAGTGATCCGCTACGTCCAGCGCAAATACGGCGAAGATCACGTCGCGCAGATCATCACGTTCGGCAAGCTAAAGGCCCGCGCGGTGCTGCGTGATACAGGGCGCATCCTGCAGATGAGCTATGGGCAGGTCGATCGGCTGTGCAAGATGGTGCCCAATCATCCGACCGATCCCTGGCCGCTGCCGCGCGCGCTTAACGGCATTGCCGACCTCAAGCGCGAATACGACCGCGATCCCGAAGTGCGCCGCCTGATCGACCTTGCGATGCAGCTGGAGGGCCTGCCGCGCAACAGCTCGACCCACGCGGCGGGCGTGGTGATCGGCGACAGGCCTTTGGCGCAGCTTGTACCGCTCTACCGCGATCCCCGTTCTGACATGCCGGTCACGCAGTTCGACATGAAGTTCGTCGAGGAAGCGGGCCTCGTGAAGTTCGACTTTCTTGGCCTCAAGACGCTGTCCGTCTTGCGTAAGGCGGTCGATCTCATGGCCCGGCGCGGGATCAGCATCGATCTCGACCGGCTCGCGTGGGATGACGCGGAAGTTTACAAGCTCCTCCAGGCTGGCGACACGGTCGGCGTGTTCCAGCTGGAATCCGAAGGCATGCGCCGCACGCTGGCAGCGGTGAAGCCCACCAATTTCGGCGACATCATCGCGCTCGTCTCGCTCTACCGCCCGGGCCCGATGGACAACATCCCGTTGTTCGGCCGCCGCAAGAACGGGCTGGAATCCATTGAATACCCCCACGAAAAGCTCTCGGTCATTCTCGCCGAGACCTACGGGATCTTCGTCTATCAGGAACAGGTGATGCAGGCCGCGCAGATCCTCGCGGGCTATTCGCTGGGCGACGCCGACCTGCTGCGCCGCGCCATGGGCAAAAAAGTCCAGGCAGAGATGGACGCGCAGCGCCAGCGGTTTGTCGATGGCTGCCTGACTGTTTCGGGGATCGAAGCGAAGAAGGCCAACGAGCTGTTCGACTTGATCGACAAGTTTGCGGGCTACGGCTTCAACAAGTCGCACGCTGCTGCCTATGCGCTGCTTGCCTATCAGACGGCGTGGCTCAAGACGCACTATCCGCATGAGTTCTACGCCGCGTCGATGTGCTTTGACATGCACCAATCGGAAAAGCTGGCAGTGTTCGTGGACGATATGCGGCGGGCAGGGCTGAACTTGCATGGGCCGGACATCAACAAGTCCGAAGCCGAATTCACCGTCGAGCGTACCGAGGAAGGCTATGCCGTGCGCTATGCGCTGGCGGGTCTGCGCAATGTCGGCGAAAAGGCGATGGACGCCATTGTCGCCGAGCGTGAGACGGCCGGACCCTACACCAGCCTAGATGATCTGTTCCGCCGCCTGCCTGCCGGCGCGATGAACCGGCGCGGGCTGGAGGCGCTGGCCGCCGCGGGCGCATTCGATGCGCTGGAGCCAAACCGCGCGCAAATCACAGCCAATGCCGAACTGCTCATGGCCGTGGCAGACGAAGCCGCGCGGTCCCGCACCTCGGGCCAGGCGGGCCTTTTCGGCGCGGAAGACCATGCCGTGCCTGCCACGCGCCTTTCCGAAACTGCCCCATGGTCGCGCTCAGACCAGATGGCGGCCGAGCGCGACACCTTCGGTTTCTATTTCGCCGCCCATCCCGTCACGGAATACCGCGCGGTTGCATCGGCCAATGGCGCGCGGACTTATGGCAGCCTGATGACCGGCGATGGAGAAGGCGGGGCTACGCGCACCGGCGCGGTTATGGCGGCGCTTGTCGAAGGGGTGAACCGGCGCAAGACCAAGAAGGGCAACGATTTCGTCGCGGCCGATTTCTCGGACAGCAGCGGCCAGTTCTCGGCGTCGTGCTTCGAGGAAGCGCTGGTCGAACCCTTTCAGCAGTGGGCGCGTGAGGGCACGTGCGTGCTGCTTAATGTGGAGCTTGACCGGCCCAATCCGGATGAGCCGCCGCGCATCACCGTGCGCGGGGCGCGGCCGTTGGCCTCGGTCAGCAGCGCTGCGCGCATGCTGCTGAAGCTCGATGTCATGCGGCCCGAGGCAATGTCGGAGCTCGCATTGCTGCTTCCCCGCGCAGACGGCGCGCGCGGCGAGGTGATCGCGCGGCTGCGCACCGGCACCCCGCGGGAACCGGTTATGCGGCTCGGCGTGGACTTCGCGCTCGACAGCGATGTAATCGAGCGATTGATTCCGGTGGAAGGGCTTGCCAATGTGGCGCTCACCGCAAGGCCGGACCGGCATTTGCGGCTCGTCGAATAAAACAACACAATCGAGGGGAATTTGGGATGCAGCTGGGCGCCATGCAGGATTGGTCCCTGCGCGTGACGCGCTTTATCGATCACGCAGCACGCGAACACGGCGGGCGCGAGATCGTGTCGCACTGGGCTGACGGCAGCGAAAGCCGCACGACCTGGGCGGGCATCCGGCATGATGCGATGCGCATGGCGCAGAAGCTCGCCAAGCTGGGGATCAAGCCGGGCGACCGCGTCGCCACGCTGGCGATGAACCACCACCGCCACCTCGTCACCTGGTACGGCGCGGTCGGCGTCGGCGGCGTACTCCATACGATCAACCCGCGCCTGTTCGACGACCAGCTCGATTACATCGCCAACCACGCAGAAGACCGCGTGCTGCTGTTCGATGCGGCTTTCGCGCCGATTGTCGAGCGGATGAAGCCGCGCTGGAAGACGATCGAGCACTACATCTGCTTCGATAGCAGCGCGCCCGCCGAGCATTTCGAGGACTGGATCGACACCGAAGATGGTGAGGGCCAGTGGGCCGAAGGCGACGAACGCGATCCGTGCATGCTCTGCTACACCAGCGGCACCACCGGTAATCCCAAGGGTGTGCTCTATGAGCACCGCTCGACGGTGCTGCATGCGATGACGGCGCTGACGCCGCAGGTTTTCGGCATGGATTGCCGCAGTGTCGCGCTGCCCATCGTCCCGATGTTCCACGCGGCCAGTTGGGGCCTGCCCTGGGCTGGCGCGGCTGCCGGCGCGAAGTTCGTCTATAGTGCGGTCAATGAGGCCGCGGTGCTGTGCGATCTCATGGAGCGCGAGAAAGTGACAACCTCGGCAGGAGTGCCCACGGTATGGCTCAGCCTGCTCCAGTATATCGACGCAGCGGGCAAGGATATCCCTCCCTCGCTGCACACTGTCGTCTGCGGCGGCTCGGCCATGCCGCGCGCGATGATCGAGCGCTTCATGAAGAAGGGCCTGCGCGTCGCCCATGCCTGGGGCATGACGGAAACTTCGCCCATCGGCACAACCGGCACCGAAACCGCGGACTGGGACGAGCTTTCGTTCGACGAGCAGGTCACGATCAAGTCCATGCAGGGGCGCGTGCCTTTCGGGGTGGAGCTGCGCTGCGTCGATCTGGATGATTACAGCAAGGTCTTGCCCCGCGATGGCAAGACTTCGGGCGCGCTGCAGGTGCGCGGGCCCTGGGTGGTGGGGCGCTACTTCAAGGCTGAGGCCCCGGCGACTGATGCCGACAACTGGTTCGATACGGGCGATGTCGCGGTGATCCACCCGGACGGCACGCTGCAGCTCACCGACCGGACCAAGGACGTGATCAAGTCCGGCGGCGAATGGATCAGCTCGGTCGAACTGGAAAACGCAGCCATCGGCTTCCCCGGCGTGGCAGAGGCCGCCGCCATCGGCGTTTATCACCCCCGCTGGGACGAGCGCCCGCTGCTGGTGGTGGTGAAGAAGCCCGGTGCCGATGTCTGCCCGGATGCCTTGCGCGAGTTTCTCGGCAGCCAGGTCGCCAAATGGTGGCTTCCCGATGCCGTCGCGTTCGTGGACGAGATCCCGCACACCGGCACGGGCAAGATCAGCAAGAAAGATCTGCGCGACCAGTTCCGCGACTGGCAATGGAGTGCCTGATATGGCTGAAGTCTACATCGACCCGAGCCGCGAAAACTTTGAAAAGTTCAAGGCCTTGCCGCGCGATACGCCGATCCACATGCTCAATCTTGTCCGTTTCCGCGAGACGGCGGCTTATCCGGAAGGCCATCCGCTGGCAGACAAGGGCCTGACCGGTGCCGATGCCTACCGCGAATACATGCGCACGATCCAGCCGGTGCTTGAGCGTTCAGGGGGCCATATCGTGTGGGCTGGAGCCTTCGAGGCGATGGTTACCGGCCCTGCGGAGTGGGAGTGGGACGAGACTTTCGTCATGGCCTATCCCGATGCCGCCGCGTTCATGGGCATGGTCAAGGATCCGGACTACGCTCCGGTCGTCGTCCACCGGCAAGCGGCAGTCGCCACATCGCGGCTCGTGCGCTTTGCTCCCAGGGAAAGCCTGACCCCATGATCATCACAACCACCGAGAATGTCGCGGGCCGCGAAGTGACGCAGTGCCTTGGCCAGGTCTTCGGCGTGGTGGTGCGCAGCCGCGGGCTGGGCGGCAATATCATCGCTGGGTTGCGCTCGATCATCGGCGGCGAGATCAAGGAATACTCGGCGTTGGTGGAAGATACCCGCCGCCACGCCATAGACCGGTTGGTGAGGAACGCCTCGCTCATGGGCGCGGACGCGGTCGTGATGATGCGCTTCGATTCAGGCTCCATCGGTCAGACGATGAACGAGGTCGTCGCTTATGGCACAGCGGTGAAACTGAAGCCCCAAGGATGACAGCGTGACCCCCAATGGCCGCATCGCTGCGCTGGCCCTCGCCGGGCTTGCGGCAGCGGGCGGCGTGCTGGTGCAGGTGGGCAGCGCGAAGGGCGGAGGTTTTCCGCTGTTTGTCCTCGCCGCGCTCATCCTTCTCGGCACCGTGTTCGATGCTGGATACCTCGCCCGGCGGCGCAGCGCGCGCGGGGCATGGCAGCTTACTGCCGAGCGCGAGGTCGATCATCAGACCGGCCAGATCCTCGAAGTCTGGTATGATTCCATCTCGGGCGAGCGCCGCTACCTGCCGTCTGGCGAACGGCCGGATTAGAGCAGAGCCAGCTGCCCATCGCGGCTTGGTGCGCGGAATTGGCTGCAATCCAGCTCCAGCCTTGCCTGTGCGATCCCGGCGCGTTTCAGCCCCAGCCGGAACCGCGTGCGCACCAGATCGGCCCACACGCCCGTCGGCTTCATCCGGCTGAAGAAGCGGGTGTCGTTGTCCTTGCCGCCGCGCACCGACTGCACGATGGCCATGACCTTGTCGGCGCGGTCCGGGAAATGCACCCCGAGCCATTCGCGAAACAGCGGCGCCACTTCATGCGGCAGGCGCAGCATGATCCAGCTGGCGGATGCCACGCCGCGCGCGCCTGCTTCGGCCAATATCGCCTCGATAAAGCTGTCGGTGATGGCCGGGATGATCGGCGAGACCGAGACATTCGCGTGCACGCCCGCCTTTACCAGTGCCTCAAGCGCCGCCAGCCGCTTGGCCGGGGAGGATGCGCGCGGTTCCAGGATTCTGGATAGCTTGGGATCAAGGCTGGTCACCGAAATCGAGACCGCCGTGAGATTACGTTCGGCCAGCGCGCGCAAGAGACCGAGATCATCGAGAACCCGCGCCGATTTGGTCGTGATCGTCACGGGGTGCCCTGTTTCGAGGCACAGCTCCAGCACTGCACGGGTGATCCGGTAGCGCGCCTCGATCGGTTGGTAGGGATCGGTGTTGGTGCCCAGTGCCAAGGGGGCAGGGCGGTACCCCCGCGCCGCAAACGCCTTCCGCAGCAGCTCCGGCGCGGATGGCTTGGCGAACAGCTTTGTTTCGAAATCGAGCCCCGGCGAAAGATCGTGCCAGGCATGGGTTGGCCGAGCATAGCAGTAGACGCAGCCATGCTCGCAGCCACGATAGGGGTTGAGCGAGCGATCGAACGGTATGTCAGGCGAAGTGTTCCAGGCAATGGCGGTCTTTGGAAACTCCTCCGTCACGGTGGTGCGCAGCTTTGGGCCCGGCCCGTCGATGGCGCCTGCGGCATCCAGCCAGTCGCCGTCAGCTTCGCGCGTATTCAACCCGAAGCGCGTGGGCACCCCAGCCGATTGCGCACCGCGTCCGCGAATGAAGGAATTTGGCGTTTCCATGCGCGGAACATATAAGGAACACACGCAGGGTGCCAGCTGATTCTGCAGCGCGGTTGTCTAACTGCCGATTCTGGGCCTTGCTGCGGTTTGTGCGGCCGAAGTGCTTACGTTTCGAGGAGGCGCGGCATGAGTTCGACGAAGTTGCAGGGCCGGTTGCGGCTGTCGAGTTGCTCGGCAAGAATTCCGTCCCAGCCATCCTTCACCGCTCCGTTGGAGCCGGGAAGCGCGAAGACATAGGTTCCCCGTGCCACGACCGCGCAGGCGCGCGATTGGATCGTGCTGGTGCCGATAGTCTTGAAGCTGAGCCAGCGGAACAATTCGCCAAAACCTGGGATGTCGCGCGTCTTCACCCGGTCGAGCGCCTCGGGTGTAACGTCGCGGCCCGTGAGGCCGGTGCCGCCGGTGATGATCACGGCATCGACTCTGCGATCATCGATCCAGTTGTTGAGCCGGCTCGCGATACGGCCAGAATCGTCCTTCTCGATTGCCCGGGCGACGAGATTGTGGCCCGCGCTTTTGATCCGGTCGGCCAGAATATCGCCCGAGGTATCATCCTCCGGCCCCCGCGTGTCCGATACGGTCAGCAGCGCGATGTTGATGGGTTTGAACGTGCGGGAAAGATCAATTGCCACGGGCGGCCATCCTCACGCTTTCCGCGCCGGTTAGGCCGGGGAACTTGGGCCACATCCCTTGCGCAAGGCCGAGGCGGCTTTCCGAAGGGCCGCCTGCCTGGCGTTCGTACATCCAGTAATTGCGCATCACGATCGAGACATAGCCGCGCGTTTCCCAATAGGGAATCGATTCCATCCACAGCAACGGATCGCCGTTGTCGCGGATTTCGGTGTTCCAGCGCGCGATGGGCATCGGCCCGGCGTTGTAGGCAGCTATCACCTTGGGCAGCAGCCCGCCCGTTGCACCTGAATCGCGCAGTTGCACGAGGTAGCCTTGCCCGAACGCCATGTTCACATCGGGCAGATCGAGCTGCGTCTCGCGCCCGGCCATGGCGGGTTCGTTGCGGGTGAGGCCCCGCGCGGTGCCCGGCAACACTTGCATCAGTCCGCGCGCGCCCGCCGGGCTGACCACGGCGGTGCGGAAATTGGATTCCTGCAGCGAGTGCGCAAACAGCAGTGCCGGATCGACCTTCCATCCGGTTGCGGGCACCCATCGCGGCGCGGGGAACCGCGCCGCGGCATCGGGCTTGGCACCGGACGGCGCATTGTAGGCCATCCACAGCTGGGTGGCGGGAAGCCCGAGATCGCGCGCGAGCCGCGAAAGCGGCGCATATAGTCCAGGATCACCGATCCGCGCCTGGTGCCGCAGCAGTTCGTCTGCGAGGCCATCCTCGCCGATTTCAGCAAGTTCCACGGCAAGGCGGACATTGCCGACCTGGCGCAGCTGTTGCCAGTCGTCCGTGGTAAAGTCGGGCGCCGAGGCGGGTGTGGCTTCCTTGAGCCCGAGCGCCTCGCTGGCGATCATGCCGTAGAGGGTATCGCGCAGGCGGGCAGCGCCGCGCAGCGCGCTTGAGACTTTCTCCGGCGCGCGGCAACGCATCCACGCACGTCCTGCCCAGTAGTTCGCAGCAGCGTTCAGCTCGTCATTCTGCGCAGCGCTTGCGGCCTGCTCGAAGCTGGCCGCCGCGTTCTGGCAATCGCCCATGCGCCATGCGGCAAGGCCGGCCGTCCACAGTGCTTCGGCCACCCACGGCCCGTTTGCGCCCTGCAAAGCACCAAGCGAGACATTGCGGGCATTGGCGTCGTCGTTCTCGATATAGAACGCCCAGCCTACACGCTGGTGCCATTCGGCGCGCGCCTCCGCGCTGAGGCCGGCCTCGATCCCGTCTAGCAGCACGCGCGCGCCGAGCGGATCGTCGTTCTTGATACGGTCCTGGATTGCCAGTGCCACGCTGTCGGGCATCGTGCCATCAGCCACCGGGCGCGGCTTGATCCGCTTGGGCAGGCCGGGCAGTGAGGCCATAGGCTGCGCGCTGGGAAGTGCGGGAAGTTCAGTCGCCCCGCGCTTGAGCGCGAGACGGCCGAGCTGTTCCGCCCATGGCAGGTCAGGCGCGCTGGTTATGAGCTGGCTGAGCGGCGCGAGTTCCGCGCGCGGCGAGCTTGATGCAAGGAAGTACTGCGCCCGTGCCACGGCGTGGAGCGGGCCGTCGCCGCGCTGTGTCAGCAGTGACTGCACCGTAGCCCAGTCCGCGCGCTCGATCGCGCCGAACATCTGCTTGTAATACGTGCGGTCTTCCTGGCTGAGCAGCGCCGGCACAGCGGTGCGATCGGCGCGCGTGCGGAAATATTCGGCGGCGGCGCTGTTGGCAGAGGCTGGCATCGCCATCCCCACAGTGCAGGCGGCAGCAACAGCCAGCAAGGCGGCGCGGCAGGTCCGAGCGGCCTTCACGAAGCAATACCCCTGCACGAATGTCCCACTACGGATCTCATCCTGTTCAAGCCTGTCAGCACCTTAGTTTCATGCCGGCACAGCATCAGGCGAGCTCCCGTCTAACCAGCGCTGCCAAACCCCGGCCTTCCAGCCCGGTTTGGCCAGCAGAGTTTCCAGATCATACTCGAAACCTGCCGGGACACTGCCCGTCTCATGGTTAAATGCGCGTAAAGGATGTGCATTATGCGCCGGGCCGTGCGCCAATAGCGCCGAGATG
>CANGJB010000088.1 GCA_947453945.1 Sphingomonadaceae bacterium
CAACGCGCAATCGATCCACATGCTCTACGAGATCAACGACGCGCTCGATCTGGCGATGGAGGACGACGAGGTGAACGTGGTCGTCGTGGCGGCTGAGGGCAAGAACTTCTCCTCCGGTCACGATCTGGGCGACAAGGCGCGCATTGGCGACGAGCGGCCTCCGGTGCTAGGCTTTGGCGGATACCGCCACCCCGGCCCGCAGGGCCACATGGCGCGCGAACAGGAAATCTATCTCGGGTTCTGCTGGCGCTGGCGCAATCTGCCCAAGCCGATCATCGTGGCGGTGCAGGGCAAGGCGATTGCCGGCGGGCTGATGCTGATCTGGCCGTTCGATCTGATCATCGTCGCGGATGATGCAGAGTTTTCCGATCCGGTGGTGGCCTTCGGGATGAACGGCCACGAATTCTTCGTCCACGCGTTCGAACTGGGCCACCGCAAGGCCAAGCAGATGCTCTTTACCGGCGAGCCCATCGGTGCGGCGGAAGCCAAGGCGCTGGGCATGGTCAATGAAGTGGTGCCCCGCTCGGAACTGGAAAGCTTCACGCTCGCCATGGCGGAAAAGATCGGCTCGCGGCCAATGATCGGGCTCAAGACCGCGAAGATGAGCGTCAACCAGTCGATGGACGCGCAAGGGCTGTGGAATGCGGTCCAGTCAGCGTTCAATCTTCACCAGTTCGGCCACGCGAACAATCAGGCCATCTTTGGGCAGATGGTCGATCCGGCAGGGCTGGAAACCATCCGGCGCGAGGCGCGGGCCAGCCGGAAAGACACGCCGGACAGCTGATAAGGCCCCGGCATCTATGAAAGCGCACTGACCGGCAGGTGGGTCCGTGCCAGCGCGAGCGGCGCGGCGCGGTGCGAGGCGATGACAAGGCCCGTGCCGCGCGCCGCCAGCCAGGCGTCCAGCGCGGTGACGAGCGCGGCCTCGGTCGCGCCGTCCAGCCCCTCGCTCGGCTCATCGAGCAGCAGCCACGGCCGCTCTGCCAGCAGCGCGCGCGCAATCGACAGCCGTTTGCGTTCCCCGCCTGAAAGCACGCCGCCATCCTCGCCGAGCAGGGTATCGAGGCCTTGCGGCATGCGCTCTACCCGCGCCCAGAGCTGCGCCGTGCGCAGCGCCGCCTCCATCGCGGCCGCGTCGACGCTGGGGCGGGCGAGGCGCAAGTTGTCTGCCACCGTGCCGGCGATCAGCATGGGCTCCTGCGGGGCAAGCGCCACTTGCGCGCGGATCGTGGCCGCAGGCATCGCGGCGAGCGGTGTGCCGCCGAGCGTGAGGGCATGGGCCGAGGCGCGCAGCCCGGCCAGCGCCTCGATTACCCGCGTCTTGCCCGAGCCGGAGGGCCCGGTCAGCGCGACGCGGCTGCCGGGTGCGACGCTGGCCGTGCCGATGCCGATGGGCAGGGGCTCAGCGGTCGGCGGCGTGGCTGCGCGTTCCGGCTCGGGCAAGGAAAGCAGCACGCGCAGGCGCTCGGTGCCCTCGCTGACTGCGGCCTCGCGCACGCTGGAGCGGGCGATTGCGGCCACCGCCTCAACCGTGGCGGATGCAGCCAGCACGGCCAGCGCGGTAAGCGGTGCGGCGGCGGTGCTGGTGAGCAGCACGGCGGCGGAGGCGATCGCGCTGCCCGCAATCAGAAGGCCGCCGCTTGCCGCCTCGATCCGTGCGAGCTGGCGCTGTGCGGCATCGAGGCGGTCTGTCTCAGCCACCAGCAGTGCGGTGACGCGCGGGGCAAGGCCGTAGGTGATGATCTCGCTTCGAGCCGCGGCATAGTCGATCAGCATGGCGCGCAGCGCGGCGGTCGATGCGGCAGCCGCTGCTGCGGAGGCAGCGCTGAGGCGCGGCGGAAGCAGCGCAAGCGCGGCGAGCAGTAGCGCGAGGACGCCCGCTAGCAGCAGCGCAGCCAGCCAGCCCGCGAGCGCCGCTGCGCCAAGGCCCACCAGCATCGTGCCCGCTGCTGCAGGAATTCCCGGGCGGCGCACGATCAGATCTTCGAGCGCGGCGATATCGCCGATCAGCCGCGCGCTGGCGTCGCCGCTCGCCAGGTCGGGCGCGGTGCGGCCATCGGCAAGGGCCAGCCGCGTGAACAGCGCGCCGCGCAGCCCTGCCAGCGCGTGGAGTGCGGCCTCGTGGCTCCACAGCCGTTCGCCATAGCGCGCGGCGGTGCGCACTACGGCCAGACCGCGGATCGCGGCGCTGGGCAGCAGATAATTGAACGCCGCGATGGCCGCAGCACCGCTTGCCCCGGCCAGTGCGGCAGCGGTGATGAACCAGCCCGAAAGCGCCAGCAGCACAAGCCCGCCGGCGCCCGCCGCGAGCGCGGCAAGGAGGCCCAGCGCAATGCGGCTGCGCACGCGCGGCGGCAACGGGAGGGGGAAACGCCTGCCGATCATTGGGCCGATCATAGCGCGATCACCGTGTCAGCCACGGCAGCGAGGCGTTCATCGTGCGTGGCGACGACTACCGCGCGGCGCTGCGCCTCTGCTACCAGCAGCGCGATGATCTGCTCGGCGCTCTGCGCATCGAGATCGGCGGTCGGCTCGTCCGCGAGCAGCAGTGCGCGGTCTGCAATAAGCGCGCGTGCAAGGCCGAGGCGCCGCCGCTCTCCGCCCGAAAGCCAGGCACCATGGTGATCGATCAGCGTGGCTAGCCCGTCTGCCCGCTTTGCCAGCAGGGCATCGAGCCCGACTGCATGGACCGCCTCGGCCACCGTCGCCGCATCGGCATCCGGGCGGCCAAGGCGCAAGTTGTCTTCCAGCGTGGTGGGCAGCAGCAGCGGCACTTGCCCGGCCCATGCGATGGCGTCTGCCGGCAGGGTTTCGATCATGCCCTCGCTTGGGGCGACTTGCCCGGCTAGGGCGGCCAGCAGGCTGGTCTTGCCGCTGCCGGTCGGCCCCGTGATGCAGACGAGCCCGCGCGCGCTGAGCGCCAGATCGACGGGGCCGATGCGGTGGCCGGGCCATTCTACCACCGCACCGCGCAGCGCGATGGCACCGCCCGCTTTGCCCGTGCGGGGCAGGTTCATCGGCTCGGGCACTTCGGCCAGGGCTTTCTCTGCCGCCTCACCCAACTGCTTCTCGTGATAGGCGGCGGCCAGGCGGTGCATGGGCAAGTAGAACTCGGGCGCCAAGACCAGCACGAAGAACGCCGCGCGGAAGTCCAGATTTTCAGGCGCGGGGAAGGGCAGCATGCCGAGCAGGCTGAACCCGCAATAGACCGCGACAAGCGCGACACTGAGCGCGGCGAAGAATTCAAGGATCGCGCTGGAGAGAAACGCTGCGCGCAGCACCGCGATGGTGCGCACGGCCACATCTTCGGCAGCGGCGCCGGCGGCCCGCGCGATGCGATCTTCGGCGGCGAAGTGTCGGATGATCGGCAGGTGGCGCAGCCGATCGACATAGAGCGCGGAGAGCGCGGTGATCGACGCCATCTGCCGGTCCGCCGCAGTGCGCGCCGCGCCGCCCGCCACGATCATGCCGAACACGAACAGGATCAACGTGGCGAGGAGAATCAGCGCCGCGACCCAACTGGCCAGCGCGATCACGATGGCGACGAGAACCGGCGCGAGTGTCGCAGCCTTGCGGACGGGCGCGAATCGCGCCGCGCGGGCCTGTTCGGCGGCCACGTGATCGATGCCGAGCGTGGCCGTGGCGCCAAGCGCCGGGGCGGCTGGGCCGGCGAGGCCGAGGAGGCGCGGATAAAGCGCTGCACGCCGGGCCTGCGCCACCGCGCGGCCTTCATCGAAGCCCAGGACCTGTGCGCCGTACTGGCTGGTCAGCCGCAGCAGGCCGCCCAGCAGCATCAGCGCCGCGCCCTTGGCAGTATCATGGCCGCCCGCAAGCTGCGCTTCCAGCGCCGTGGCGATGCCCCAGGCAAACACGGCTGCACCGGCAATATCGGAAGTCCAGGCGAGGCCCGCCGCTTTGTGTAGGCTCATGACCGGAAAAGGCCTATTTGAGCGCTGGTGGCAGGAGGAGACTCGCGGGCGAGGACCTCGAACGGCTGCGAAAGGACATATGCGATGGATATGGCAGTGGTGGAGCTTTCCCGGCTGCAATTCGCGCTGACCGCGCTGTACCATTTCCTGTTCGTGCCGCTCACGCTCGGCTTGTCGTTCATTCTGGTCATCATGGAAAGCGTCTATGTGATGACCGACCGCCCGATCTGGCGGGATATCACCCGTTTCTGGGGAAAGCTGTTCGGCATCAACTTCGTGCTGGGCGTGGCGACCGGCCTCACCATGGAGTTCGAGTTCGGCACCAACTGGTCGTACTACTCACACTATGTCGGCGATATCTTCGGGGCGCCGCTGGCGATCGAGGGGCTGATGGCCTTCTTCCTCGAGGCGACGTTCGTGGGGCTGATGTTTTTCGGATGGGACAAGCTGACCGCGCGCCAGCATTTGTTCACCACGGCCATGGTGGCGATCGGTTCCAACTTTTCGGCGCTGTGGATCCTCATCGCCAATGGCTGGATGCAGCACCCGGTGGGCGCCGCGTTCAACCCGATCACGATGCGCATGGAAGTGACGAACTTCTACGACGTGGTGTTCAACCCCGTGGCGCAGGCCAAGTTCGTCCACACGGTGAGCGCGGGCTATGTCACCGCCAGCGTCTTCGTGCTGGGCGTTTCGGCCTGGTATCTGCTCAAGGGACGGCATCTGGAACTGGCCAAGCGCAGCTTTGCTGTGGCCGCTGCGTTCGGCCTTGCCTCCGCGCTGTCGGTCGTCGTGCTGGGAGACGAGAGCGGCTATACGCTGACGGACAACCAGAAGATGAAGCTCGCCGCGGTTGAGGCCGAATGGCACACCGAGCCGGCGCCTGCGGGCATTGCCGTGTTCGGCCTGCCTTCCAACGCCGGGCGCGAGACACTCTATCTGGTCAAGATCCCTTATGTCCTCGGCCTGATCGGCACGCGCAGCCTGACCGGGCAGGTCGAGGGGATATACCCGCTGGTCGCCCACGCGCGCCTGCGCATCGAGCATGGCCTGGTTGCCTATGACGCGGTGGAAAAGCTCAAGGTGAACCCCAAGGATCTGGCGGCGCGCGCGCAGTTTGAAAGCGCCAAGGCCGATCTGGGCTACGCCATGCTGCTCAAGCGCTTTGTCGCCGATCCGCGCCGCGCGGACAGCGCCGCGCTCGACAAGGCGGCGTGGTCGACCGTACCCAATGTGCCCGCCTTGTTCTGGCTGTTTCGCGGCATGGCGGGGCTTGGTTTCCTGTTCATCGGCTTCTTTGCAACTGCGCTTGTCATGGCCAATACCCGGCGGTTCGATGCCAAGTGGTTCCTGCGCGGTGCGGTGCTGATGATTCCGCTGCCATGGATTGCGGCCGAACTGGGCTGGATGGTCGCCGAAATCGGGCGCCAGCCCTGGGCTGTCGACGGGGTGCTGCCGACATTCCTGGGTGCCTCCAGCCTCACCATCGGACAGATCTGGACCACGATTGCAGGCTTCACCGTGCTCTACAGTGTGCTTGCGGTTATCGAAGTGCGGCTGATGGTCTCGGCGATCCGCAAGGGGCCTGAGGGGTATACCCCGTGGCAGCCGCGCCGCGATCCCGTGCCGCCGTCCACCGCGCCCAGCCCTTCATACAATGTACCGGCCGAATGAAGGAGACACACCGTGGCTCTGCCGCTTGATTACGAAACCCTGCGGCTGATCTGGTGGGTGCTGATCGGCGTGCTGCTGATCGGCTTTGCGCTGACAGATGGGTTCGATCTCGGTGCGATGGCGCTGCTGCCGTTTGTCGCGCGCAATGATCTTGAACGCCGCATGGTGATCAATACCGTGAGCGCGACCTGGGAAGGCAACCAGGTGTGGTTCATCCTGGGCGGCGGCGCGATCTTCGCGGCTTGGCCCTATGTCTATGCGGTGAGCTTTTCGGGCTTCTACCTTGCGATGTTCCTTGTGCTGGCGGCGCTGATCCTGCGCCCGGTCGGGTTCAAGTATCGCTCCAAGCGGCCCGATCCGGCATGGCGCGCGCGGTGGGACTGGGCGCTCTTTGCCGGCGGGCTGGTGCCCGCGCTGGTGTTCGGCGTGGCGGTGGGCAATGTGCTGCAGGGCGCGCCGTTCTGGCTCGATGGCGATCTGCGCACGTTCTACGAAGGCTCGCTGCTGGGGCTGTTCACGCCGTTCACGCTGATTTCGGGCCTGCTCTCGGTGGCGATGCTGGTGATGCACGGCGCGGGCTGGCTGGCGATGAAGCTGGAGCCCGGCACGGTGCAATTTCGCGCGCGGCGCTTTGGTGCGGTGGCGGCGGTGGCGGCGCTGGTGCTGTTTGCAGCGGGCGGGGCCTATGTCGCGTGGGGCGGCCTGGGTTTCCGCATGGCCGAGTTGGTCGATACGGCTGGCCCTTCAAACCCCCATCTTGCCCGAGCGGTGGCAGCGCCCGGTGGGTGGCTCACCAACTTTGCGGCGCACCACTGGATGATGGCCGCGCCGGTGCTCGGCCTCTTTGGCCCGGTGGCGGCGCTGGCCGGGCTGCGCATGCGGCGCGATGCGCTGGCCTTTGGCGGGTCCTCGCTCGCGGTCGTGGGCATCATTGCCACGGTCGGGCTTTCGATGTTCCCGTTCATCCTCCCCAGTTCCGTCGATCCCGCCTCCAGCCTCACGGTGTGGAACGCATCTTCCAGCCACCTTACGCTGTTCATCATGTTCTTGGCTGTCGTCGTCTTCCTGCCGATTGTGCTGGCTTATACCACCTGGGCCTACCGGGTGATGTTCGGCCGCGTGGGGCTTGAGGAAGTGCGCCTCAACCCGGATATGTATTGATAGGAAACGAAACCCATGTGGTATTTTGCCTGGATCCTCGGCCTTGGGCTTGCGGTGAGCGTCGCGATCCTCAATGGCATCTGGCACGAGTTTCATACCGATCCCGCCGAAGACAAGACCGTGCACGATTGAGCATGGCTGCCGGCCGGGGGCGGCCGGGGGAGAGGGGCTATGGACAAGCGGATTGCTGTCATTTCGGCGGCGGGGAGCGGCATTGGCTTCGCCATGGCCGAAGCACTGCGCGCCGATGGCTGGCGGGTCTATCTCGGCGATCAGGATGCTGCCGCGATAGCTGCCCTGGGTCCGGACACGGATGACCGCGCCGCGCGCGTCTGCGATGTAGGCGATCCGGCAGCGGTGGACGGCTTCTACGCGTGGATTGAGCGCGATCTGGCGGCGCGAGGCGTGGCCGGTATCGATCTCCTTATCAACAATGCCGGGATTTCCGGGCCGACCGCGCGGCTGGAAGACCAGCCGGTCGATGGCTGGCTTGCCACCATCAACGTCAATCTCAACGGCACGTTCCTGATGACGCGGGGCGCAATTCCCCTGCTGCGCCGCCGTGCGCCGGGTTCGGCGATCATCTGCATGAGCTCGACCGCCGGGCTGTTTGGCTGCCCGCTGCGGGGCCCTTATGTCGCAAGCAAATGGGCGCTGATCGGGCTGACCAAGACGCTCGCGATGGAGCTTGGACCCGAAGGCATCCGCGTCAACGCGATCTGCCCGGGCAGCGTGGAAGGGCCGCGTATCGAACGCGTGATTGCCGCCGACGCCGCCGAGCGGGGGCTGACGACAGAAGCCGTCGAGCGCGAGTACAAACGCCAGACCTCGCTGCGCACCTTTGCGACGCTAGAGGATGTGACCGGCATGGTGCGGTATCTGATGTCACCCGCAGGAGCGCGGATTTCCGGGCAGGCCATCGCAATCGATGGCCACACCGAAAGTCTGGCGCTGGATATGGAGTCTTGATGCGCGCTGCATGGTATGAAGAGATCGGGACCGCTGCGGCGGTGCTGCGGCATGGCGAAATGGCGGATCCTCAGCCCGGCCCGGGCGAGGTGCGCGTGCGGCTGCGCGCCTCGGGCATCAATCCATCGGACGTGAAGACGCGGGCCGGCGCCCGCAGCCCCATCGCCTTCCCGCGCGTCATCCCCCATTCCGACGGTGCGGGCGAGATCGACGCGGTGGGCGAGGGCGTTTCGCCCGCGCGTATCGGCACGCGTGTCTGGGTGTGGAATGCGGCGTGGCGGCGGGCGTTCGGTACCTGTGCAGAGCTGGTCTGCCTGCCGGAAGTGCAGGCCGTGGCCCTGCCGCACTGCACGAGTTTCGAGGCGGGGGCTTGCCTTGGCATTCCCGCCTCCACCGCGTGCCATGCGGTCTTTGCCGATGGCGACGTGAGCGGGCAGACCGTGCTCGTGACCGGCGGGGCAGGGGCCGTGGGCCACTATGCCATCCAGCTGGCGCGCTGGGGCGGCGCGCGTGTGATCGCGACGGTAAGCGGGCCGGAGAAGGCGCGCGTGGCCGAAGCGGCGGGCGCCCATGCCGTGATCAACTACCGCGAGGGCGATGTTGCCGCTGCGATCCTTGCCGCCAATGATGGCCGGGCAATTGACCGTGTGGTCGAGGTGGAATTTGGCGGCAATCTATCCGTCTCCGCCGCCGTGCTTGGCGAAGGCGGGGTCATCGCGGCCTATGGTTCTATGGGGGATGCCGAACCGAAGCTGCCGTTCTATCCACTGATGTTCCGGCATGCAACAGTGCGTGCACTGCTGGTCTATCTGCTTTCCAGGCAGCAGCGCGCGGACACGGTTGCGCGGCTGACGGCGGCGCTGGAGGCGGGCGCCTTGCAGCATGCCATCACCGCGCGCTTCGATCTGGCCGATGCAGTGGCGGCGCATGAGGCGGTGGAATCCGGAAACCTCATTGGCAATGCGGTTATCACGATAGCCTGATCCGGTACGTGAGTTTGCCGGTTGACGGGGGAGCGGCCTATCGCCCATCCCTTGCAGCGGGTTTAGGGGCAAGGGAAGCACATGGCGGCCGAAGAGCAGCAGTTCGAACAATTCGCCGGCCATCCGAAGGGGGTTTACTACCTCGCCTTCACCGAAATGTGGGAGCGCTTCTCGTTCTACGGGATGTCCGCGCTGCTCACGCTTTACATGGTGAAGGAGCTGTTGCCGCTCCATGCCGGCAAAGTGCTCGGGCTCGGTGCGCTGCGCCATGGGCTCGAGTTCAACGGGCCGATGAGCGACATCGCCTTCGCCTCGATCATCTACGGCTGGTACGCGGGCCTCGTCTATTTCACGCCGATCATCGGCGGCTGGGTGGCCGACCGGGTGCTTGGCCCCAAACGTACCGTGCTGCTCGGCGTGCTGCTGATGGCCGCCGGGCACGCAGCCATGTCGTTCTACGAGACGTTCGTGATTGCATTGCTGTTGTTGATACTCGGGTCGGGCTTCCTCAAGGGGAATATCTCGGCGCAAGTCGGCACGCTCTACCCGCGCGTGGATGAATCGCGGCGTTCGCAGGGTTACACGATCTTCGCGACCGGCATCAACATCGGCGCAGCAAGCGGCCCGGTGGTCACCGGACTGATTGCGGCGATCTGGGGCTTTCACGCCGGGTTCGCGGTGGCGGCTGTACTCATGCTGGTGGCCATGGTCGGCTACATCGTCGGCCAGCGCCATCTGCCCAATTTCAAGCCCGTTGCGACGGCGCGCGAGAAGGCACCGCCGCTCACGCCGGCCGAGCGCCGCCGTGTGGCAGTGCTGATTTTCGTCATCGCGCTCACCTTTCCGGCAGAGATCACCTATCCGATGGTGTGGAGCATCGGCATCCTGTGGGTCGATCAGTGGGTCAATCTCGCGACACCGCTTGGCGCCGTGCCTTCGAGCTGGTTTGCCGGCATGGATTCGTTCGGCTCGATCCTGGCCGCGCCGATCCTCGTGGCGCTGTGGAGCTGGCAGGCGAAGCGCGGGCAGGAGCCGGCCAACGTTACCAAGCAGGGCATCGGCACGGCTATCGTTGCTTTTGCAGCGCTGCTCTTCGCCTTCGCCAACCTGGGTGTGACAGAGCAACACAGCGTCGGCGCATTCTGGGCCATCGCGGGCTGGCTGATCATGGGCCTCGGCTGGATGTACTACTGGCCGACCACGATGGCGATCGTCAGCAAGGCGGCCCCGCCGCGCGTCGCCTCGACGCTGATGGGCGTCGCCTTCCTCTCCCCGTTCGCCGCGCACGTCACGGCGGGCTGGGTCGGCAGCTATTTCGACACGATGAGCCCTTCGGCGTTCTGG
>CANGJB010000089.1 GCA_947453945.1 Sphingomonadaceae bacterium
ACCAGCGCCATATCGCGCTTGGGATGGCGCAGCCGCATATAGCTCACCGGCACCGGCTTGGCCCAACCGAACACCGGCAGGCCCAGCAGCTTGAGCATCCCCGGCAGGATCAGCGTGCCCATCGGGTCGACATGTCGGAGCGGATTGAGGCTTAGCCGGCCTTCCTCGTGCGCCGTGGGATCACCCAGAAGGCGCGCGGCCCAGCCATGGGCAATCTCGTGGAACACGATGGCAAACACCATCGGCACCACCAGCGTGGCGGCAAGATAGAGCGTATTGTTCATGCGCTGGCAGCCTGATCGCTCCGGGCCTGCCAGTCGCCCCGCAGCAGTCCGTAGATAACGGTATCGCGCACGCGGCCCGTCCACGTCTTGCGCTCGCGGCGCATCACGCCTTCCTCCACCGCGCCCAGCTTGCGCACCGCGGCGCGGCTGCGGGTGTTGATCACATCGACCTTGAACACCACGCGCTCATACCCGCAGGCAAACACATGATCGATCATCAGCCGCTTGAGCCGCCCGTTGAAGCCGGTGCTGCGCAAGGAGGGCAGGATGAAGCTGTTGCCGATCTCGATCGACCAGCCCGGATCTCCGAACGCGATCCATGCGGTCATGCCCACAACTTTGCCCTCCAGCACCACGGCATAGACGCAGCGCCCCGGAGGGCTGGCCAGCAGGCTCCCGAACTGCGGATCAAAATACTCCCCCACATAGCAGAACGGATAGATTTCCCAGATCTCGCTGTCCTCAGCACAAGCCGCACGCAAGGGATCACGGTGGGCCTCGCGCAGCGGTTCGAGCTGGAGGTTGCCTTCCTCCAGCGGCACATAGAGCGAAAGCGCGGTCATTGCGGTGTGGCCCGCCTGAAGGCGTGGCGTAAAGGGAGGCTTGCCATACCCCTCGTCACATAGGCATTGCTGGGCGAAAGCCAAGCGCCCGGTAAAATACCGAGGCCGAATTCGTTGCGCCCAAGCCGCGCGATTGAACTTTTGTCACGGCTTGTTCACACTAACACCGCCAAAAGGATGTTCATGGTCCGCCGCTTGTCCCGCCTCATCGTCGCATTCACTGCCGTGCTCGCCATGCTTCAACCGGCCCAGGGCGCAGCGGGCGATCTGCGCTATGTGATCGACCGCAGCGCCAGCCACGTCGATGCCAAGGTCGCCTTCTTCGGCATTGCTTCCAAGACCGCGAAATTCCCTGACATGTCGGGCACCTTCAACCTCTCCTTCGCCAATCTCGAAGCGCTGGACATGGTGGTCGATATCGACGCGCGCACGCTGACGACCGGGGATTCGCAGACCAAGACGCTGCAAGGCAAAAGCTTCTTCGATGTCGCCCACCATCCCACGGTGCGCTTTGTCGGGCGGCATCTGAAAATGATTGGCGAGAAGACTGCCGAGGTCGAAGGCGATATCACCGCGCGCGGGGTGACGCGGCCGATCAAGCTTGCTGTCACGTTCTCGGTCCCGCCCTTCTCCACCGGCGGCACGCAGCCGATCTCGATTGTCGGCACCGGGGTGATCGATCGCCGCCAGTTCGGGATGACAGCCTTCCCGTGGATCATCGGCGCGATGGTGAACGTGACGATCCGCGCGCGGATGGTGCCGGCTTAGGGTAAAGTCCCCAGCCATTCGACCAGCGCCGAGGCCAGCGCCACACGGTGATCGGAAAAGCTGTGGTCGGTCTCCCACAGACCGCCAGAAGCGCGGGCGTTTCCAGCCTGCACTGCCGCGTTCAGCAGCGCGAGATTATCCGCCCCGCGATCCGCCGCCGCGCCGTAGATCGCCAGCGGCCGTGGCCCGTAAGCCAGCACCCTTGCCGTCAGATCGAACCGCGCCGCACCTTCGCGGGCTTCCTTCGCCAGACCATCGAGAGTAGCCCCGGCGAGAGGCGGCATGTCGTCCGCGTGATACTTGCGCCACTGCGCGAGGCCAGCCGCCGTCGCCGTCTCGGCGCCGTATTTCCCGATGTGCCAGGCATCGATCAGGAACAGCCCGGCGACCTTGGGATCATCAGCGGCTGCATCGCTGGCCATGAAGCCGCCCATCGAGTGGCCGGCCACCGCGATCCGGCGCGGGTCTATCCCGAACTTGGCAGCATTGGCCGGATCGCGCAGCCACGCCAGTGCGGTGTGCGCATCCTGCGCGGCATGGCTGAAACTGAAATCGCCGGGGCTGCCCCAGCTGCCGCGATAGTGCAGCGTCAGCACGTGCCACCCAGCGCGGCGCGCGGCCTGCGCCAGATCGAGGTTCTGTTCGTTGCCCGGAAAACCGTGAAACAGCAGCAGCGCAGGGTGCGGCCCTGCCCCGCCCGCCAGCCAGAGCAGCGCGTTCATTGCGCCTTTGCCATCTGGCGAAGGCAGCACGAAGGCCACGGGCCGTGCCGGATGGGCGGCATCGCGCGGCGGATCGGTGATCGCGGCATTCTGCGCAAGTGCCGGCGCAATCGGCAGCGCAGAAAGGCACAAGGCCAACAGGAGGCCCGCTCGCTTCATCCGGATCATCGCCTCACTCCTCCGCAGCAAGATCTCGCTTTACTTTAGGATCGGCCAGCAGCTTGTCGATATGGCTTGCCACATCGAAGCTATCGTCGGCCTGAAAGCGCATCTTTGGCGCGTATTTGAGGCGCAGGCGTTGGGCCACTTCCCGCTGGAAAAAAGCGGTGTTGGTGCGCAGCGCCTTCAGCACGGCTTCCTCGTTCGTGCCAAGCAGCGGCTTGATGAAGGCGGTGGCTAGCCGCAGATCGGGCGACATGCGCACTTCCGTCACTGAAACCGAATGCGCGCTGAGCACCTCGTCGTGCACTTCCTGCCGCATCAGCAGTTCGGAGAGGATATGGCGCACCTGTTCACCCACCTTGAGCAGGCGGACCGAACGGGTCTCAGGGGATGCGGGCTGCTTTGCCATCAGTACCTTGTCCTATGTGCCCGCGCGCTCAGGCCATCTTCGCCAGAATGCGCGCGAGCGTTCGTACGTTGCGGGCCACGCCGCGCAGCCCGAGCCGCCGCTCCAGAAACGCGCCGGTCATCCGGCTGGCCGCCACGCCCTCGGCAAAATCGATATAGAGCGCCCGCGGGCCGAGCGCGAGCCTTTCGGGTCCGCGCGCCGCCTGATCTTCCACCAGCACGCGGAACTGCGCCGGATCGGCATCACCATCGAGGAACATGGTGTGGACGTTGCCGTCCGCACCGTCGCCAGTGAAGGGATTGTCCTCGACCGCGCTGCGGATTTCCTCCGCGCTGCGCACCGCGACCATGCTTTCCATGTCGAACCGCTCGCGCAGGATCCACTGGAGCATGTCTTCAAGGCCGCCTGTCGGGCGCTCCTCATGCGTGAACAGCACATTGCCGCTCGCGATCACGGTCTCGACATCTTCGATCCCCTCCCGCTCGAACGCCGTCCGCAGCTCCGCCATCGAGAGGCGGTCGCTGCCGACATTGATCGACGCGAGCAGGGCGACATAGCGCGGCATTCAGGCGCTTCCCTTGCCTTGGCATCGTCCCCGAGGGAACGCGCGCATCACAGCGTGCGCACGCGTTCCTCGACCTCGAACACTTCAAGCTGGTCGCCCGGCTTGACGTCGTTGGTATCGGCAAGGACCACACCGCATTCGAGACCGGCGCGCACTTCGGCAACGTCGTCCTTGAAGCGGCGCAGCGAGTGGATGAGCGTCTGCGAGACGATGACATCGTTGCGCGTGAGACGTGCGTTGATGCCCTTGCGGATGAAGCCTTCGACGACCAGCAGGCCGGCTGCCTTGTCCTTCTTGCCCGCGGGGAACACTTCCTTGACCTCGGCACGGCCGACCACGGTCTCGATCCGCTCCGGCCCGAGCTGGCCGGCCATTTCGAGGCGGATGTCGTCCGTCAGCTGATAGATCACGTCAAAGTACTTCATTCGCACCTTGAAGCGTTCGACCAGTTCGCGGGCCTTGGCATTGGGACGCACATTGAAGCCGATGATCGGCGCGCCGCTCGCCTGCGCGAGGTTGACGTCGCTTTCGGTGATCGCACCCACACCAGAGGCAAGGATGCGAACCTTGATCTCGTCGGTCGAAATGCGGTTGAGCGCATTGACGATTGCCTCGGTCGAGCCTTGCACGTCGGCCTTGATGACCACCGGATACTCGATGACAGCCTGCTTGGCTGCCAGCGCGGAGAACATGTTCTCCAGGTTCGCCGGTGCCTGCGCGGTGCGCTTGGCCGTCGCGCGTTCATGGCGATAGGCCGCAACCTCGCGAGCGCGGGCCTCGTTCTCCACCACGGTCAGCGTGTCACCGGCCATCGGCACACCGCCAAGGCCAAGCACTTCGACCGGCAGCGAAGGCGGGGCTTCCTTGATCTGGCGGCCCTTGTCATCGTGCATCGCGCGAACGCGGCCCGATTGGGTGCCGACAACGAGGATGTCGCCAACCTTGAGCGTGCCGCGATTGACCAGCACGGTCGCAAGCGGACCCTTGCCCTTGTCGAGCTTGGCCTCGATCACGGTGGCTTCTGCCGCGCGGTCCGGATTGGCGCGCAGTTCAAGCAGTTCGGCCTGAAGCAGGATCTTCTCGATCAGCTCGTCCATGCCCTGCCCGGTCTTGGCCGAAACCTCGACGTCCTGCACTTCGCCCGACATTTCCTCGACCACGATCTCGTGCTCGAGCAGACGTTCGCGGATCTTCTGAGGGTTGGCCTCGTGCTTGTCGGCCTTGGTGATCGCCACAATCATCGGCACGCCGGCCGCCTTGGTGTGGTTGATCGCCTCGATCGTCTGCGGCATCAGCCCGTCGTCCGCCGCGACCACCAGAATGACGATATCCGTCACGTTGGCACCGCGCATGCGCATTTCGGTGAAGGCTTCGTGGCCCGGGGTATCAAGGAAGGTGATGTGATCACCGGCCTTGGTCTTGATCTGATAGGCGCCGATATGCTGCGTGATGCCGCCGGCCTCGCCGCGCACCACATCGGTGCCGCGCAGTGCGTCCAGCAGGCTGGTCTTGCCGTGATCGACGTGGCCCATGATCGTCACAACCGGCGGGCGCGTCACCAGCGTATCGTCGGTATCGACGTCGGCCGCGGTATCGATATCGACATCCGATTCCGACACGCGCTTGATGTTGTGGCCGAATTCCGTGACGAGCAGCTCAGCGGTGTCCTGGTCGATGGTCTGGTTGATGGTGACCATCATGCCCATCTTGAACAGCGCCTTGATCAGGTCCGCAGCCTTTTCGGCCATGCGGTTGGCCAGATCCTGCACCGTGATCGCCTCAGGCACCACGACATCGCGGACCTGCTTTTCGCGCGGCTGCGACTGGCCGGCGAAGTGGGCGCGCTTTTCCTTCTCGCGCGCACGCTTCAGCGCCGCAAGGCTGCGGGCGCGGGCGCCCTCGTCCTCGTTCAGCGCGCGGGTGACGGTGAGCTTGCCCGCCTGGCGGCGATCGCCCGCACCCTTGTCGCGCGGAGCATGGGCTGGCTTCTTGGCAGCCGGCTCGGGACGCTTGGGTGCAACCACCGGCGTGAAACGGCGCGGCGCGGTCTGCACAGCTTCAGGCGCAACGGCTGCAGCTTCCGGCTCGGCTTCAGCAGGGGCAGCCGCAGAAGCGGCAACGGCAACAGGCGCTTCCACAGGCGCGGCTTCAGCCGGCGCTTCAACCGGGGCGGCGGGCGCCTCGGGAGCGACGACGGGAGCGGCGGTAGCACCGGTATCACCAGCCTTGCGGGCCTCGGCCACGCGGCGGCCTTCCTCGGCGGCGCGCTGGCGCTCTTCCTGTTCGCGGCGGTTTGCGGCTTCGAGCGCCTGCTGGCGGGACTCCTCGGCTTCGCGCAGCAGACGGGTCTGCATTTCCTGGCGCGTCTCGAGCGAGGCGGCACGGGGCGGCGGCGGGGGCGGCGCGGGGGTGCGGACAGGCTGCGGCGCGGGTGCGACCGGAGCGACGGCGACCGGTGCGGCCTCGGGGCTGGCGGCAGCCTCACCGGGCCCGCGCGGCATCAGCTTGCGCCGCTTGACCTCGACGACGACCTTGTTGGTCCGTCCGTGGCTGAAGGTCTGCTTGACCTCACCGGCCTCAACCGCAGTCTTCAGGCCAAGCGGCCTGCGGCCGAGCGTCGGCTTCTTGTCATCGCTCATCGAAACTATATACCCTTCGTATCAATATCTTCGCACGCTGCCGAGGCAACGTTCGCCCGGACAATGGCTAAGTCTGGTTCAGACCCTAGAAAATGCAGCAAGCGCCGCAGCGGCACCGCGACCCGTTCGGCCGCAGCGGCATCGATCAGCGCCAGGTGAACCACGTTGTCGCGGCCCAATGCCACAGACAGCGCTGCCCGGTCCAGCGGCAAGATCGTGCCTTTGAGGCCTGTACCTTCGGCCTCTTCGCCCACGCGCCAGGCCTGGGCAAGCTTGTTCGGGCCGTCCGTGCCCGCATCGTTGGCATGGCCAAGCCACACCACGGCGCCGGAGCGCGCGGCCTGCGCGATCCTTTCCGTACCCAGCACCATCGACCCGGCCTTGAGCTCGATGCCCAGCCGGTCGGTCAGTGCGCGGGTCAGCGCCGCGCGGGTGCGCGCAGGCAGATCGGCGGGAATGGTGAGCGGTGCGCCCTTGAAACCGCGGGCCAGCGCGCCGCGCAGCTTGCCATTGGCAACAGCGGCTTCCAGCTCTGCTTCGCTGACGCCGATCCACGCCCCCCTGCCCGGCGCACGCGCCAAGGCATCGGGAAGCACATCGCCATCGGGTGAAAGTGCCAGCCGCACAAGCTCGCCGCGCGCATCATGGCGCCCGGTCAGCACGCATTTGCGCTCCGGCTGGGCCTCTTTCGAAGAAGGCCCGGCCGGTCCGCTGCCGATCCTGTCGGAGCTTAGCGTGTCATTGTGAGGATTCCGCATGGGCGGCCTCCTCAATAGAAACTGGCTCGGTTGCTGGCTCGTCGTCGAACCAGTGCGCCCGTGCGGCCATGATGATCTCGTTGCCCTGCTCTTCCGAGAGGCCATACTCGCCCAGCACGCCACCCTTGTCCTCGGTCCGCTCGCTGCGTTCGCGGTCGCGGCGGGCATCCGGGGCGTTGTTGTTGCGGCGGCGCTGTTCGCCGCCCCGCTTCTTGGCGATCAGTTCGTCGGTGGCCAGATCGGCCAGATCGTCGAGCGTCTTGATCGAAGCCTTGCCCAGCGTGACGAGCATCGCTTCGGTCAGATGCGGCAGCTCGGCCAGCGCATCTTCCACGCCAAGTCCGCGCCGCTCTTCGCGCTGCGCTTCCTCGCGGCGCTCCAGCGCCTCAAGCGCGCGGCTCTGAAGTTCCTGGCCCAGTTCCTCGTCGAAGCCTTCGATCGCGGCGAGTTCAGCGATGTCGATGTAGGCGACTTCTTCCATCTCGCTGAAGCCTTCGGCCACCAAAAGCTGCGAAAGCGTCTCGTCCACGTCGAGCTCTTCCTCGAACATCTTCGAGCGCTCGGCGAATTCCTTCTGGCGCTTCTCCGAAGCTTCCGCCTCGGTCATGATGTCGATGGCCGAACCCGTCAGCGACGAGGCCAGACGCACGTTCTGCCCGCGGCGACCAATGGCGAGCGACAGCTGATCATCGGGCACGACAACCTCGATGCGGCTCTCTTCCTCGTCGATCACCACGCGGCTGACGGTGGCGGGCTGCAGCGCGTTCACCACGAACGTCGCGGTGTCCTCGCTCCAGGGGATGATGTCGATCTTCTCGCCCTGCAGCTCCTGCACGACAGCCTGCACGCGGCTGCCCTTCATGCCGACGCAGGCGCCGACCGGATCGATGCTGCTATCGCGGCTGATCACGCCGATCTTGGCGCGGCTGCCCGGATCGCGAGCTGCGGCCATGATGGTGATGATGCCATCGTAGATTTCAGGCACTTCCTGCGCGAAGAGCTTCTTCATGAATTCAGGGTGCGCACGGCTAAGGAAAATCTGGGGGCCGCGGTTCTGGCGCTCGACCTTCATGATCCAGGCGCGGACGCGCTCGCCCACACGCGGCACTTCGCGCGGGATCTGCTGGTCGCGGCGGATCACGCCCTCGGCCCGGCCGAGGTTGACGATCACGTGGCCGAACTCGACCGACTTGATCACGCCGGTGATGACTTCGCCCGCGCGGTCCTTGAACTCTTCATACTGGCGGTCACGCTCGGCATCGCGGACCTTCTGGAAGATCACCTGCTTGGCAGACTGCGCGTCGATGCGCCCCAGTTCCACCGCCGGCAGCGGATCGACAAGGAAATCGCCGATCTTCGCACCCGGCTGGAGCTTGTCCGCCGCCTTCAGGTCGATCTGCTTGAAGTAGTCCTCGACCTCTTCCACCACTTCGACCACGCGCCACAGGCGCAGATCGCCAGTGCGCGGATCGAGCTTGGCGCGGATGTCGTTCTCGGCGCCATAGCGGTTGCGCGCGGACTTCTGGATCGCCTCTTCCATCGCCTCGATGACGATGGACTTGTCGATCATTTTTTCGGTCGCAACCGCATTCGCAATCGCGAGCAGTTCGGCACGGTTGGCGGAAATCGCACTGGCCATGGCTTAGTCTTCCTGTTCCTCAACAATGTCGTCCACGTCGCTGGTATCCAGCGGCCTAGATGCGGCGATCAGCTTATCGGTAAGGATAAGCTTGGCATTGGCGACGAGGCTGAACGGAATGGCATATACCACGCCTTCGTCCTCAATCGAAATGGTCTGTGTTTCAGCATCAAAGCCTGCAAGATCGCCGCGGAAGCGCTTGCGCGCACCGAGCAGCTCGGTCAGCTCGATCCGTGCCTCATGGCCGGTCCAGGCAGCATAGTCCTTGGCGCGCGTCAGCGGACGGTCAATCCCGGGCGAGCTGACCTCGAGCCGGTAGGCTTCCACGATCAGCACTTCGCCGGCCGCTTCCAGCGCATCGATCCGGTCGGAGATACGGTGCGAAAGCGCGGCGCAATCCGCGATGAGCAGCTGCCCCGTCTCGGGCCGCTCGGCCATGATCTGGAGCGTGTGCTCCTCATCACCGATCTCGCCGCCCTTGAAATAGCGCACGCGCACGAGATCGAAGCCGAGGCTGCTTGCCTCTTCTTCCACCACCTCGGTCACTCGTGCGATATCGTTCATGCCTGCTCCTGAAGCCCGAAACCGCAAAGGCAGCGGGTTTGGTGCCGGCCCTTTTCAGCGCCAGCCCAGACTTTGCCTTCACAATGTCGGGATGCATCGCCCCTAGGCAAGTGGTCCGGAAAAGGCAAGCGCCAAGATTGCGCAATACCCAGTTCCTGAAAGTCGGCGGAATTTCCCACACTTTGGCAACTCGGTGCGCGGCATTCGCTGCCCTACTGATCAAGAACCGCAGTTTTTCGCCATTCCTGCCATTTGGCACGCCCTATGCAAAGGTTGTGTCATCCGCCGGATAGACTGGACGGCGACCACTTGGAACTCAGG
>CANGJB010000090.1 GCA_947453945.1 Sphingomonadaceae bacterium
AGAATGACCGGGACATGCTGACAACTGCGCACGCCTTGACGATAGCGATGGAGACGCTGGCCGAGGGGCAGCGCTGGGGCTTTGCGCCGCTGGCCTGCGTCGTGCTGGACCGGGGCGGGCACATCCTCGCGTTGCTGCGCGATGAGAACGCCTCGATCTATCGACCCGAAATCGCGATGGGCAAAGCGGCGGGCTGCTTGGGCATGGGCTTTGGGGGGCGTGAACTGGCCAAGCGCGCGGCGGCGGTGCCGATGTTTTTCAATGGCCTGCAGGCGGCTTTCCCCAACGGCATGTTGCCAGTGCCGGGCGGCGTGCTGATCCGCGACGCCGATGGCGGCTTGCTCGGCGCGGTGGGCGTGACAGGCGATACCTCGGACAACGACGAGCTCTGCGCGCTGGCCGGGATCGCGGCCACTGGCCTCGTTGCGGATACCGGCGCATGAGCGCCACCCTGTTTACCAACGTGCGCGTGTTTGACGGGAGCGGCGCGGCGCTGTTTCCGGGCGAAGTGCTGGTACGCGGTGAGCGGATCGAGGCGGTCGCGCGCGGCGACGAGAGCCTGCCGCGCGAGGGCGTGGCGGTGATCGAAGGACGGGGCCGCACACTCATGCCCGGCATGGTCGAGGCGCACGGTCATCTCACTTGGCCTACCTCGACCGAGCGGACCATCAACACGATGAAGCCGCTGCCCATCGAGCAGCACGTGCTCGTGACGGCGCAAAACGCGCGGATCACGCTCGATCACGGCTTCACCAGCGTCTATTCGGCGGGATCGCTGGGCGCGCGGATCGAGCCAGCGCTGCGCGACATGATCGACGCCGGCTTCCTGCCCGGCCCGCGCCTGCGCGCCTCTGCGCTGGAGAAGGGTGCGGAAGGGGTGCTGGGCGTGCCGGCTGGGCACGATCCCACGCACCAGCGCGATATCCCGCACCTGCGCGAATATGTGGCGCAGAAGAAGGCCGATGGCTGCGACACGATCAAGTTCCTGATGTCGAGCGACGATGCCTTTCAGCCCGGCGGTTCGCAGACGCTGATGTATTCCGAAGAGGAAGCGCAGGCGATTGGCGAGGCTGCGCGCGAGGCGGGCATCTGGCTCGCCTGCCATGCGCAAGGGTCCGAGGCGGTGAAGCGCGCGCTGCGCGCCGGTTTCCGCGCTATCTATCATTGCACTTATGCGGATGAGGAAGCGCTCGACATGTTCGAGGCGCGCAAGGACACCGCCTTTACCGCGCCAGCCGTGGGGCTGCTCTGGGCGAGGGCTTATGAGGCGCAGGAATTCGGTATCGGCCCGGCAGAAGCGACCGCACTCGGTGCATTCCGCGGCATTGAACTGGGCCAGAAGGTGATCCCCGAGATGCGCAAGCGCGGCATCCGCGTCCTTCCTGGCGGGGACTATGGCTTCCCGTATAATCCGCATGGCCGCAATGCCCGCGATCTTGAGCATTTCGTGCGCTTGTTCGGCTTTTCGCCGAGCGAGGCGCTGGTTGCCGCGACCAAGCAGGGCGGCGAACTGGTCGATTGGGATGTGGGCCAGGTGCGCGCTGGCTATCTGGCCGATCTGCTGCTGGTCGATGGCGATCCCACAGCCGACGTGCGCATCCTGCAAGACAAGGCCAACCTTGCCGCCATCATGAAGGGCGGGCAATTCTACAAGTCACCCTCCAAGCCTTTGAACTGATTCACCGGAGAGACCGATCCCATGAGCCGCGTTACCGAAATCCGCTATGTCGGCTATGCCGTCACCGATCTGGCCGCAGAGCGCGCCTTCTATGCCGACAACTGGAAGCTCAAGGAGGTGAAGGAAGCGGACGGGATGGTCTATTTCGCCGCCGAAGGACACGACGAGCTTTATGTCGTGCGGCTGCGGCCCGATGCGGTGCAGCGGATCGATGTGATTGCGCTGGCGGCGGATACCAATGCCGATGTCGATGCGCTGTTTGCCAAGGTGCGCGACTATGGCTGCCAGATCGTGTGGGAGCCGAAGGAACTCGCTCAGTTCGGCGGCGGATATGGCTTCCGCTTCTTTTCGAAGGATGGCCTGCCATACGAGATTTCCGCAGGTGTCGAGCGCGGCACGGCGCGTACGCTTGCGGTCCGCGAGGCGATCCCCGAGCGGATCAGCCACATCGTGATGCACTCGCCCCGCCACCACGAGGAACTGGCGTTCTTCATCGACGTGCTGGGCTTCAAGCTGAGCGACTGGCTGGGCGATTTCATGTGCTTCCTGCGCTGCAACGAGGCGCACCACCGCATTGCTTTCCTCCCCGGGCCGCCCTGCCTCAACCACGTGGCCTACGACATGGCCAATGTGGACGAGATGATGCGCGGTGTCGCGCGGCTCAAGCGCCAGCATATCGATATCCGCTGGGGGCCGGGCCGGCATACGGCGGGCAACAACACCTTCAGCTATTTCACCACGCCGGGCGGCTTTGCGGTGGAATACACCTCCGAGCTTGAGAAGGTCGATTTCGAGAACCACATCGCGCAAGTGATCGCGCCCGCGCCCGAGATCATGGACCAGTGGGGCATCGGTGTCGGCGGCCCGCAGACCATGCCGCATCCCGCGCCCGATGCGGCGCTGTTCCAGCCGGCGGGGGTCTGAACCATGGCGTTGTTTGAACCGTTTCCCAACTACATCTGGAACCTCTCGGTCGCCATCGCGATGGAGAACGGTGGGCGGATCGGCGAGATCGTCGACATGATCGAGCCACTGCTCGCCAAGGCGCAAAGCGGCGCGGATGCCGGCACTGCCGATTTCATGGCCGAATGGGTCAAGATGGGCGACAAGCTGGTGGATCTTGCCGAGGAAGATCTCGCCTTGGGCCGCGAGTTTTCCGCCGGAACCAAGCTCAAGCGCGCGACGATCTACTACCTCACCGGCGAACGGATGCAGGCGCATGGATCGGCCGGACGCGAGCAGACTTATGCCAAGGCGCTCGACAGCTTCCAGCGCGGCACCAAGTTTTCCGCCGATCCGGTGGAGCGGGTGGAGATCCCCTACGAGGGCAAGACGATTGTCGCGTATTTCCACCGCGCGAATGTCGAAGGACCGGCGCCCTGCGTGGTCTATTGCAACGGGCTCGACAGCATGAAGGAAATGCTGTGGCTGGGCGGTTTCCCTGAAGCTTTGGCCAAGCGCGGCATCCACACGCTGTGCGTCGATCAGCCGGGCACGGGTGAGGCGCTGCGGCTGCAGGGGCTGAATGCGACGCCTTACTCCGAGAACTGGGCCTCGAAGTGGGTCGATTGGCTGGAAACGCAGCCGCATGTCGACAAAACGCGGATCGGCATGACGGGCATTTCGCTCGGCGGCCACTTTGCGCCGCGCGCGGTGGCCTATGAGCCGCGCTTTGCCAGCGGCGCGGCCTGGGGTGCAAACCACAATTGGCGCGAAGTGCAGGACAAGCGCATGTCGCGCGAGGGCGAGAACCCGGTGCCGCACTACTGGGGCCACGTCTATTGGGTGTTCGGCGCGAAGGACCACGCGGACTTCCTCGCCAAGAGCAACGACATGAACCTCAACGGGCACCTCGACCGGATCAAGGTGCCATTCCTCGTCACCCATGGCGCAACCGACCGGCAGATCAGCGTGGACTATGCGCACCAGAGCTATGCTCAGCTGACCAATTCGCCGCGGCGTGAGCTCAAGATCTTCACCGCGCGTGAAGGCGGGGTGGAACACGTGGGCGCGGACAACATGAGTTTCGGCAATGATTACATTGCCGACTGGTTTGCCGACACGCTTGGCGGACACGCCAAGGCTTAAGGACCGTCTTCCCGAACGGACAGGCTACTATTGCCTGTCCGTTTCTGGCATTACCCTCGTGCGCTGTTCGCTTGCGCAGGGGGAAATGCGCGTGCCGGATCAGAAGACGCAGATCGTTGTCGTGGGCGGCGGCGCGGGCGGGCTTGAGCTCGTGCGCAAGCTGGGCGCCAAGTATGGGCGCAAGAAGCACGACATCATTCTGATCGACCGCAATCTGACGCATATCTGGAAGCCGCTGCTGCACGAAGTGGCCGCTGGATCGCTCGACGCAAATCTCGACGAGGTAGGCTATGGCGGCCACGCGGTGCGCTGGGGTTACCGGTTCTTTCAGGGCAGCATCGAGAGCATCGACCGCGAACACCGCACGATCACGACCGCGCCCTTGCTGGATGAGCGCGGCGAGGAGGTGATTGGGCGCCACACGGTGCGCTATGATTACCTCGTGCTGGCCATCGGCGGGATTTCCAACGATTTCGGCGTGCCGGGCGTGCGCGAACACGCGATGTTCCTGGAAGACCGGCCGCAGGCGGACAAGTTTCGCCAGAAGCTGCTCAATGCCTGCCTGCGCACCAACCACGCGCACAACACCGGCAATCCCGATGCGCGGGTGCGGGTGAGCATCGTGGGCGGCGGGGCCACCGGCGTGGAACTGGCGGCCGAGCTTTACAACGCCGCGGGCGCGCTGCGGCACTATGGCCTTGAGGTGTTCGACGAGACCAAGCTCGAAGTCTCGCTGATCGAGGCAGGGCCGCGCATTCTGCCGGCTCTCGACGAGGCACTGGCCAAGACGGCGCGCGAGGAGCTGGAGAAGCTGGGCGTGCGCGTGCTGGAACGCACGCAAGTGGTGCGGCTGGAAGACCGCGCGGTGCACACCGGCGATGGCGGAGTAATCCCGGCCGATCTCATCGTCTGGGCGGCAGGGGTGAAGGGCGCGGAGGAAATCAAGGGCATGAGCGATCTGCCGCTCACGCGCGGCAACCAGATCATCGTGCGCCCGACGCTGCAGACCGAGACCGATGACCGCATCTATGCGCTGGGCGACTGCGCATCATGCATGCTGCCCGGCAAGGAGCGCCCCGTGCCGCCGCGTGCGCAATCGGCGCACCAGATGGCGAGCCTGATCTTCGCCAACCTGGTCCGCGCGCAGGCGGGGCAGCCGCTGAAGGACTTCACATACAACGATCATGGCTCGCTGGTGTCGCTCAGCCGGTTTTCGACCGTCGGGAGCCTGATGGGCAACCTCGTCGGCGGGCGGATGTTCGTCGAGGGGCGGATCGCGCGGATGGTCTACATGTCGCTCTATCGCATGCACCTCATCGCCATTCACGGTTGGTGGCGGGGGATCATGCTGATCGTGATCGGGCATGTGAACCAGATCGTGCGGCCAAGGCTGAAGCTGCACTGACGGCTCATAGCATGCCTACATCCAAGCCCCGGTCACCCTGAGCTTGTGGAAGGGTGCAGACGCGGTGGCCGTGTATGATGCTTCGACAAGCTCGGCATGAGCGGGGTTGGGGTTAAGGCGCTTACTTCTCCGCGACCAGCGTGACCGGGCCGATCAAGCCCGAGGGCCGCAAGGGCGCATCGGCGCGGTAGGTTTTTAGTGTGGTGAAGGTGATGGGCTTGGCACCCGGCTGCGCATCACCAATCAGGCGATTGACCCACAGGTTGGTGACGCGGATTTCGATGCTGTTGGCGCCAGCGCGGGCAAGCGCGGTGATATCGGCCTCGTAAGGTGGCTGCCACAGCACGCTGGCGGATGTCCCGTTGACCAGCACTTCCGCCACATCGCGCACGTCACCCAAATCTAGGATCAGACGCTGGCCGGGCTTTGCGGCGGGGACCTTCAGCGTCTGGCGGTACGTGGCGGTGCCCGAGAAATAGCGCACGCCGGGATCGGCATTCTGCGTCCAGTCTGCCAGCGCGGGTAGCGTGAGGCTGGCCGGCGCGCCGCGTCCCGGCTGGAAGGTGATCGCCCACGGGCCTTCCATGGTGGTGATCGGCGTGCGGACTGTAGCGGGCACGGTCATGCTGGCCGGACCGGCCTTGCGGAATACGACGAAGCCGGACTGCCATGGCCGCAAGGTGAGCGTGATTTCAGTGCGGCTGCCGGTGGTGGTGTAGCCCAGCGGCGCGGATTTGCCGGTGGCGGCGTCCCACCATTCGGGCGCCTTGCCGACTTGCGCGAAGCTCAGCGTGGTCGGCTCATCGCGGTCTTTGCGGTTGGTGACGAAATAGATTTCGGCATCTGCCGTCCTGCGGTGAACGAACAGCAGCGACGTATCGGCGGCTGCTTTGGTGTAGGCCATGTCGGGCGCGATGCCGAGCTTTGCGAGCGCCGTGTCCGGATCGCGGCTGAATAGGACGTGGCCCTTGCCGGTATCGCCGCTCCACAGCGCATCGGCGATCCGGGCAAACTCGGACGCGTCGTCCTGCAGGGCGGGGGAGCCAATGGGGCGTTCCCCGATCAGCGTCGCGCCGCCGCGCACCAGCGCGCTGATGCGGCGCAGGACGGCAAGGCTCATCCGCGCAGAGCTGCCGCCGAGGTAAAGCGCCTTGTAGCGCGCGCCGCTCCGGGCCGCGAGATCGGTGCCGTCGTTTGAAAGCTCGTTCAGGAGCACGTCCGGGTTGACGAAATCGAAGGCGTTGGCGGTGGGCAGATCGCCCGGCACGGCCTTGGCGAAAAGGCCAGTGAGGGGCGCTTCCTCGCCATAGAAGTATGCCACATCGGCGACATTGCGGCCCTGCTGGAGCAGGTAGCTGCTGCGCGCCATGTAGTCGGTCCAGGGGCGGGCCTGCTCTGCCCAGGTTTCAAGGCGGTTAAAGTACTGGCCGAAGATGAACAGCGAGAAGCCTGGGGCCTTCTCCGTCAGCGGCTGGTGGACCGAGGTGTGGATCACCGGACGATTGATGCCGGATGCGAACTCCATGTCGATCATTGGCTTGAGATCGCGCGGTGCGAAGGCCCAGGGCTGGAGCGCCGCAGTGAGCGATTCCGCCGCGACGAGGTTCTGGCCATAGACATGGGCAACCGAGGCCGCGCCGCGCATGTCGCCCACGTAGCTCGGCTGGGGCTGGCCGTGTGCGGTATCATAGGACCACATCGCCGCCATCGGCACATCCGCGTGGCGGCGCATGGCCATGTCGTCCCCCAGCGAGGGACGCTTGTCTTCCAGCGCTTCGGAATAGTGGATCAGGCCGCGCTTGTGGGCTTCCTCGGCGATGGTCTTGTAATGCGCGTCGGCAATGAGGTCCGCGAGGGTCTGGCGGTAATCGTGGAGGAAGGCATCGGTGCGCGCTGCGCTGCCAAGGATCACGCCCGTCAGCGCGGGAAGCCAGGGCACCGGATCATAGCCGCGCCGTGCCTTGAACTCTGCGGTGATGCGCGGGGTCCAGTTGCTCGCGCCGACTTCGATGCTGTCGTTGAGCAAGGCGCGCACGCCGTGCTGGCCGATCATGTCCGGACCGGCGGCGGCAAGATAGGTATCGAGATAGGTGTCGATGTAGCGGCGCACGGCATCCGCATCGAACTTGTCCACCTCCAGCCCGGTCGCCTCGGCCGGGGCGGGATGGTTTTCGGTGCCGGTGAGGCTGTAACCGAGGCGCAGGACGCGCCACTGGCCCTTGGGCGGGGTCCAATCGAGCGAACCGTCGGCGCGCATACGGCTTGTGAGATCGATCACCGAGGCTTCCGGCAGTGCAGGCGCATCGGGCGTGGGGATCGCGTTGTAATCGAGCGTGGTCGCAAATCCGGCCTTTTCCTCGAAGCGGTGGGTGCGCGGCGTGGAGGAGAAGCCGAGTTCCGCGATGGTGACATGCGGGCCGCTGCCGCTCATGAAGCCCGGGAATGCGGGGAACTCTGCGCCGGGGGCAGGCGCTGTGGGCAGGCCGAAACCGCTTTGTTCAGGCAGGAAACGCACGCGCAGCGCCTTCGCGGTGACCGCCGGGAAGGTGATCGTGTACTGTGCGGACGTGCCAGTGGGGAAACGGGCGACTTCGGCAAAGGTGCTGCCGTCGGTGCTCGCCTCGAGGACCGGCGCGAAACGCGCGGCACTGAACAGGGACACCGGCGGCATGGCGAGTGTGGCCGAGCGCACTTGCCGCAGGGCGGCAAAATCAGCGCGGATCCATGCGGGAGCCTCGGCGTTGCCGGCGGGCACGTCCACAGCGGTCGCCTGCTTGCCATCGGTGAGTGCTGCGCCGTCGATGGCGCCGGACGATGCGGACCAGACCGGGGCAAGCGGCGGCGCGTTTTCGGGCACGGCGAAGACGTGAGTATCGCGGTAGAGCTGCGGCAAATCGGTCTTGGGATGGTCCACGCCGATTTCGGGCTGCATACCCAGATCCTGAAACGGGCCCGTGGTGGTGGGCGGCGCTGCGAGCTTGCCCTTGAAGCGCTTGCCACCGGGAATGCGCGTTTCGGACCAGACGAGCTTCTTCATCCCATCTTCGGGTTTGACCCACGGCCCGCCGGTTTCGCTCCAGCCCGGAGAGGCGGCGATGGCGAGTTCGAGGCCGAGCTTGTCTGCCGTTTCGGCGGCGGTGCGGAAGGCGTGTTTCCACTCAGGCGTCATGTAGACGAGGCGCTTTTCGACAACTTGCGGGGTTTGCAGCTGCGCGTCGAAGGTCTGCGCGCCGCCGATGCCAATGCGCTTCATCCATTCGAGATCGAGGCGGATGCCCTCTTCGGTGATGTTGCCGTTCATCCAGTGCCACCAGACGCGCGGGCGGGCGGAGGAGGGGGGATCCTTGAAACCGTCGGCGAGCGGATCGGCTGTCGCTTGCTGGGCGTGGAGCGGAGTGAAGGCACTGCCCGCGAGAAGGAGGGAAACGATGAGGCGCAAGGGGGGATTGGGCACTGCGTCTCTCCCGCAGAATGATTGTTTTGGTCAAAAACGCGTATTGAGTGCAAGCGAAATCCGGGGGTGTTCGCATGCGGCTTGGGGACGTGCGCATCGGGGCAGTTGTTGGGATCAAGGCTTGGTGTTAGCTTCGAGAAGATAGCAAAGCCGTGGGGGTTCGCAATATCATGGCGGGTATTAAACCGGTTCTCTTCAAGTATTACCAGCCGGCGACTTTGCTGGCGATTTTCGCGTTCTGGTCGCTCTTGCCGCCGGAACTGGCGACAAGCGGCTGGACCATCGTGATCGCCGCGATCTGCACCAAGTTCATGATCCTGGGGCTGGAGCGGATCAACGAACGGCACGCCGGGTGGCGTCTGACGCGGGCGGAATTCTTCTCCGATCTGTTTTACTTCGTGATGTTCTACACGGTCGTGCGCTATGCCGGGAAACACTGGGCCGATGCGCCGCTGATCGGGGTGAAGGA
>CANGJB010000091.1 GCA_947453945.1 Sphingomonadaceae bacterium
AATCCAAGACCATCGCCGAACGTGCTGCGCGGGAATGGATTGCGAAAGAGGGGGCCAAGGGTGAGGGGACCCGAATGGAGTTCCTTTCGATCAACCCCGCCGCCGTGCTCGGCCCGGTCTGGAGCCCTGATTTCTCCGCCTCGATCGAGATGGTCAACCAGCTCCTGTCGGGCGCGCTCCCCGGCTGCCCTGATCTTGGTTTTGGCATTGTCGATGTGCGTGATCTTGCCGATCTCCATGTGCGCGTGCTGACTGAGCCGGGCCTTGATGGAGAGCGGTTCATCGCCTCGGGGCCCTTCCTCAAGATGATCGAGGTTGCGCAGATTTTGCGCGCCGGCATGCCGCTTCAGGCGCGCAACGTGCCCACCCGGCGCCTGCCGGACTGGCTCGTCCGCTTTGCCGCCAAGTTCAATCCGCTGATCCGGCAGGTCGTGGGTGAACTGGGCAATGTCCGTGACGCCAGTGCCGCCCATGCCTTCGAACGCCTCGGCTGGAAGACCCGCCCGGCCGAGGATTCAATTCTTGATTGCGCCCGCAGCCTGATCGAACGAGGGATCGTGAAGGTCTGAGAGCTAGATGCCCGCAAACCACTGATACCCGCGGTGATCCTCCCAGTAGCCGCCCTTGCCGCCGTACAGGCTATCCAGCGAGGCAACTGCCTCCACCCGCATCACATACTTGGCTTGCTTGTAGCCCAGCTGCCGCTCGACTCTCAGCCGTAGCGGTGCCCCATGGCCAACCACCAACGGCGCGCCGTTCATGTGCGTCGCGAGGATCGTCTGCGGGTGGAACGCATCGATCAGGTCGATGCTCTCGTAATAGGGAGCGCCCCCGGTGCTGTCCGCACAATGGAACACCACATATTTCGCATTGCTGGAGAGGCCCGCCCGCCGCAGCAGCAGGCCCAGCGGCACGCCCGACCATTCGCCGATCGCGCTCCACCCTTCTACGCAGTCATGCCGCGTGATCTGGGTGCGGCGGGGCGCGGCCATTAACTGCGCGAGGCTTAGTCGCAGGGGCTGCGCCACCATTCCGCCAACGTTGAGCGTCCAGTCGGCAAAGTTGTTTGCGGCGAGCGCGTCGTACTCTGCCGTCCCGGGGTTCCGGTTGCCGTTCTGGCGGAACACCGGCGACATATCCGCCCGGCTGAATTCGCGCGCCAGCGCGTTGCGATCCGTTACGAGACGCTGCGCGCCATGCGTCGCCTTCTCGCCCAGGCTGAGTACCGATTGTACGGCAGGAGACGCGTTGATCTGGTCGCAGCCCGCCAGCAACAGGCCCGCGCCGCCAACGAGCGCGTGGCGCCGCGTAATAAACGAGGAGGAAGGGGAGGGGGGCATGATGAGGGTATCCTTGCTCACTTCACGCGCTCCTTCGGCAGACGGTACCAGCCTGTGATGATCGACCGCAGTTCGTTTAAAGGCCCTGCGAGCAGCACTGCGAGCAAGTGCACCACGATGAAAGCTGCGAACCCGGCCGCACACAGGAAGTGGATCGAGCGCGCGGAAGGCCGCCCCCCAAACATCTCTGCCAGCCACGGAAAGGCTGCGTTGAGTGTGGGCGACATCGTGCAACCGGTCAGGATCACTACCGGGATCAGCACGAACAGCACGCCCAGATAGGCGATCTTCTGCAGCGGGTTATAGGCCCGCGCCGCATCCCCGGTGGGGAAGCGCAGCCGCGCATGATCCTTGATGTCGTGCCACAGGTGGCGGATGCTGCGCTCTTCACGATTCAAGGCAAGATCACGCCATAAATGACCGGAAACAATATTGTATATCATGAACAGCGTTGCGCTGATCAACAGCACCCAGGCAAAAAAGAAGTGCCATTGCCGGGCGCCCGCCAGGCTGTAACTCGAAGGGATCGTGACGAGCGGCGGAAAGGCGTTTGCGGTGTTCTGCGCATAGCCGAGGAACCCGGTGGTCGGGATCTCGATCCCCGCGACAGAGAGGAAACCACTCGTCCCGCGGTTGCCGATCACGAGCCAGGGATGGTCGAGGTTCGCGCCGTACTGGCCCCAGTAGAGCTGGGGGTGGGCGTTGAAGATCATCATCCCGCTCATCAGCATCACGAAGATGCTCCAGGCATTGATCCAGTGCCAGATCCGCACCGGCAGCTTCGTCCGGTAGATCAGCGGCGAGTCATCCGCCTGCGCATTTGTCGTTGTGCCGCCAGCCTCGCCATCAGCAAACTTTGTCGCCATCGTTTCCGCTCCCGCGCAGCCCGCGCTTGGTAGGGACATGCAGGTAAGTGCAAGCGCTGCGCAGGGTCATTCGGATGGTATCAGCAAAACGTTACATCACGAGCCAAAAATCTGCGTCAGTCCTCGAACCAGCCCACATCCTGTGTCGCCACTTCGCCAAACCGCGCGCCCTTGGTGATCGCCTGCCAGATGATCGGCCACGAAGTTCCGATCATGCTGAGGAACGGCCACGGATCGCGAGCATCCCAGCTTACGTCGCGTGTGGAGAAGAGGCTTTTGAGGCTGGCGGCAAACCCGCGCCCGCGCAGCATCGCTCCCTGCGTCTCGGTCAGGCAGGCATAGAACTGCTGCAGCGCCTTGTGCCGCCGGACGCGCACAGGGCCGGACCAGTCGGGCTCCAGCACGGCGCGGGCGATATCCTCGCCTTCCCAGAAATGAACCCCGCTCGTCGCACGGGGATTGCATTCAATGGCGTGGGGCCTGCCTGCTGCATCCACGATGAAGTCGAAGGAAATGAACCCGGTCCATCCGGATTGCGCCACGAACTGCTCGACCCACGCGTTGATTGCCGGCACTTCCACCTGCTCAAACGCGACCGCGACCGAGCCGGACATCACCTTTCCGCGATATACCATCGTCGCCACCACGCGGCCACCTTGCGTTATGGTGCAAGTGCTGTGCTCCGGCCCTTCCACAAAGCGCTGCACTACGGCCGGCTCAGCCGGATCAGCAGGGGGGAGAGGCTCGCCGGCGCGCAGGATCGAAAGCCCTCGGCCCGAGCAGGAGAACACAGGTTTCACCACCACCGGACTGGTCTGCGCCAGCGCCTCTGCTGCCGCTGATCCGAGCTGCGCGCTTTCCGGCACTGCGAGCCCCATGGCCATCGCAGCGCGGATAAAGCTCGCCTTGTCATGCAGCGCGATCACCTGTTCTGGCGGCATCGTGAACAGGCGCGTGCATGGCAGCAGCATCCCTGCAAGGTGCGCCACATGCATGGTTTCTTCCGAGACAGGCACGATCAGATCGACGCCTTCACGTACCACGATTTCCGCCAGCGCCGCGAGGTACGCCGCCTTGCCTGCGCTTGGCGGCGGCACCTTGAACTCGCGTGCCACATGGCGGGATGCTCCGGCCAGCGTCCAGCCGTAAGGCTCGGCCACCAGCACCCGGCACCCGGCTTTGCTGAACCCCCGCGCCAGATCGAGCGCCTTGGGCAGTCGCCCCAGTGTAAGCAGCACTGTCGTCATGACGTCACGCCTTGGTAACTCTGACCATGATCTGCTTCGCCGGGCGCGTCGTCAGCCGCGCGGCCGGGCGGACTGCGCCCGCATGCTCGACATGGAAGTCAAATTCGCGAAACAGCCGCGCGATCAGCAGCACTGCCTCGGTCAGCGCGAAAGCGGCACCGGCACAGACGCGGGGCCCCTGGCCAAAGGGGATATAGGCCCCCGGCGTCAGTTCGCTCTCCCGCGCGGGAAGGAAGCGGTCCGGATCGAACACATCGGGGTTCTTCCAATAGCGCCTATGCCGGTGCAGCACCCACGGCGCCACCATCACCAGCGCCCCGCGCTTCACCCGGCGTTTGCCGATCGTGGTCGCCTCGGTCGCCACGCGCGGCAGGAATGTTATTGGCGGATAGAGCCGCAGGGTTTCGCGAAACACGTTGCGGATGGTGGGCAAGTGCTTCGTTTCCTCGAAACCGATCGGGCCGTCTTCGCCCGCTACTTCGCGCATTTCCGCGCGGATACGTGCCACGAGGTGAGGCTGCATCGCCAGCAGGAAAAACGCCCAGGTCAGCGCGCTCGCGCTGGTTTCGTGCCCGGCCAGAAACAGCACGCCAAGCTGGTCGATCAGTTCCTCGCGCGTGAAGGCCGTGCGGCTGAAATCATCGCGCGCGGCGATCACGGCAGCGGCGATGTCGTCGAAGTGCTCGCCGTTCGGGCCCATGTGCGTATCGAGCAGATCGCCCAGATGTTTGCGGATGCGCGTGCAGGCCTCCAGCACGAAGTCCTTCTGCGGCACCGCCGTCCACGCCGGATCCATGATGAGCCGCCGGATCTCGACTTGCGCCACGCTGTGTTCGAACACGGTAAAGGCGTCGAACACATCGTGCGCTGCCCCGGTTTCAAGTCCGGTGCTGAACACCGTCCGGCAGATGATGTCTGCCGTCAGGTGGCTCATCGTGAGATCGAGCGAAAACGCCGCGCCATCGGCCGCGCGCGCTGCCAGCATGTCCTCGCAGGCCTCGGCTCCCTGCTGCATCGCCGGAAAGGCGCGGTTCACCCGCATCATCGTGAAGGCCGGGTCGATCATCCGCCGCTGGCGCTGCCATGTCTCGCCCGAGGAGACGAAAATCGAATCGCCGATAAGCGGCGCGAGCGCGTCCACCATCAGGTCGCTCTTGGGAAAGATGCCTTCCGGGTCCGATAGAACGCGCCGCACTTGATCGGGCTGGTTGACGATCAGGATCGAGCGCCGCGAATAGCCCAGCGGCCCTACGTCGCAGCGATAGGCGCTGGCGGGCAGCAGGCTGAGCAGATCGCCATCGCCCTTCAGCGCCACGCGCAGCAAGGCGAGCACGGCTGCACTCGATGTCGGGCGCGGCGGGCGATAGGCGGAGGTAGGCGTGGGGATCCGGTTCACGAGGCGTCCTGTTTGGTCAGCATGTGTCATCTTATGTTTACACGGGACCTGTCCAGTGGAATAGTCGCAGACAGATAAACCGGGGCGGACAGGTGGAGGGGACGCGATGGAACTGCTGCTGTTCCGCTGCCTGATTGCAGCGCACATCGCCGCCGGCGCGACCGGGGCGATTGCCTTCTGGGTGCCGGTCATGGGCCGCAAGGGTGACGTCAATCACCGCAAGTGGGGCCGTGTGTTCACCAAGGCGATTCTCATTACCGGGTGCCTCGCGGTGGCGATGAGCGTTCTGACGCTGTACGATCCGATGGGCGTGCACCCGCATCTCGCCGGACGGTTCGATGCTGATTTCGTGCGCGGTATCTTCGGTGTGATGATGCTGCACAACGCGATCCTCACGCTCAATCTTGCCTGGTATGGCTGGCTCTGCGTGAAGAACCGCCGCAACGTCGCTGCCAATCGCACCCCGCTGAACGTGGCGCTGCAAGTGCTGGTGATGATCGCCGCCGTGGTCTGCGCATGGGACGGCGCGCGCATCGGTCAGCCGCTGATGATGGCCATCTCAGTCGTCGGCATGGCGACCGGGATCACCAACCTCGTATTCCTTTTCGCGCCCAATCCTTCGCCGGTCATGTGGCTCAAGGAACATGTGAAGGCGCTCGTGGGGGCGGGCATATCGGTCTACACCGCCTTCCTTGCGTTTGGCTCGGTGCGCCTGTTTCCCGCGCTGGCGCTCAACCCGGCGATGTGGTCCGTCCCGCTCGTCACTGGCCTGATCATCCTTATATACCACCGCATTCGCATAGACAGACAAGCCGGGATTAGCCTGATCCCGCAGTGGCGCCCCCGCCGCGCGGCGGCGTCAGACTAACGTGGCTGCCGCCAAAGTCGTTGTCGTTGGCGCAGGGATGGGCGGCCTTTCAGCTGCTGCCGATCTTGCGCGCGCAGGGCTTGATGTCACTGTCATAGAGCGCGCTGCCAGCGTGGGCGGCAAGATGCGCCGGGTGGAGAGCGGCGGCTTGGCGATCGACGCAGGGCCCACCGTCTTTACCATGCGCTGGATCTTCGATGGCCTGTTCGGCGATGCGGGCTTGGCGTTAGAGGACCACCTCAGCTTGATTCCGGCAGAAACCCTTGCGCGCCATGCCTGGCAGAACGGCGGCAAGCTGGACCTGTTCGCCGATGTCGCCCGCTCGGCCGATGCCATAGGTGATTTTGCCGGAGCCGCCGAGGCCAAAGCCTACCGCGACTTCTGCGCGCGCAGCGCCGATATCTATCGCACGCTGGCAGGGCCGTTCATTGCGGCGGAGCGCCCTTCGATCCCCGGCCTTGTCACGCGGCTTGGCCCTCTCGGTATCCCGGCCCTGATGCGCACGGTTCCGATGCGCACCTTGTGGGGGGCGCTGGGGGATCATTTCAAGGACGCGCGCCTGCGCCAGCTGTTCGGGCGCTATTCAACTTACGTCGGCGCCTCCCCGTGGGCTGCACCCGCCACGCTGATGCTGATCGCGCATGTCGAGCAGCAAGGCGTCTGGCTCGTGCGCGGGGGCATTCACCAGGTCGCGCGCGCCATTGCCGGCCTTGCCGAGCATCAGGGCGCGCAGTTCCGCTTCGGGGCCGAAATGGCCCGCATCGTGACAGAGCATGGCCGCGTCACTGGGGTGGAAATGGCGAGCGGCGAGCGGCTTGCCGCCGATGCCGTTGTGTTCAATGGCGACATTTCCGCGCTGACGGACGAGGTTCGCCCGGTTCCGGCCACGGCCCCTCACAAGCGTTCGCTTTCGGCTGTCACCTGGTGCCTTTCGGCGCGCACTTCGGGATTCGATCTCGCGCATCACAATGTGTTCTTTGCCGAGGACTATGCCGAGGAATTCCGCGCGATCTTCAAGGACCGCCGGATCACCGCTACACCGACCGTCTATCTTTGCGCGCAGGACCGGGGGGAAGGGAGCGACCACCTGCCCGGCGCGCCCGAACGCCTCCTCGCCCTCATCAACGCGCCGGCTGATGGCGACAAGGGGCCACTGCCCGATGCAGACCTTGCCGATCTTGCCAGACGAAGCGTGGGCCTGATGCGTGATTGCGGGCTTGAGCTCACCGCCGATGGCGAGCCTGTGGTCACCGATCCGGCGGGGTTCCACGCGCTGTTTCCGGCCAGCGGCGGCGCGCTCTATGGCCGCGCCAACCATGGCATGATGGGAAGCTTTGCGCGCGCCGGGGCACGAGGGAAGGTGCCGGGGCTCTATCTCGCGGGTGGCAGCGTGCACCCGGGGCCGGGCATTCCGATGGCCACGATGTCAGGCCGTATTGCCGCGGCGCGCCTGCTGGCAGACCTTGCCGGAAACCGCCGCGCGGTCATGCTCCCGCCCGGTTAGCCCATGCCTTGAGGCTGGTGCGCGACCATTGCGGCCGAGGTGCGCGTGCCGGTCTGCCCAGCGCCTGAAGGCCTGCACGCAGGACATGGGCGATCTTCTCACCGCGCGAGGTGAACACGCGGGCATCCCATACATGCGGACCGCCCGCCGCCACCTTGCGCGCGATGGCTCCATAGATTGCTGCGGCCGAAAGGATCGCCCAGCGCTGGCGAAATCCAAGCCGCGCCGCGCCCAGCCGTGCTGAAGCCTCATACTCCGCCGCCAGCGCCGCCAGCCGCTTGGCCACGCCAACCAGCGCAGCGCGATAGCAGGGGCGCAGTTGCTCGCCGGGGGGAATATCCGCCTCGGCCAGCCAT
>CANGJB010000092.1 GCA_947453945.1 Sphingomonadaceae bacterium
AAGAAGCCCAAGGCACTGCACACGTGGGAGAGCCTGCTGGGCGAACCGGCGCGGCTACTGGCGGGCAAGCTGGCGGGCCATCCGCTGCTGGTGCTGGATGCACCGGGGCTCTTCGCGCGGGGCGGCGGGCCTTATGGCGATGCCACGGGGCGCGACTGGGCAGACAATGGCAAACGCTTTGCCGCGTTTGGCCGGGCGGCGGCGGATGTGGCGGGCGGCGCGGTGAAGGGCCTCGCCTTCGACCTCCTTCATGCGCACGACTGGCAGGCGGGGATGGCGCTGGCCTATCAGCGTTTTGCGCCTGCGGGGCCAGCGCTGCCTTCCGTGATCACAATCCACAACATGGCGTTTCAGGGGCATTACGGCGCAGACTTGTTTCCCGCGCTGGGCCTGCCGGCGGCGGCCATGGCGATTGACGGCATCGAGTATCACGGCGGGATCAGCTTCCTGAAAGCCGGGCTCGCTGCCGCAAGCCGCATCACCACGGTGAGCCCGACGTATGCGCGCGAGATCCGCGAGCCCGGCTTCGGCATGGGGCTGGAGGGCCTGATCCGCGGGCGCGAGGGGGACGTTAGCGGGATCGTCAACGGGATCGACACCGCCGTGTGGAACCCGGCAAGCGATCCGGCCCTGAAGGCGCCTTACACGGCCAAAGCGCTCGGGAAGCGGGCGGCCAATGCCCGAGCGCTGGAGGCGGAATTCGGGCTTGAGCGCGGAGATGGCCCGCTGTTTGTGGTGATCAGCCGGCTGACCTGGCAGAAGGGCATGGACGTGCTGCTGGAGGCCGCGGACCACCTTGTCGGCATCGGCGCACGGCTGGCGCTGCTGGGATCGGGCGACGCGGCGCTGGAAAGCGGCTTCCATGCGGCCGCCGCGCGCCATCCGGGGCGGATCGGGGTGCGCATCGGCTATGATGAGGGGCTTTCCCACCGCATGCTGGGCGGGGGTGACGCGATTCTGGTGCCGAGCCGGTTCGAGCCATGCGGGCTGACGCAGCTTTATGGCCTTGCCTATGGCTGCGTGCCCGTGGTGAGCCGCACGGGCGGGCTGGCCGATACGGTGATCGACGCAAACCTGGCCGCGCGGCAGGCCGGCGTGGCGACGGGCGTCCAGCTTGACGGAGTGCGCTATCAGACGCTGGCCGATGCGCTGACGCGAACGGTGCACTTGTTCCGCGATCCGGCCGCCTGGCGCAGCTTGCAGCGCGCGGGGATGAGCGCGAATTTCTCGTGGGGCCTAAGCGGTCTTGCCTATGCCGACCTCTACAAGAGCCTTACAGTGGCGCCATGATCCAGACGATTCCTTCTTCGCCCTTTTCCGATCAGAAGCCCGGCACTTCGGGCCTGCGCAAGAAAGTGCGCGTGTTCGCGCAGCCGAATTACGCCGAGAACTTCATCCAGTCGGTGTTCGACGCCGTCTCGCCGGAACCGGGCAGCACGCTCGTGATCGGGGGGGATGGGCGCTATCACAACCGGACGGTGATCCAGGCGGCGATCCGCATCGCGGCGGCCAATGGCTATGGCCGGGTGCTGGTGGGCCAGGGCGGCATCCTTTCGACCCCCGCTGCCAGCCACGTGATCCGCAAATATGGCGCGAGCGGCGGCCTGATCCTTTCAGCCAGCCACAACCCCGGCGGGCCGAACGAGGACTTTGGCATCAAGTACAACATCGCCAACGGCGGCCCCGCGCCCGAGGCGGTGACCGATGCGATCTTCGCGCGGACGAAGGTGATTGACCGCTGGCTGACGGTGGAAGCACCCGACGTCGATCTGGATGCGCTGGGCGGGCATGATGTGGCGGGCATTATGGTCGAGGTGATCGATCCTGTGGCCGACTGGGCGGACCTGATGGAGACGCTGTTCGATTTCCCCGCGATCCGCAGCGCGGTGGCAAACGGGCTGACGATGGCTTTCGATGCCATGCACGCGGTGACGGGCCCTTACGCGACCGAAGTGCTGGAGCGGCGGCTGGGGTTTGCGCCCGGCACCGTGCGCAATGGCGTGCCACTGGAGGACTTTGGCGGGCACCATCCCGATCCCAACCGGGTTCATGCGCGTGTGCTGTTCGACCTGATGTTTTCACCCGATGCGCCCGCATTCGGCGCCGCTTCGGACGGAGACGGCGACCGCAACCTGATCGTGGGCAAGGGCATTTTCATCACGCCTTCTGACAGCCTAGCGATGCTGGCGGCGAACGCGCATCTGGCGCCGGGCTATGCCAAGGGCCTTGCCGGGATCGCGCGTTCGATGCCGACGAGCGCGGCGGCGGACCGGGTGGCACAAGCACTGGGCATTCCCGCGTTCGAGACGCCGACCGGTTGGAAGTTCTTCGGCACGCTGCTCGATGCCGGAAAAGCGACGATCTGCGGCGAGGAAAGCGCGGGCACCGGTTCGGACCATGTGCGCGAGAAGGACGGGGTCTGGGCGGTGCTGCTCTGGCTCAACATCCTTGCCGTGCGGGGCGAGAGCGTGGCGGAGATCGCCCGCCAGCACTGGGCGAAGTTCGGACGGAATTACTATGCGCGGCATGACTATGAAGCACTGCCAAAGGATGTGGCCGAGGCGCTGATGGCGGCGCTGGAGGCTTCGTTCCCGGCGCTGCCGGGCAAGGCCTTCGGCCCGCTCACGGTCGCAGCGGCGGACAGCTTTGCCTATGACGATCCGGTCGATGGTTCGCACAGCGCGGGTCAGGGGCTGCGGGTGCTGTTCGAGGGCGGATCGCGCATCGTGCTGCGGCTTTCGGGCACGGGCACGGAAGGCGCCACGCTGCGCCTTTACCTCGAGCGCTACGAGCCGGCGGACGGCACGCTCGATGCCGATACCGATGCCATGCTGGGCGATCTGATCGCGGCAGCCGAGGCCATTGCCGGGATCGCCGCGCGCACCGGCCGGACGGCACCCGACGTGATCACATGAGCCTGCTTTCGTGAGCATTCTGGCGGTGCGCGCGCCGCGCGCCGAGGGGGTGATGCTGTGCCTGTTTGACGGGGATGCGGAGACCCGTGTGCCAATGGTGCGGCAGGGGGACGATTGGCGCGTGGAGGCCCCGGCCCCCGGAACGCGCTATGGCCTGCGCGCGCATGGAGAATGGGCGCCCGAGCGGGGGCTGTGGTTCGATCCGGCCAAGCTGCTGGTCGACCCCCGCGCGGTCGAGCTGGACCGGCCCTTCGCATTTAGTCCGGCGCTTTCGGAATACGGGGTGGACACCGCCGGGCTGGTGCCGCGCGCGGTGATGCCGGGCGCGCTGCCGGAAGTGCCGCTGGCAGCGCCAGCCTTCAAGCGCGGCGGGCTGATTTACGAAGTCAACGTGCGCGCCCTGACCATGCTGCACCCGGATGTGCCCGAAGTGCAGCGCGGGACAGTGGCTGCGCTGGCGCATCCCGCCGTGCTGGCGCATCTCGAAAAGCTCCACGTCAGCGCGATCGAACTGATGCCGATCACGGCGTGGATCGACGAGCGGCACTTGCCCCCGCTCGGCCTGAGCAATGCCTGGGGCTATAATCCGGTTGTGCCGATGGCGCTCGATCCGCGGCTGTGCCCGGGCGGGGTGGCCGAACTGCGCGAGACGGTGGCGGCGCTGCACGCGCACGGGATCGGTGTGATCCTCGATCTGGTGTTCAACCATACCGGCGAAAGCGACGTGCTGGGCCCGGTGCTGAGCTTTCGCGGGCTGGACAACGCAGCCTATGCCCATGCGCCGGACGGCAGCCTGATCAACGATACCGGCTGCGGCAATACGCTCGATTTCGCAAACCCGGCGGTGCGCGCGCTGGTGCTGGAGAGCTTGCGGCATTTCGTGCGCCATTGCGGGGTGGATGGGTTCCGCTTTGACCTTGCGCCGGTGATGGCGCGCGGGCCGGGCTTTGCGGCGGATGCGCCGATCTTTGCCGAGATCGATGCCGATCCGTGGCTGGGAACCCGCGTGATGATTGCCGAGCCGTGGGATATCGGGCCGGGCGGCTATCAACTGGGGCGCTTTCCCGCGCACTGGCTGGAGTGGAACGACCGCTACCGCGACGATGTGCGGCGGTTCTGGCGCGGGGATGCGGGCGTGGGCCTGCTGGCGCAGCGGCTTGCGGGATCGTCCGACATTTTCGGGAAAGACTGCCGCTCGGTCAATTTTCTGGCGGCGCATGACGGGTTCACGCTGGCCGATACGCTGGCCTACGAGCATCGCCGCAACCACGCCAACGGTGAGGACAATCGCGACGGGCATGGGGAGAACTTCAGCTGGAACAACGGCGCGGAAGGGCCGAGCGATGATGCGGCGGTGATCGCCCGCCGCGCCGCGCTGGCCCGCGCGATGCTGGGCACGCTGTTTGTGAGCACCGGGACGATCATGCTGACCGCGGGCGACGAGTTTGGCCGCAGCCAGCAGGGCAACAACAATGCCTATGCGCAGGACAATGCGCTGACGTGGATCGATTGGACGCGGCGCGACCGCGCGCTGGAGGACCATGTGGCGGCGCTTGCCGCGTGGCGTGCGGCGCGCGATCTGGCGCAGTTTCCCGAAGACGGCACCTGGCGCGCGCTGGACGGGGCGGCGATGGATGCGGGCCGCTGGGAGGATAGCGCCACGGCAGGCTTTGCGTGGCAGGCTGGGGAAAAGGCGGCGCGACCGACGGGATTGCGGATCGATCGCGCCGCTCCATGGGCCGGACCCGTGGGGGACGACGGGCCAGGGAAAGGATCAGGCGCGCTGCCAGACTGACCCGTACCTCGGCCCCGGATCGAATTCGTCCCGCGCGGCAGGCAGGGCGCGGTGCGTTTCCTGCAGCACGGGTAGCGGCTGGGGCAGGAGCGTGTTGAGCAGCAGGCGCCCGAAAGCCCAATCGCCCAGCCCCGAGGCCGCGTTGATATGCCCTGCCTCCCCCGCATCCGCGAGCCGCGCACCCCAGCGGCGGGACAAGCTGCGGGCCTGCGCCATAGTGAGGTAGGGGTCGTTGCGGCTGGCGACGAGGACCGAGGGGAACGGCAGCGCGCTTTCGGGAACCGGGGCGAAACGCGTCAGCCGCCGATCCAGCGGGCGGTCTTCCACATCGGGCGGGGCGACGAGCAGCGCGCCGATCACTTTTCCGCCATCGGCCGGACCGCTTCTGGAAGGACTGCCCGGCTGCTCATACTCCGCCCACCAGGCGACGGCGAGGCAACCAAGGCTGTGCGCCGCCAGCACCACCGGGCCTTCGGCGCGCTGGATCGCGAGATTGAGCTTGTTTACCCAGGTGTTGCGGTGCGGATCTTCCCATAGCCCCAGATCGACGCGGCGGCAGCCGGGAAGGCGCGCCTCCCACTCGCTTTGCCAATGGCCGGGGCCGCTGTTGCCAAGCCCCGGAACGGTGAGGATCACGGGCGGGGGCGAATCATTCAGAACATTGATTTCATGGGCCATAACACGTCTCCGCAGAGGAAATGGCCGGTCGACTCGGTGCACGTCCCGACGAGACCGAGATTAACTCAACATAATTTGTAGACAATGGCAAAGCGACGAAGCGCACGCGAAATTCGCCGGTCGGAAGGGCGGCGCAGGCGCGCCTTGCAGATAGAGCGGGGCATTGCCATTTCCTTGCCGCAGTTGGGGTGCAAGAGCCGCCTCGCAACCCGCCTCGCGCCCCGACAGCCCCCCCAGCAGGAGCATTGCTTTCGTGCCGATCACCCCGCCACCATGCCGCACCCGGATGCGCCTGCGCCTTGCGGCCCTGGGCCTGGTGGTGATAACGGCGCGCGGATGACCAGCCTTGCGCCTTGCCCGCCCGCCCCCGCGCGGCGCCTGCTGGTTTCGATCCACGATGTCTCCCCGCGTTTCGAGCGCGAGGTCGACATGCTGGCGGAGCGGCTGGCGCGCCATGTGGGCGCGGCGAACTTTGCCATGCTGGTGATCCCCGATCACTGGCGCGCGGCCCCGATTGCCGGGAATGCCGCATTTGCCGCCCGCCTGCGCGGCTGGGCCGATCAGGGCATCGAGATGTTCCTCCACGGCTGGAGCCACAAGGACGAGACGCCCGCGACCGAAGGGTTCGCCGCGATCAAGGGCAAGCACATGACCGCGGGCGAAGGCGAGTTCCTGAACCTGCCGCAGGCCGATGCGCTGGCGCGGATGCGCGATGGGCGCGCGCTGGTGGAAGACATGATAGGCCGCCCGGTGGCGGGCTTCATCGCGCCGGCGTGGCTTTACGGCGAAGGCGCGCATCAGGCGATGCGCGAACTGGGCTTTGCGCTGGCCGAAGACCATATGAAAGTGTGGCGTCCGGCAAGCGGCGAAGTTCTGGCGAAAGGCCCCGTGATCACCTGGGCGAGCCGCAGCAAGGCGCGGATCGCCAGTTCGCTGTTTGCCGCCGCGCTGGGCCGGGCCGCCCTGCCCCTCACCCGCACGATCCGCGTGGCGGTCCACCCCGGCGATACCACGGTGCCCGCGCTGCTGGAGAGCATCGAACGGACGCTGGCGCGCTTCGTGCGCACCCATGCGCCTTCGCGCTATGCCGATCTGGGGCCGGATGCATGAATGCACTGCCTGCGGCCATCAACCGGGACGTGGCGGCGCGCGCGGCGCCGCTGCGCGTGCTGACCTTCCTCCACAGCTTCGAGCCCGGCGGGGTCGAGCGCGTGGCGCTGCGGCTCCATGCGGCGTGGGCGGCGCAAGGTGTGGATTCGCGGCTGGTTATGGGCCGCACGGCAGGTGCGATGCGGCGCGAATGGCCGGGGCTGGAGCCCGAGGTGCTGGGCAGCCAACGCATCCCCAGCGCGGCGTGGGAAACGCTGTGGATGATCCTGCACTTGCCGCGCGCGATCCGGCGCATCCGGCCCGATGTACTGTTCTGCGCAGGCAATTCCTATACCGTGGTGGCGGTGGCCATGCGGCTGATCATGGGCAAGGCCTGCCCGCCGGTCGTCGCCAAGATCAGCAATGATCTTACCCGAGGCGACCTCCCTGCCCCTGCCCGGCCGTTCTACCGGCTGTGGCTGCGCATCCAGGGGCGGATGCTGACCCGGCTGGTCGGCATGGCGCCGCCGATGCGCGAAGAGATCGGCACGCTGATGGGCGCGGAGGATGCGCGCATCGCGGTGATCGACGATCCTTCCCTGGCCGAAGCCGATATCCAGCGCCTGATGGCAGCGCGCGCAGCGGCGAATGCAGTGCCCCGCGGGGCCGGACGGCGCTTTCTGGCCATCGGGCGGCTGGCAGCGCAAAAGAATTTCGGCCTGCTGCTGGATGCATTCGCGCAAATGGCGGGGCCAGATGACAGTTTGGCCATCATTGGCGAAGGCACCGCCCGCCGCGCGCTGGAAGCGCAGATCGCGCGGCTCGGCCTTGCCGGCAAAGTGCGTCTGCCCGGCCATGTGAGCCCGCTCGACGCAGAGCTTGCCAAGGCTGATGCGCTGGTACTTTCCTCGGATTATGAAGGTGTTCCGGCAGTTATTG
>CANGJB010000093.1 GCA_947453945.1 Sphingomonadaceae bacterium
AGCGAGAGCGCCCAGCATTCCGCCGTCTCGATCACATCGGCCGGGCGATAGACGTTGAGGTTGGGGATGAGCCGCAGCGACATGACATGCTCGACCGGCTGGTGGGTCGGCCCGTCTTCGCCAAGACCGATCGAATCGTGGGTCATGACATAGACGACTTGCGCATGCTGCAGCGCCGACATGCGGATCGCATTGCGGCAGTAGTCCGAGAACACGAGGAACGTGCCGCCGTAGGGCACCACGCCGCCATGCAGGGCCATGCCGTTCATCGCTGCCGCCATGCCGAACTCGCGGATGCCATAGGCAACGTGGCGGCCGTCATAGCTGTCGGCACTGAACAGGGGCGTGAACTTGGTCTTGGTCAGATTCGAACCCGTCAGGTCCGCGCTGCCGCCAACCAGTTGCGGCAGCTGCTCGGTGAGCGGCCCCAGGGCCATTTCCGAAGCCTTGCGCGTTGCCACCTTCTGCGGCGCGGCGACCAGACCCTTGATGTAATCTTCCAGCGCCGGCGAAGCGAGATCGGCAACCCCTGCCAGACGCGCCTCGAATTCACCGCGCGCCGGCGATGCCGCAAGCCGCGCAGCCCACTCGGCATGAACAGCCTTGCCCGCCGCACCCGTCTCGCGCCAATTGGCCACGATATCCGCTGGAATTTCAAACGGAGCAGACGTCCAGCCCAGATACTCGCGCGCCGCCTCGACCTCGGACTTGCCGAGCGGTGCGCCGTGCACATTGTGCCCGCCCTGCTTGTTGGGCGCGCCCTTGCCGATCACGGTGCGGCAGGCGACGAGCGAAGGGCGCGGATCGGCAGCGGCTTCGGCCAGCGCGCGCGCGATATCGGCAAAGTCGTGCCCGTCGCAGCTCGTGGTGTGCCATCCGCTGGCATCATAACGCGCCAGAATGTCTTCGCTGGTCGAAAGCGATGTGTCGCCGTCGATCGTGATCTTGTTGTCGTCCCACAGCACGTTGAGCTGGCCGAGCTTCAGCGTCCCGGCAAGGCCCACCGCCTCGTGGTTCACGCCTTCCATCAGGCAGCCATCGCCCGCGATCACCCAGGTCTTGTGGTCCACCAGCTCATCGCCGAACGCGGCATTGAGGTGCCGTTCGGCCATTGCCATGCCCACGGCCATGGCAATGCCCTGCCCCAGCGGACCGGTTGTGCATTCCACGCCTTCCAGCATGTCGTTTTCCGGATGCCCGGCGCAGGGGCTGCCCATCTGGCGGAACGCGCGGATGTCATCCATCGTCGGCGCGGCATAGCCGGTCAGGTGGAGCGCTGCGTAGATCAGCATCGAGCCATGCCCGGCCGAAAGCACGAACCGGTCGCGGTCCGGCCATTTCGGCGCAGTGGGATCGAACTTGAGGAACTGGGACCACAGCACCGTGGCCACATCGGCCATGCCCATCGGCATGCCGGGGTGCCCCGAATTGGCAGCCTCGACCGCATCCATCGCCAGCGCGCGAATTGCGTTCGCCATGGGCGCCAGTACGGCCCGATCCCGTGTCATCGTCTTTCCTAGCCTTCGATCCCGCGGCAAAGGCCGCTTGGCAACCACCGATTCGGCGGCCGGCTCTCTTTGGGAGCGGCTCCCCCCAGCGTCAAGGTTGGGGAAAGTCGGGCTGTTCCCGGCTTGCGAGCTTAGGCAATTGTGCTAGCGCAAGGCTCATGACGACGCAGGCGCAGGATTCCCCGCTCGATGCGGCGCTAGACCGGATCGAGCACGCGCTTGTCCGGCTCGAAGCTGCCGTGGCCGCCGCAACTCCGCCGGCCGAAGTGGCCGATCTGCGCACCCGCCACCGCAAGCTGAAAGATCGGGTCACGCAGGAAATCGAGCAGCTCGACCTGCTGCTCGCCAATCTGCCGCAATGAGCGAACCCTTTATCGCACCGGCCCTGACAGGACCCCGCGCATGAGCAATGTGACGCTGACGATCGGCGGCCGCCCCTACACCGTGTCTGCCCCGAACGGAGAGGAATCGCATGTCGAGATGCTCGGCCGAATGGTCGATGAGCGTGTCATGCGCGGCGGCGGCGGCCCCGGACAGAGCGAGACGCGCACGTTGCTGTTTGCAGCGCTCATGCTGGCGGATGAATTGCACGAGCTGCACCGCCAGATGCCGCCCCCGCGGGAAGAGGCTTCCGAACCGGCCCCGCCCGCCGCAGAAGTCCTCGCCCGGATCGAAACGCTGGCCGCGCGCGTCGAAAAGCTGGCCGGACATCTTGCGCAGCCAGCCACTTGAGTAAATGCGCGGCGCGCCCTAGATAGGGAGGTGACGGGTTCTGCCCGGCACGTGCCACATGAAATCCCTGAGGCTATAAGCAAAATCCTTGGGGGCTGTCCCTGCTCGGGCCCTGGCCCTGGTATATGGTCCCCACCTGACGTGAACGCGTCAGAGGATTCTCCTGGAAACGACCCATGGTGGGCCCGTCACCCCCCAATCACTGAAGCGGAGAGGACAAGCGTGGACACCGTAGATGCGGGCCTCGCCAAGGCAGCCTTGCGCAAGGCGTTGCGCACCGCCCGGCGTGAACATGTCGCCGCGCTGAATCCCCGCGTGAAAGCCCTGATGTTCCTGCGCCCGCCCTCCCCGCTGGCCGCGCTGGTGCCCGCGGGCGCGGTGATCGGGCTCTATCATGCCGGGCGCGACGAAGCCCCTGCCACCAGCTATGCCCGCTTCTTCCATGAAGCCGGCCACGCCATCGCGCTCCCGTGGTTCGAAACGCGCGGGGCGCCAATGCAATTCCGCCGCTGGGCCTCTCCCCATATGGAGGAATTGCTCGGCCCCGATCCCCATGGCGCGCTTCAGCCCATGGCCGATGCGGAACCGCTGGTGCCTGAATTCCTGTTCGTGCCGCTGGTGGGCTTCACCGATACCGGCGGGCGGCTCGGCCAGGGCGGCGGGCACTATGACCGCTGGCTGGCAGCGCATCCGCACGTTCCTGCTGTCGGCATGGCGTGGGACAGCCAGCTTGCAGACAGTCTGCCCACTGAGGCGCATGACAGGCCGCTGGCTGCGGTGGTAACGCCGACACGCCTCTATGGCCCCTTCTGACCGGAACCCCGATGGACGAACCCGAATCCTACAGCCCGACCTGGCGCAAGCCTTTCGGCATTCTCGCGCTGGTCCTTGCCCTGTTCGGCTATGCGCTGATCGTCGCAGGGCTGTCCGGACCGATCAGCGCCATGCCGGTGCTGGTGCAGACGTTGGTCTATGTCATCCTCGGCACGGTCTGGCTTCTGCCGCTGCGCCGTTTCCTGATCTGGATGGAAACCGGCCGCTGGGGCTGATTGCCGCGCATTCCCGGCAGGCTGGCGCCGCCACGCGGCGGACCGGCCGACCGGAATTGCGCAAGCGCATCTGATTTCAAACGATTTTTTGAGTAAGCAAAAATTGCCACTCAAGGGCGTTGACAGCCTGCAACGTCTGCCATAGATGCGGCGCTCCCAAGGGTGAGCGGGTGTAGCTCAGTTGGTTAGAGTATCGGCCTGTCACGCCGAGGGTCGCGGGTTCAAGTCCCGTCACTCGCGCCATTGGGAAGACGAAAAAGGCACCTTCGGGTGCCTTTTTCTTTGCCCGTAGCGCGCGCTCGAAAGCCCCTATTAACCAAACTTTATCGGCCCTTGTGCCAAACATGATCCCGGCAGCGCAGGGGCGCTCGCAAGAGCCTTCGGGGGGCTTTCGACGCAATGTACAAAGCAGTCCTTCCGGCGATGATGGTCGCGGGCGCCACGGGCGCCGCGCTCATGCCTGCCTCGGCCGAAGCTGCAGGCGGCGTGCAGTTTGCCAGCGATGTCTTTATCGAGCGCTTCCAGCCCGCCCCAGGCGGCCGCATGGCCCGGGTGCTCGAACGCGCCGACCAGCTCCGTCCCGGTGACCGGGTGATCTTCGTGGTCAACTGGAGCGGGCGCAAAGGCGGCGGCTTCACCGTCACCAATCCGCTCCCGCGTTCGATCGCCTTCGCCGGAGCGACTGACGAGACGCAGGAGGTTTCGGTCGATGGAGGCCGCACCTGGGGCCCGCTCGAAGGTCTCATGGTGCGCGACGGCAATGGCCGCGGTCGCCCTGCCTCCCCCGAGGATGTCACCCACTTGCGCTGGCGCATCCCCACTCCGCAGGCGCTTTCTGGAACCGGCCAGATGACCTGGCGCGGCGTGGTGCGCTAATCCGCCAGCAACAGAACCGGCGTCTCGATCAGCCGTTTCAAGGCTTGTACAAAGCTCGCTGCATCCCAGCCATCGACCACGCGGTGATCGCAACTGATCGACACGTTCATCAGCTTGCGCTTCTCGATCCGCTCTCCGCCAGTCCATCGACCATCTTGGCCGTCTGAAACGAACATCGGCCGCTCGACGATCCGGTTCGGCCCGATGATCGCCACTTCCGGGCGGTTGATCACCGGTGTCGTCGCCACCCCGCCCAGCGCGCCGAGCGAGGTGATCGTGATCGTCGAACCCGAAAGCTCGCCCGAAGTCGCCGTCCCGCTGCGCGCCGCTTCTGCCAGACGGCCAATCTCGTTCGCCAGCTGCCACAAGTTGCGATCCTGTGCATCGCGGATCACCGGCACCATCAGCCCGCCGGGCGTCTGCGTCGCCATCCCCAGATGCACTGCGCCGTGGCGCGTCACCACGCCCGCCTCGTCGTCATAACGCGCGTTGAGCATCGGGAAATCAGGCAGCGTCTTGCAGATAGCGGTGATCAGCAGCGGCAACATGGTCAGCTTGGGCTTTGCGCCGCGCGCATCATTCAGCTGCGCGCGCATCACCTCCAGCGCGGTGACGTCACATTCCTCGACATACGTGAAATGAGGAATGGCGCGCTTGGAGGCCGCCATGTTCTCGGCAATCCGGCGGCGCAGGCCGATTACCTTGACTGCCTCGTCCGCGCGGCGCCCGCCTGCCGGGCGGTACCCGCCGCCTGCATTATAGGCGAGGAAGGCATCAAGATCGGCGTGGCGCACGCGGCCTTCCTCGGAAGGCTTCACGTCCGCCAGATCGACTCCCAGCGCATCCGCCCGCGCCCGCACTGCGGGGCTGGCAAGAACACGCCGCGGCCCATGGTCGAACAGCACGCGATCTTCGGACTGCACCGTCATCGGGACGGATGCAGCAGCCTCTGCCGCGACCGGCTTTACAACCGGTGCCACCTTCACCGTCTCCGCTCGTCCTGAGCTTGTTGAAGGACCAGACGCAGCCTCCGCCGCAACCTCGTCATCTCCCTCGGTCTCGATCACCACCAGCGGAGAGCCTATCGCGATCACGTCGCCCACATCGCCCGCAATCGCGATGACCCGCCCCGAAACCGGGCTTTCCATCTCGACCGTCGCCTTGTCTGTCATCAGATCGGCAACGCGCCCGTCCTCGGCCACCACATCGCCCACGGCGACATGCCACGCCACAATCTCGGCCTCGGCAATGCCTTCACCGATATCGGGCAAGCGAAACGTGAAAGTACCCATCAGCTCAGGCTTTCAGAAGACGGTCCACAGCCTCGCCTATGCGGACCGGACCCGGAAAATACGCCCACTCAAGGCTATGCGGATAAGGGGTGTCGAAGCCCGTCACGCGCTCGATCGGCGCCTCGAGGTGGTAGAAGCACCGTTCCTGCACGAGCGCGGAAAGCTCCGCACCAAAGCCAGACGTCCGCGTCGCCTCGTGCACGATCAGGCACTTGCCGGTCTTTTCGACCGAGGCCTTGATCGTCTCGATATCCAGCGGCACCAGCGTGCGCAGATCGATGATCTCGGCATCGACGCCCTTTTCCGCCAGCACCGCCTGCGCCACATGGACCATCGTGCCATAGGCCAGCACCGTAAGCGCCTCGCCCTTCTGCACCACCCGCGCCTTGCCCAGCGGAATGCGGTAGTACCCTACCGGCACTTCGCCATCGGGATGCCGCGCCCAAGGCTGCACCGGCTTGTCGTAGTAGCCGTCGAACGGCCCGTTGTAGATGCGCTTGGGCTCGAAGAAGATCACCGGATCATTGTCCTCGATCGCCGCAATCAGCAGCCCCTTGGCATCGTGCGGCGTGCTCGGGATCACCGTCTTGATGCCCGAAACGTGCGTGAACAGCGCCTCCGGGCTCTGGCTATGTGTCTGCCCGCCGAAGATGCCGCCGCCAAAGGGCGATCGCACGGTGATCGGTGCGGTAAACTCCCCCGCCGAGCGATAGCGCAGCCGCGCCGCTTCTGAGACGAGCTGATCGAGCCCCGGATAGATATAGTCGGCAAACTGGATCTCGGGCACAGGCCGCAGGCCATAGGCCCCCATGCCCACCGCCACGCCGATAATACCGCATTCGCTGATCGGCGTATCGAACACGCGCGTGCGGCCGTACTTCTTCTGGAGCCCCGCCGTCGCGCGGAACACCCCGCCGAAATAACCGACATCCTCGCCCATCACGACGATGTTGCTGTCACGCCCCATCATCACGTCGAGCGCGTCGTTGATCGCCTCGATCATGTTGAGCTTCTTCACGGAAGGCTGCTCGCTCACGAGTCCTCCTCCTTCCATTCAGGCCATTTGATCCGCCGCTCGCGGATTGCCTGCTCGCTCTGTTCCTTGAGGTGCCAGGGCAGC
>CANGJB010000094.1 GCA_947453945.1 Sphingomonadaceae bacterium
AAGGCCCGCCAGCGCGACGGCGGCACGGCTCCATGCCTCGGTGCCGGGCGCGGCGCCCTTGGCAGCGCCAATCAGCGCAGTTGCAGCTCCTCGCTGTGCAGCAAAGCGGCTGTGGGCGGCCATGGCCGTTTCCCGCAGCACAGCGACGCGTTCCGCCAGATCTGCGGCGGCGCCCGTGCTGGCTGCCGTGACGGGGCTTGCGGCAGGGGTCGGGGCAGGCGCGGTGCCATAGGCGCGCTCGGCCGGGCGAATCGCTAGCGACGGGAAACGCGAACGATCCGCATTGCAGGCCGATAGCGCAAGCAAGGCGGCGAGCGGCGCGGCGACGCGGATGGACAGGTGAGCCATAAGCGGGCCATAGAGTCTTTTGGAGGTGCGGGGAAGCAGGCTCGGGCGCAAAACCCGTATGCCGCGGCGTTGACATGCGGCCCCCATTCGACTACTCGCGCCCCTCTTTCCGGACCTTCGCAATCCTGCGGGGATTCGGCCATGTTGCCCGTTATCCGCGATTCGCATCCATTGTGAACGAGGGTGGCTGGTAGCCAGACACTTGAAACGGATAGCAGGAACCATGTTCGCAATCGTGCGCACGGGCGGCAAGCAGTACCGAGTTGCCGCCGGAGACAAGATCGCGGTCGAAAAGCTGGCGGGTGAAGCCGGCGATACGATCACGCTGACCGACATCCTCCTCGCAGGCAGCGAAGGTGCGATTGCGGATGCGAAGGGCGTTACCGTTTCTGCGGAGATCATCGCTCAGGCGAAGTCCGAGAAGGTGGTGGTTTTCAAGAAGCGCCGTCGGCATAACTATCGCCGCAAGAACGGCCACCGCCAGCAGATGACCCTGCTGCGCATCCTCAGCGTCGCCTGATCGCGGCACCAGAGTCGTTCGACTCTCAAGATTCCGGAGTAAGCTCAGATGGCACATAAGAAAGCAGGCGGCTCTTCGCGCAACGGTCGCGATTCGGCAGGCCGCCGCCTCGGCGTCAAGAAGTTCGGCGATCAGCATGTGATCGGCGGCAACATCATTATCCGCCAGCGCGGTACCAAGGTGTACCCGGGCGCCAACGTCGGCATCGGCAAGGATCACACCTTGTTCGCGCTCGCCGAAGGTCGCGTCCGCTTCCACTCGGGCAAGCTTGGCCGCAAATACGTGTCGGTCGACATGATGGCCGAGGCTGCTGAATAACCGGATGGTCATGCATTGGGCCATCCTTCACGGGATGGCCCCCGCCGGCTTTTGACAAGCCGGCCTAGCGAGGGAGAAGGGCCAACCCGTCTCCCTTTTTTTGTGTCTCCCTCACATCCGCCACGCCCTGCCGCATAAACAGCGCAGGTTCTGGCTCATCGCAATATGCCTGTCATTTCCTTTGGTTAGCAGCCACAGGAGTTGAGGGGCGGATGAGGAGACAAAGTATGTTCATTCGCAGTGAAAGGCTGTTCCTGCGCCCCGCCTGGCCCGAAGACTGGGCCGAGCTTCACGCCGCGATCGATGATGCGGAAGTGGTGCGCAATCTGGCGCGCGCGCCCTGGCCCTATCAGGTCGAGGATGCGCGCTGCTTTGTCAGCCGCAGGATCGATTTCAGGCATCCCGATTTCCTTGTCACCCTGCCGGGCCATGACGGCGCGCGAATCATCGGTTGCGCCGGGATCGCGCCGGGCGAAGCGGGTGCGGTCGAACTCGGCTACTGGATCACGCGCAGCCACTGGGGACGCGGCTTTGCCACCGAAGCTGCGCGTGCGGTGCTCAACGTCGCGCACACGCTGGGGCATGACCGGATCGAGGCGAGCCACTTCCTCGACAATCCCGCCTCAGGCCGGGTGCTGCAGCGGCTCGGCTTCAGGGCTACGGGCGAACACCGCCCATGCCGGAGCGAAGGGCGCGGCGCGGTGGTGACGAGCGTGGTCTATGAAACCCGGCTGGGCGGTGCTGAAACTGGCGATGACGGCGGCGGCGGCACCACGGGCAGCGATCGCGAACCGATGCGACGCGCGGCCTGATTCCTGCCTGTTTGGCCAGTGAGCGTTCCTCTTGCTCCGCGTGCGCCGGAGTTCTAGGCGTGAGGCCGCTGGTGCGCGGGGGGAATTGCGCGCCGCTAGGGGAAAACTGCCCGCACATGTCGCAACGTAAACGTCTCAGTCCCGAAGAAAGCCGCATTGCTGCCCTTGAAGCTGCTCGAGGTCTGCTGATCGAAGCAGGCCCGCAAGCCGTGACCTTGAAGGCCGTTGCAGGGCGGATCGGGCGCACCCATGCCAATCTGCTGCACCACTTCGGCTCGGCCTCGGGCCTGCAGAAGGAACTCGCGCGGCATCTGGCCGAGACGATCTGTGTCGGCATCCGCGAGGCGGTTATCGCCAGTCGGTCTGGCATCGGCAGCCCCCGCGATGTGGTTGATCTCACGTTCGATGCGTTCGACCGCGAAGGGGCAGGCGCGCTTGCCTCGTGGATGCTGCTGACGGGGAATGAGGACGCGCTCGATCCGATTGTCGATGTGATCCACGATCTCGTGGTGGAGCTCAACGAGTTCGGTTCCGACACGATGCGCGGCACGACGCTGACGCTGGTGCTGATGGCGCTGGGCGATGCGCAGATGGGCGGCCCGCTCAGCCAGGCGCTGGAACTGCCGCGAAATGCCGCGCGCGATTATGCAGCGCGGATGCTCGATGCGGCAACCGAGCAGGCCAAGCTTACTCAGGCGGGCTAAGGTCCATCCACGCTGGCGCGAGGCTTGCGGGAATATCGTCCACCCGGCGGTGATCGACGGCCAGCCCCAATTCCGGATAGGCGGCGCGCTGGCGGGCGGGATCGGATTGACCGAGTGGCACCACCACCAGCCGCCGGTTCACCTTCTGCCGCCAGTTCATCCGCGCGGTGTTTTCCTGGCCGACATAGCAGCCCTTGGTGAAGCTCACGCCATTGAGCTCCACCGCATTGGTTTCCAGCCACAGCGTCTGTTCGCTGCCCAGTTCGGCGACGCCTTCTGACACGCCGTGGGCGAGTCGGTGGGCGAGCCATGCAGCATCAGCGGGCATGTCATCGGCAGTGACGGGCGCGATCCAGCGGCGGCCGAGTGCGGGAAGGCGCGGGTCGGTCGGTTCGCCATCGGCTTGCCAGTAGACGCCGAGCGCAGGTTCCTCGGCGATGGCGATGCGGCGGCGCAGGCGATAGAGCGACAGGCGCCGGATCAGCGCTGGCGCCGCAGCGGCCTCGCAATCGAGCAGGAGGTTCGCGCCGTCCGGCCAGATCAGAAAATCGAACAGCGCCTTGCCCTGCGGGCTGAGCAGCCCTGTCCAGACGGGGAGAGGGCCTTTGACATCGCTCGTCACCAGCCCTTGCAGGAAGGCGCCGACATCCTCGCCGTCCTCCAGCGGGGAGAGGCGAACTAAGGTGCGGGTCGTCAATCGAGGTGCGCTCATGCGTGACAGATAGGCGCGGCCCGGCTTAAGGGGAAGGGTATGACCACTCCAGACTCGATCACGATCCGCCGCCCCGATGATTGGCACGTCCACTTGCGCGATGGCGCGCTGCTGGCGGGGGTTGCCCCGCACACCGCGCGCCAGTTCGTGCGGGCCATCGTCATGCCCAATCTTTCGCCGCCGATGACCGACGTGGCCGGGGTTTCAGCCTACCGCGACCGGATCATGGCGGCGCTGCCCGAGGGCACGGATTTCACGCCGCTGATGACGCTCTATCTCACGGATCATACCGATCCCGACGAAGTCGAGCGCGGCCATGCGGCTGGGGTTTTCGTCGCGGCCAAGCTCTATCCCGCGCATGCCACCACGGGTTCAGCGCATGGCGTGACCGATGTGGCGAACATCATGCCGGTGCTGGCGCGGATGGAAAAGATCGGCATGCCGCTGCTCATCCACGGCGAGGTGACCGACAGCCATGTCGATATCTTCGACCGCGAAGCCGTGTTCATCGAGCGCACGCTGATCCCGCTGGTGAAGGCGCTGCCGGGCCTTCGTGTGGTGTTCGAACATGTGACCACGAGCGAGGCGGTGCAATTCGTGGAAAGCGCCGGCGCGAACCTTGCCGCCACGATCACGCCGCAGCACCTCCACATCAACCGCAACGCCATGCTGGTCGGCGGCATCCGCCCCCATGCCTATTGCCTGCCGGTGGCCAAGCGTGAGCATCACCGGCTGGCGCTGCGGGGGGCGGCGACCTCCGGAAGCGCGCAGTTCTTCCTCGGCACAGACAGTGCGCCGCACGCGAAGCACCTGAAGGAAGCCGCCTGCGGCTGCGCAGGGATCTTCAATGCGCCGTTCGCGCTCGAAAGCTATATCAAGGTGTTCGAGGAGGAAGGCGCGCTTGACAAGTTCGAGGGCTTTGCCAGCGAGAACGGTCCGCGCTTCTATCGCCTGCCGCTCAACGAAGGCACAGTGACGCTGGAACGCGCGCCCGTGACGGTGCCGGACGAGATCGATGTGGGCGATACCGTGGTCGTCCCGTTCCACGCGGGCGAGACGCTAGGCTGGCGACTTCGTGTGTGAATTCATGCGCGCCTGGCTGAACATGTCCCAGGTGAACAATCCCAGCGCGATCCAGATCAGCACGAAGCAGCCGGTGCGTGATGCATCGAGCGGTTCACCGTAGACGAAATGGCCGAGCAGGAAGCCGATGCTGGGCGTGATGAACTGGGCGAACCCCATGGCGGATAGTGTGAGCCGGCGCGCTGCATAGCCGAAGAGCAGCAGCGGGATCGCGGTGAACAGACCGCCCACCATGAGGAGGCCGGTCATTTGCCAGCTAACGGCAATGCTTGATCCGCCGCCCGCGAGTGCGAACCAGAGGGCGACGGCAAGCGCCGGAACGAGGCTGACCCCGGTTTCGATCGTCACCCCCTCGACAGCACCCACGGGCGTGACCTTGCGAACAAAGCCGTAGAGCGCATACGTCACGCCAAGCGCCAGCGAGACGAGCAGCATATCGAGTTCGCCGAACGCGAGGAGGGCGATGCCGGTGGCGGCGATCGCGACCGCGCTCCACTGGGTCAGGCTCAGCTTCTCATGCAGGAAAACCGTGCCGATCAGGACGTTGACCAGCGGCATGATGTAGTAGCCGAGGCTCGTGGCGAGCACATGGCCGGTGATCACGGCAATGAAGAAGATCAGCGAATTGGCGGCCGTGAGCAGCGCGCTGGTGGTGAGGCGCAGGAGCAGGGTGCGATCGGCGAGCGTGGCGATCAGGGCAGCCCCCCCGCGCTGCGAGGCGACAATAAGCAGGCACACCGGCATACTCCAGATGATCCGCCAGGCCAGCAGTTCCGGCGCGGGGACCGCTCCCAGCAGCTTGAAGTAGATGGGCATCACGCCCCAGAAGGTGTAGGTCGCGATGGCCGCGACGGCACCATGCTGGCGGGAGGGAACTGTGCTCATCCGGCGCGCCATGGCAGGGCCGGCGCGCGGGACCAAGCAACAAAATGGCATGGATCATGCGATTGTTGGTGACGCGGGGTTAACCACAATCGGTGCATGAAGGAACGCGATGGCCCATCATTCCGCCTTTCGCGCGCTGTTCACGGCGGCGCTACTTGCCGGCCTTGCCGCTTGTGGAGCCGAGACCGAACGCACCCGCGGCGCGGAGGAGGGCCCAGCGCATGATCCGGTGATGACGGCGGCGATAGAGGGGCAGCTGATGGTTGATCCTGACCTCAGCCAGGCCAACAACCGCAATCTGGCGATTGTGCCTGCAGGTCCGGCCGATCCGGCGCTGCCGCTGCCGGATCCCGAGAACTAGGTATCGCGCAGGCCTACGCC
>CANGJB010000095.1 GCA_947453945.1 Sphingomonadaceae bacterium
CGAAGACCACGTGGCCCGGCGTGTGGCCGGGGCAGTGGATAACGTCGAGCTCGACTTCGCCCACCGTTACCTTGTCGCCATCTTCCAGCCAGCGCGTCGGCTCGAACACTTCGCCGCGGATGCCCCAGCGCTTGCCGTCTTCCTCCAGCCGCGAAATCCAGAACCGGTCTGCCTCATGCGGGCCCTCGATGGGCACACCCAGTTCCTGCGCCAGCACACCGGTGATGCCGCAGTGATCGATGTGTCCGTGTGTGACGAGCAGCTTTTCGATCGTGACACCGGACTTTTCGATGGCCGCGCGCAGCCGCTCGATATCGCCGCCCGCATCGATGAAGGCGCCGCGCATGGTCTTGGTGCACCAGATCAGCGTGCAGTTCTGCTGCAGAGGCGTGACAGGGATGATCGCCGCCTTGAGCGGCTGCTGGATGGTTTCGGTCATGGCATCCTAGGTGGCGGCTAGATCGCGCCAAGACAAGCCCCCGATCCGGCCCTAGATCCGCCCGCCCTTCCACACCACGCGCCCGAGCACCGCGACATCGGTGCCGGCCCGCTCCATGCGCGGATAGGCGGGATTGTCGCTGATCACGTGGACCGTGCCCGCCGGACCCGGCTCCAGCCGCTTGACCAGCAGCACATCGTCCAGCCGGATCACGTGGAGCCCGCTGCGCAAGGGGCGCGGGGCGCGGTCCACCAGAATCTCGTCTGCATCGCGCAAGGTCGGCTCCATCGAATCGCCCTCGACCTCGATCACGCTGAGCATGCCCGGTTCAAGGCCCTGCTGGCGCAGCCAGCGGCCGGAAAAGCGCAGCCGGTCCACCGGCGCGGGATCGAGCGCCAGCGTGCCCGGCCCGGCCGACGCACCCAGCGGCAGGCGCGGAATATCGGCCCAATCTGCGCTGCGCAGCGGGGCGCCAGCGTTCAGGCCCGCCCCCACGCTCAGCACCGTATCGCGCGGGGGCGAGCCAAGTTCGGCCTCGTCCACACCGAAGAATTCCGCGAGCGTGCGGCGGTCGTTCTCCTCCAGCTTGCGCGGGGAACCCTTGCGCACGAACTGCTGCAGATAGGCGGCGTTGCGCCCCAGAAGGCCCGAGAGCGCCGACAGGCTCACCCCGCGTTCCGCTGCCAGCGCGACGAGCCGCGCCCTTGGCGCATCAATGACGGGATCAGGGGCCGCAATTGAGGCTTGTTGCGTCTCGATTCGGGAATCCATGGCCTATCTCCAAATTCGAAGGATTTTTCCTAGACCTGTAGGATTAATCCGTCAACATAAGAAAAATCTTAGATCGACTCACTCATTCACACCCACTCCCGGAGGTCCGGCCATGCTGATACGCAAGATCGAGAGGTTCCTGTCCCTCCACCGCATGCCGCGCACGCGGTTCGGCCGGCTCGCCGCGCAGGACCCGCGCTTTGTCGACGATTTGCGCAATGGCCGCGAACCCCGCCCCGCGACAGAAGCGCGCGTGGAACATTTCATGAACACTTATCGGAGCACCAGCCATGTGGCTTGATCGCCTGTTTCCCGCCCTCCCCTTCGAGCGCAAATCACAAGCCGAGGCCCTGCCCACCGGCACCCCCCATCCGCGCGTGCGCATCAGCCCGGGCGAACGCCTGCTGCGCGCGGTGCTGGCCCTCGCCGGCCCCGAAGCGGAGCTGATGGAGCACGGCGAGGCGCCCTGGGCGAGCGTGACCTTCGCCGGCACCCGCCACACCATTGTGCTGCGCTATGAAGGCTGGGAAGCCTGCGATGCCGCCGAAACGCTCATCGCCGCGCTGCCCGAGCACGAGTTCACCATCCCGCGCACGCTTGTGGCAGATGCGGCCGTGGTGCGGCTGGACCAGAAACTGCTGCCCGAACCCTGCATGACCATCGAACTGGCGCTTCTGCTCCTCGATGATGCGTGAGGCGCAGGCTTCACACCCGGCTCAATATCCCAGCGCCAGATCGACTTGGTGCGCGAGCGGCTCGCCGCGCTTGTAGCGCCCCAGGTTGTCTAGCAGCCTGGCAACCGCGCGCTTGAACATCTTGGCCTGCGCGCGGCCCGAAAGGTGCATCGTCACATGCGCGTTCGGCAGGCTCCACAGCGGGTGGTCTGCCGGGAGCGGCTCGGGCGTGGTGACATCGAGGAATGCCCCGCCCAGCCGCTGCTGGGTGAGCGCCGCCACCAGCGCATCCTGATCCACCACGCTGCCGCGCGCGACGTTTACCAGCACGGCTGAAGGCTTCATCGCGGCGATCTCGGCCGCGCCGATCATGCCAGTGGTTTCCGCCGTACCGGGCACCGCGAGGATCACCCAATCGAACTCGCCGAGCCGCGCGCGCCACTGATCGGGGGCCAGCGTGCCCTCGCCCGCCGAGCGGCGGACCTTGACCACATCGACGCCGAAGCTCTGCAGGATGCGATCGACCCGCTGGCCGATCTCGCCATAACCGATGATCAGCGCGCGCGTGTCTTCCAGCTCGAGCTTGCCGGGCGAGTCCAGCAGCCATTCGTGCCGATCCTGCGCGCGCACCACCTCGCGGTAGCCCTTCGCGATATTGAGCATGCCCATCACGACATATTCCGCAATGGTCACGGCATTGATGCCCGCGCCATTGGTCATGACCACCCCGCGCTGCGCCATCAGCGAAAGCGGCAGGCCATCGACCCCGGCGTAGATGCTGGTGAGCCACTTGAGCTTGGTCGCCCGGGTGATCGCCTCGGCCATGGGCGCAGTATCTTCCAGATCGAACCAGCCGATCTCGGCCTCGGGCGCCAGTTCCATCAGCTCTTCGGTATGCCGGAAGAAACGCGGCTCGATCCAATCGGGCAGATGCGGCTGCACAAAGGGCGCGGCCAGCGCGTTCATCACGAGAATGGTCATCTGCCTGATCCTCTGGCTGGTTATGGTTGTTGGTGCAGCGCTATATCCGCAGCAGGTGCCATGGCCAATGGGGCGAGGATAGTCACAGATCGGTTCCATAGAAAACCCGCATCGGCGGGGTATGCAGGCACTCGGCAAAGCTGAACGGGCGCGCGTGGAGCGGCCTGACCAACTGGGCATCAGGATGGAGTGGATTGAACAGAACCACGTCACCTTCGGGCAGAACCCGCGACACGACGGCAGCAACAAGTGAGCGGCGCTCTGACAGCCAATCGGTCACCCACGCGCGGATGCTTGCCTCGTCGAGATCGGCCGGGACCCGCTCCGGCAACGCATCGACCTCGGTCCAGCCCAGAACAAGATCCGTCGCTGCCTCCGCAGGATCGGCTGGCTGATAGCGCAGCGCAATCAGCGCTGCGAGCGCGGCCTCGGACGCGAAATGGACCACTGGCAGGCCTAGCGGCGAATAGCGCCCACCGTGCAAGATCGCGCCAGCGCCATCTAGCGCGCAGTGCGCCGACCGGGTGACGCGCCAGAGCTTCACGGCTCCAGCTTCCACTCCCAGCCGAGCGGATCGCCGTCCATGACCTCTACGCCCTTGGCCACAAGCTCATCGCGCAGCGCATCGGAGCGAGCGAAGTCCTTCGCGGCGCGGGCTTCCTTGCGGGCAGCGAGGGTGGCTTCGATTTCGGCTTCGGTGATGATCGCGGACTTGGGACGGATGCGCAGATCGGCGCGCGAAAGGGTGGCGATGCCAAGTCCCATGACCGCATCCATTGCATCCAGCGTGGCCAGCTTCTCGGCAGGATCGACCTTCTTCAGGGCGGCAACCTCTTCCATCACGGTCAGCGCGACCGAGGTATTGAGATCGTCGGAGACGGCTGCGTCAAAGCGCTCGAGATAGGGCGCGAAAGTGCGGCCCGGCGTGGGCACTGCGCCCTCCCCTGCCGGAATGCCGGCCTTGAGTTGCTCAACCGCCATCACCAGCCGCTTGAGCCGCGTGAGAGCAGCCCCCAGTCCTTCCCAGCTGAATTCCAGTTCGCTGCGGTAATGCGCCTGAAGGCACAGCAGCCGATAGGCCAGCGGGTGGTAGCCCTTGTCGATGAGCAGTTGCAGCCGCAGGAACTCGCCTGAGGACTTGCTCATCTTGCCCGAGCGCTCGACCAGAAAGTTGTTGTGCATCCAGACTTTGGCGCCCGAATTGGCCGCGTCGTCTAGGCCACCATCCTCTTTGGTCGTGCAGCAGTGCGCCTGGTTCTGCGCGATCTCGTTGGGGTGGTGGATCTCGCGGTGGTCGATGCCGCCGGTGTGGATATCGAAGGGAAAGCCCAGCACCGCGCCCGACATGACCGAGCATTCCAGATGCCAGCCCGGCGCGCCTTTGCCCCAAGGGCTGTCCCATTCCATCTGGCGCGTCTCACCCGGCGGGGTCTTGCGCCAGATCGCGAAATCGGCGGCATTGCGCTTGCCTTCCACCGCCTCGATCCGGCCCTCCCCGTCCTCGGTCTGCGCACGCGCCAACCGTCCATAGTCGGCCACAGTCGAAACGTCGAAATAGAGCCCGCTATCGAGTTCGTAGCAGTGCTTGTCCGCGATGCCCTTCGCGAACTTGATCATCTGTTCGACATAGTCGGTCGCGACCGTCCACTGCGCGGGCTGGCGGATATTGAGCGCGCGCACATCGGCCCAGTAGGCTTGCTTGTAGTGCTCGGCGATATCCCAGATCGACTGTTTCTGGGCCGCCGCCATCCGCTCCATCTTGTCCTCACCATCGTCCGCATCGCCCGTCAGGTGGCCGACATCGGTGATGTTGATGACATGGGTGAGCGCGTAGCCCTTGAAGCTCAGCGTGCGCCCCAGCACATCGGCAAAGACATAGGCACGCATGTTGCCGATGTGGGGGTAGTTATAGACCGTGGGCCCGCAGGTGTAGACGCGCGCCTCGCCCGCATGGACGGGCACGAACGGCTCGGCGCGGCGGGTGAGGCTGTTGAACAGGGTGAGCGGGGCCGAAGATTCCATGCCCCGCGCTCTGCCAGCCCCCGGCTTGAATGGTCAAGCGCTGCCTTCCTCCCCGGGCTTGCCCCGGAGAGGAAGGACATGCCGTATCAGAAGCCCATGAACCGCACGTTGTGATCGACCGGCTCACGCTCGCGATCGAAGTTGTTCACGGGATTTTCCGCGTCGCGATAGCCGATGGCGATGCCGCAGAAGAAGATATGGGTTTCATCCGAAACGCCGACGAACTCCTTGATCAGCTTGGCATACATCGAGAGGAATTCCTGCGGGCAGGAATCGAGCCCTTCGCCGCGCAGCAGCAGCATGACCGTCTGCAGCCACATCCCCACATCCGACCACTGCGGCGGCCCCATGCGGCGATCAAAATAGCACATCAGCACGGCCGGCGCGCCAAACGAGCTGACGTTGTTGCGCACGAAATCGGCACGCGCATCGCCGTCAGATCGGCCCACGCCCATCGCGGTATACATCGCGGCGCCCACTTTCTGGAGCCGCGCCTTGCATTCGGGGATCACTTCAGGATCATCCCAGCTGTATTCGCGCGGATCCTGCATCGGGGTGACGGCCATTTTCGCCTGCAGTTCGGCCAGCGGCGCACCGGTCAGGACGGTGGCTTCCCACGGCTGGAAATTGCAGCCCGAAGGTGCCCAGCGCGCGGTATCGAGCACACGGTGCAGCACATCGAGCGGCACCGGCTTGTCCTGAAAAACGCGGATCGAACGGCGCGACAGTACGGCTTCTGCA
>CANGJB010000096.1 GCA_947453945.1 Sphingomonadaceae bacterium
ACGATCGACCCTTGCGGGGTGTGCGAGCCCTGCGTCGCGATTGCCGAGGGCCGGCATATCGATGTGATCGAGATGGACGCCGCCAGCCACACCGGCGTCGACGATGTGCGCGAGATCATCGAGGCGGTGCGCTATGCAGCGGTTTCCGCGCGCTACAAGATCTACATCATCGACGAAGTCCACATGCTCAGCCGCAACGCTTTCAACGCGCTGCTGAAGACGCTGGAAGAGCCGCCCGCGCATGTGAAGTTCCTCTTTGCGACGACCGAGGTGGACAAGCTGCCGGTGACGGTGCTCTCGCGCTGCCAGCGGTTTGATTTGCGCCGCATTCAGACCCCGGTGCTCGCCGCCCATTTTGCGCATGTGTGCGAGGCGGAAAGCGTGAAGGCCGAGGACGAGGCGCTCGCGATGATCGCGGCGGCGGCGGAAGGCTCCGTGCGCGACGGGCTCTCGATCCTCGATCAGGCGATCAGCCATGCCGATATGGCAGGGGGCGGCGACGTTACCGCCGCGCAGGTCCGCGAGATGCTGGGCCTGGCCGACAAGACCATGCAGCGCCGCCTGTTTGCCGCCGTGATCGGCGGCAAGGGCGCTGATGTTCTGGAGGAGGTGGCGAGCCAGTTCGCGCTGGGGATCGAACCTGCCGCGATGATGCGCGCGCAGCTCGATCTGGTGCACAAAGTGACCGTTGCGCAGATTTCCGGCGCGGCAGACGCCCGCTCTTCCGAAGAGCGCGAGGCGCTTGATGGTTGGGCCAAGCGGCTTGGCGCAGGCGCGCTGCACCGGCTGTGGCAACTGCTGCTGAAGGGCTATGACGAAGTGCGCGGTGCGCCCGATCCGCTGGTGGCCGCGCAAATGGCCTTGCTGCGGGTGATGCACGCGGCCGATCTTCCCGATCCGGGCGGACTGATCAAACAGCTCGAAGCCTTCGCGGCGAACCCGCCTGAAGCTCATGCTGCAGTACCTGGCGGTGGGGCCACGGCTGTCGCCGCCGCGCCGCCGAGCGCGGAAGCGGTTGCGGCCCGGATGGCAGGGCAGTGGGCGCAACTGGTCGAGGCGGTCGAGCAGATTTCGCCGCTGATCGGATCGGCGATGCGGCTTTCGGTGCGGGTGATTTCGCTCGCGCCCGGGCATCTGGTTTATGCGCTGGCACCGGGTATTGCGGCCGACCCAACCGCCGATATGCGCCGCGGCCTTGAAGGCGCGACCGGCGGGCACTGGCAGGTTGAACGCAGCGCCGATGCAGGAAGCGCCATGCCCAGCCTTGAAGAGGCGCGCGCGGCAGAAGCGGCGCGTGATGAAGCGGCCCTGCGTGAGGACCCGCTGGTGCGCGCAGCCTTTGCGGCATTTCCGGGGGCTGAAATGATCGACGAAGACACTATATCGGCGGCGACACGCAAACCTTGGAGCAAACGCGCATGAAGTCGATGGAAGAGATGATCCAGGCCGCCCAGGCCGCGGCCCAGACGATCCAGAAGCAGATGGAGGACGCGCAGGGCCGTCTCGATCAGATCGAGGTCGAAGGTGTTGCCGGCGGCGGGCTGGTCAAGGTCAAGGCCTCTGCCAAGGGCCGGGTCATCGCCGTTTCGATCGACGACAGCCTGATGGACAAGGCCGACAAGGGCATTCTCGAAGACCTCGTGGCTGCAGCATTCAACGATTGCCGCACCCGCGCCGATGCCGCAGCCGGCGAGGAAATGCAGAAGGTGCAGATGGCAGCGGGCATTCCGCCGGGATTCAAGCTGCCGTTCTGAGCGGGCGCTTGGCCGCGCTGTGAAGGCGCGGCAGGCTGGCGCTGCATGATGACAGACGCTATGTCGAATTGTCATAAACTAGGAACGGGTGGCCGGCCCTGTCGGCACGCCCCATGAAGGTCGTTTCCCCCTGAGCGCATTTGTCCTGCTTGCTGCCGCCGCCATGGCCAGCGCCCCGCCTGCCGATACCGCACCGCCGGCGCTTGCGCCGACCGATGCACAGGCTATCGCGACTACAGCTCAGCCTCAAGCGCCAGCACCGGCTGCTCCAGCAGCCGCATCGGCAGAGCTCCCTCCGCTTCCGGGCGAGATTGTCGTGTCAGGCTCGGTCAAGGCTCCGCCCGAAGACCCACTCGCCCGCGCCAACGAGACATCATACGAGGTGCTTCAGACCATTGACGACAAGTTCGTCGGCCCGGTGGCGGGGGTATATGAAAAGGGCGTCCCGCGTCCGCTGCGCATGGCCTTGCGCAATTTCATCCGCAATGTGCGCGAGCCGGTGGTGGCGATCGCCTACCTGCTGGAGATGAAGCCCGGCAAAGCGGCCGAGACGGTGGCCCGTTTCGGCATCAATACGACCATCGGGCTTGGCGGCACTATCGACGTGGCGCGGAGCAAGCCGTTCAACTTGCCCTACCGGCAGAACGGGCTCGCCAATGTGCTGGGTTATTACGGCGTAGGGCCGGGGCCGTATCTGTTCCTGCCGCTGGTCGGCCCGACCACGGTGCGCGATTTGTTCGGCCTGATTGCGGACAGGCTGGTGCTGCCGGTCGGCGTGGGCACGCCGTTCAACAAGGCCTGGTACGCCATCCCGATCAACACGCTCGATGCGCTCGACTATCGCAACGAGGCGGACGCGGACTTCAAGCGCCTTCGCAACGCGGCCGACCCCTATTCGACCTATCGCCGGGTCTACCTGCAATCGCGCGTGGACCAGATCGAGGCGCTGCACGGGCGCGGGCCGCTGGTGAATGGGCAAGTGCGCTATGGCCCCTTCGCGCGGCCAGTGGGCGCGGCGGCTGCCCCGGTCTCGGCGGCTGAGGAACGGGTTATAGAGCAGGACGACAAGGCGGCGGATGCGGCGGTGACGGTAGCGCAGCCTGCGGCGCCCGCTGCTGAGGCCGCGCCAGTCGTCCAGCCGCCCGCTGCGCCGGCCCTGCCGTCAGCCCCGGCGCCAGCCACGCCGCCTCCGGTGTTCATTGCGCAGCCGGTGGTGCAGCCAATTCCCTGATCGGTCTTTATCTGGGCCTGCGGCGTGCGTTCTTGAAAAGGAACCCGGGCGGGTCCGCGCGGTATTCGCCATCAAGGTTACTCCACAGACCCGGCACAAGGGGGCATTGCGGGCGGGGATGTGGGCACCCATATTCCGCTTCAAGAACCCGCGGGCCACCCTCCGGCGCGGCGGGAATGGAAATACAAGCCATGACACAATACCCCCTGCTTCCCCTGCGCGACATCGTCGTGTTTCCCGGCATGGTCGTGCCGCTGTTCGTGGGCCGCGAAAAATCGGTCGCCGCGCTGGAAACCGCGATGGCGGGCTCGAAGGAAATCTTCCTGCTCGCTCAGCTGGATCCCGGCTGCGACGATCCGGACCGCGATGACCTATACGATACCGGCGTGGTCGCCACCGTGCTGCAGCTGCTGAAGCTGCCCGATGGCACGGTGCGCGTGCTGGTCGAAGGCCAGCAGCGCGCAGAGCTCAAGGCGCTCACCACCGAGACGGTGACGGAGGGCGAGCTAGTGCTGGCCGAAGTCGATATGATCGAGCCTGCGGTCGCCTCCGGCGCGGAAGTGGCCGGCATGATGCGCTCGGTGGTCGAACAGTTTGGCGAATATGCCAAGCTTTCCAAGAAGCTGCCGCAGGATGCCGGCGCGCAGCTGGGCGATATCGATGATGCCGGCAAGCTGGCGGACGGCGTTGCATCCAACCTTGCCGCGCGCGTGGCGGAAAAGCAGGCCTTGCTGGCCGAGGCCGATCCGCTCAAGCGGCTGGAGATGGTGCTCTCGTTCATGGAGGGCGAGCTTGGCGTACTGCAGGTGGAGCGCAAGATCCGCGGCCGCGTGAAGCGCCAGATGGAAAAGACCCAGCGCGAGTATTACCTCAACGAGCAATTGAAGGCGATCCAGTCTGAACTGGGCGGCGGCGATGACGGCGAGGGCAACGAGCTGGCCGAGCTCGCCGAGAAGATCGAGACGCTCAAGCTTTCCAAGGAAGCCCGCACCAAGGCGACTGCCGAGCTCAAGAAGCTGCGCACGATGCAGCCGATGAGCGCGGAAGCGACCGTGATCCGCAACTATCTCGATGTGCTGCTGGGCCTGCCCTGGGGCAAGAAATCGAAGCTCAAGAAGGACATTGCGGCGGCGCAGGCCATCCTCGATGCCGATCACTATGCGCTCGACAAGGTCAAGGACCGGATCATCGAGTATCTCGCGGTGCAGGCGCGCACCAACAAGCTGAAGGGGCCGATCCTGTGCCTCGTCGGCCCGCCGGGCGTGGGCAAGACCTCGCTGGGCAAGTCGATCGCCAAGGCGACCGGGCGCCAGTTCGTGCGCCAGTCGCTCGGCGGCGTGCGCGACGAGGCCGAGATCCGTGGCCACCGCCGCACTTATATCGGCTCGCTGCCGGGCAAGATCGTGACCAACCTCAAGAAGACGGGCACTTCGAACCCGCTGTTCCTGCTGGATGAGATCGACAAGCTGGGTCAGGACTTCCGCGGCGATCCCGCCTCGGCTCTGCTCGAAGTGCTTGATCCGGAACAGAACAGCAAGTTCCAGGACCACTACCTCGAGCTCGACCTTGATCTGTCGGACGTGATGTTCGTGTGCACCGCGAACAGCCTCAACCTGCCGCAGGCGCTGCTCGACCGCATGGAGATCATCCGGCTGGAAGGCTATACCGAGGACGAGAAGGTCGAGATTGCCGAGCGGCACCTGATCGAAAAGCAGGTCGAGGCGCACGGGCTGAAGCAGGGTGAATTCACGCTGGAGCATGACGCGCTGCGCGACCTTATCCGCTACTATACCCGCGAGGCCGGAGTGCGGACGCTGGAGCGCGAGATCGCGCGGCTGGCGCGCAAGGCGCTGCGCCGGATCCTGGAGAAGAAGGATACCGCCGTTACTGTCACGCCGGAAAACCTTTCGGACTTCGCAGGCGTGCGCAAGTTCCGCCACGGCATGTCCGACGAGGAGAACCAGGTCGGCGCGGTGACGGGCCTGGCCTGGACCGAAGTGGGCGGCGAACTGCTGACCATCGAATGCGTGACAGTGCCCGGCAAGGGCGCCGTGCGCACGACCGGGAAGCTCGGCGAGGTAATGAGCGAAAGCGTCCAGATGGCGTTCAGCTTCGTCAAGGCGCGCGGGCCGAGCTACGGGATCAAGCCCTCGATCTTCGGCCGCAAGGACCTGCACATCCACTTGCCCGAAGGCGCGGTGCCCAAGGATGGGCCAAGCGCGGGCGTGGGCATGGTGACGGCGATGGTCTCCACGCTCACCGGCATTCCGGTGCGCGCGGACGTGGCGATGACTGGCGAGGTCACGCTGCGCGGTCGCGTACTGGCTATCGGCGGTTTGAAGGAAAAGCTGCTGGCCGCACTTCGTGGGGGCATCAAGACGGTGCTGATCCCCGAAGAGAACCGCAAGGACCTGGCCGAGATTCCGGCGAACATCCGCGAGGGTCTGGAGATCGTTCCGGTGTCCCATGTCGATGAAGTGCTGGCGCGCGCGCTCACCGCTCCGATCGAACCGATCGAGTGGACCGAGGCCGACGAACTGGCAGCCAGCCCGGCACCTGCGATCGGCGGTACGGCGGCCACTCCAACGGCGCACTGAGACATCGGCTTCGGCGGTGCAGCATGAATCGTCATGCTGCACCGCC
>CANGJB010000097.1 GCA_947453945.1 Sphingomonadaceae bacterium
ACGCATCTGGCAGTTCCAAGCACGCTACAACACCTAGCAGATCCCAGCGCACTGCGTCTGCCCGCAACAAATCCGCAATCGCCGCTCGAGTGTGCATCGGTGCGTGTCAGGTCGCCGCGATGGCCACAGCGCCGGTCACGCCCGAGAACAGTGTCTCCGTGTGGCCGCCGACCCAAAGCTCTCCGCTGGGCTCCTGCTCGATACGGATACGGCCAGACCGGCTGAGGCGGGTGCCCTGTGTTGCGGTGAAGGGCGCTGTGACTTGGCCAGTGCCGAGCATCCATTCGGCGACCGAGGCATTTAGGCTACCGGTCACGGGATCTTCGATCAGGCCGCCATAGGGATCGCTGAAGATGGCTCGCACTTCATAGGCGAAGGGGCTGCTGGCATCGTGCAGCCCGACGAGGCCGATATCACTGCGCGCGTTATGCGAACGGGCCGGCTCAACCGCGATCACCGCCGCGGCATCACGCAACTGGAGGCCGAGCCAGCCCGGGCCGTTGTCGATCCATCGCGCGGCGACGACATCGCTTTCCGCAATACCCAGCACAGCACAGGCTTCGGTGAGTGTGGCGGGTTCGACCGGGCCGGAACGGATCAGGGGCGGGGCGGCGAAAGCGAGGCCATCAGGGCCGCGCCGCACGTCAATGAGCCCGGCGCCGCATTCCTGCACGACTTTGCCAGGATGGCGCGGGGCGCCGCCGAGCGCGAGCCATGCGTGGCAGGAACCCAACGTTGGGTGGCCGGCAAAGGGCAATTCGCGGTCCAGCGTGAAGATGCGCACGCGGTAGTCTGCGCCGCCTTTCGTCGGCGGCAGAAGGAAGGCCGTTTCGGACAAATTGAGCCAGCGCGTGATCGCGAGGAGCTCTGCCGCATCGCGGTCCGCGTCGAGCGCGATCACGGCGAGCGGATTGCCGGAAAACGGCGTTTCGCCAAACACGTCGACGAGCTGGAACGGGTATTGCGGCATAGGGCAGGCATCTCCGCGCCGGATGTGGCGCGGTGGGGAATTTCACTGCATCGTGGCCGTTTGCAAGGACCAAAACCGCGTGCGGCGTGCCGGTCAGCTATCCGGGATCGCAAGACTGAAGCGCAGCCCGGCGACGAGCGCACTGCGGGCGCCGCGATCCCAGCCGGGATGGATCACATACTGAAGATCGGGCTGGATCAGCAGCCAGGGTGTGATCGGGCGCTGTGCGGTGAGTTCGACCACGGTTTCGGCGATGTGGGCCCGGCGCGGGGCAAATAGTGTTTGTTGGGCCGCATGGCCGAGCCGGCCATGCGCGCCTGCAAGCCCGAGCCGCCAATCGCCAACTGTTATCACTGCGCCGCCGCCGAGATAGGCGGCGATGGGGTTGGCACGGGAATCTGCAGCACCAAACCGGACCCACGCGCTGATCCGGCGCGTCACGGCGCCTTCCAGGATGCCGTATGCTCCTCGTGAGACGGCAGGTGGTTCGCCAGGGGTGAGCGCGTCGAACCGGGTGGTGTAGTGCCATCCTCCGAACTTCAGGAGCCAGGTGGCGAGAGGCACTTGCGCCTCGGCAATCAGCAGCGCGCCTGTCGTGCCAGGCAGGCGGACGGCGACCTTGCGCGGATCATGCCGCGCACCGGCGAGCGCATCGAACACGCCGACCGCCAGCGCCTTGCCGCCACTTTGCAGGCGCAGCACGACAGCGGTGCTTGTCATCGGAAAGATTGAAGGGCCATTGGCCCCGCTTTGCGAGATATCCGGCCCGATGCCGAAGGCACTATTGAGGAAAAGCACGCCGGTGTTTTGAATATCGAATTCGGCGTTGAGATCGATGAGGCCCGCTTTTGCCGAGAATTGCGGTCCCGGCTTCCATTGCGCCCATGCCTCGTAGACATGCGGCAGGGTATCGGCTTCCAGGCTGCTCACGGTCTGGTAGGCACCGGCTCTGCGGCCGGAAAAATCGGGGCCATGCACCGCGATCAGATCAAGGTGTGCGGCAAGCGTATCGAGGCCGACGGCCGGTCCCTTGAAATCCAGCCAGACATCTGCACGGCCGACTAAGTCGGTGCCGCGTGTGGAGCTGTTGCTGGCGGCGGTGAGAATATCCGCGGTGTAGGAGGCTCCCAGATCCACCACGGACTGCGCAGCGGCCGCAGTGGGTGCGCCTAGCCCCGGCGCGGCAAGCGCAAGCGCGGCGAGGATATGGCGAGCAGATCGAAGCATGATCGCCCGGTTGGGGCACCTGCAGATAACATCACCCTTTCCCGCCATCAGGGAAAGGGCGCAGCGTGGGCGCAGCATTGTTGCAAGAATTCCGGCAGAGCCTTTTGTGGCAGCGGGATAATTTTAGATTTGCGGGTGGTCGCGCAGGCGCAATTTCATGATGACACCGCCGCGCCAATGCGATAAATCCGCTTGCACATAACAAGTCGTCCACCCGGCGCGGCCTTGGGAGAGGATGCGCAAAATTGCAGCGCGCCGGGTGTCCAGATTTCCCTTCAGTTTGAAACGCGTTCGCCCCTCGGGGTTACGCTTGTCTGCGTGATATAGCAGGGACCGCTTAGCGCCGGGTTTGGCAATCTGCGCCGCTGCCCCTATTGAGCGCCGCACCAGCGCATTTCCGGGGTGCAGAGTGGCTGACGGCAGATCCGACAAGGCAAGGCGAATGGAGCTTGGTGCAGTGCGCCGGGCCCGCACCCGCGCAAGGGTGATTGCGGGGGCCTTCGAGCTGTTCGGCGAGGAGGACGGGCTTCACGCGCGAATCGAGGATGTCGCACAGCGCGCAGGAATCACCAGGGCGACATTTTACGATCACTTCTCGGGTATGGCCGAGCTGCGCGATGCCGTTACCTATGAGGTTACCCACGATTTCCTGACCGCGGTGAGCGAGGCGCTTGCCCGGCTGCCCGATCCGCGCGAGCGCATTTCGGCGGCGATCCGGTTCTACCTGCACCGGGTGCGCGCGGTGCCAGGCTGGGGGCGCTCGCTGATAAACCTCAGCGCCAACGGTATCATCTTCGGCGCAGAGACATTTCGCGAGGCGGAGCAGACGGTGGCCAACGCCATCGCGGCGGGGCAGCTGACCATTACCGATGCGGCGCTGGGGCGCGATGCGATCCTGGGTACAACGATTGCGGCGATTTCCACCATGCTGCGCGAGGAACGCGGAGCGGCCTATCCGGAAGAGATCGTTGCGGTGATCCTCCTCGGACTGGGTGTGCGGGCTGAGGATGCGGGCGAGATCGCGGCACGGCCGCTGCCCGAGCTGATCTTTGCGTCGACGGAATGAATTTGACTCTCTGCAAGATTGAACTTACCTCGATCCCAATCTGACAAAGTGTCAAGTTGCGGATGTGTTGCGGGCTAAGGGCCTGACGCACACGCGCTTTGGGAGAGAGACGGGATGCTTTTGAGAGCGGGAAGCCTGCGCCTGACGGGAGCGTTGATCGCCCTTGGCGCGGGGTTTGGACTGCCGGCCGCTGCGGAACCCCCCGCGCCGCCGCCGCGCGCGCCGAACGTGGTTTATGCCAAGACCTGCGGCTATTGCCACGGCCAGCATGTGGCGCCCGTGATCCGGGGTCGCGCCATTCCGGCGGACATGACGCAAGCGATCGTGCGGCGCGGCCAGCGCGCGATGCCTGCCTTCCGCCCGACGGAAATCAGCAACGCCGAACTCAAGGCACTCGGCCTGTGGCTCAAGGCTTCAAAGGCCGATCCCAAGGAACGCGAACCCATGGAGAACGGGCAATGACCGGGGTTACACGCCGCGACCTTATCCGCACCGGCGCTGTCGGAGCCGCGCTCATGGGATCGGGGGCCTTTGCCTCGCCGCTCGATGGGCCGCGCCAGCTGCCCGCGCATCTGGACAAAGGCGCATTTTCCGCAGCCGTGGCTGAACTGCGCGCTGTGGTGGGCGCGGACTGGGTCTTTGCGGACCCCGAAAGCACGCTGCCCTATGCCAAAAGCTCCACCCCCGATCCTCGGCACGAACATGTGCCCAGCGGGGCGGTGGCGCCGGGTTCGGTCGAGGAAGTGCAGGCGATTCTGAAGATTGCCAACAAGTACAAACTGCCGCTCTGGACCGTCTCCACGGGCAAGAACATGGGCTATGGCTGCGCGACGCCGGCGAGCAGCGGGCAGATGATCCTCGACATGAAGCGGATGAACCGGATCATCCAGATCGATGCGGAACTGGGCACCGCGCTGGTCGAGCCGGGGGTGACCTATCAGGACCTCCACGACTACCTTGAGGCGAACAAGCTGCCGTTCTGGCTGGATGTGCCGACTGTCGGCCCCATCGTTTCGCCGGTGGGCAACACGCTGGAGCGAGGGGTGGGTTATACGCCGTATGGCGATCACTTCTCCATGCAGTGCGGCATGGAAGTGGTGCTGGCCGATGGCACGCTGGTGCGCACTGGCATGGGCAGCGTGCAGAATTCGACCACCTGGCAGGCGTTCAAATGGGGCTACGGGCCCTATATCGACGGGATCTTCACGCAGTCCAACTTCGGCGTGGTGACCAAGATGGGCTTCTGGCTGATGCCCAAGCCGCCCGCGTTCAAGCCGTTCATGGTGCGGCACGGCGCGATGGCCGATGTCGCCAAGATCGTCGATGCGATGCGGCCGTTCCGGATGAACAACCTCATCCCCAATGTCGTGCTGATGATGGGCGCGTCCTACCAGATCGCCATGTTCCACCGGCGCGAGGAACTGTGGGACAAGCCGGAGAGCATCCCAGAGGATGTGGTGCAGGCCTTCGCGAAGAAACATGGCCTCGGCATGTGGAACACTTACTTCGCGCTCTACGGCACCGACGAGATCATCGCCGCGATCGAACCGATCGTGCGCCGCGCGTTCGAGGCATCGGGCGGCGAGGTCCTGACCGAGAAGGAGATGGGCGGCAACTTGTGGTTCGAGCACCACAAGAACCTGATGAGCGGGCAGCTCACGCTCGAGGAAAAGGGCATCATGCGCTGGCGCGGCGGGGGGATGGTGTGCTTTGCGCCGGTCGCCCCGGCCAAGGGCATCGAGACGCAAGCGCAGACCGAGCTCGCAAAGGAGATCCTGAGCAAATACGGCTTCGACTATTCGGTGGCTTACGCCATCGGCGGGCGCGAACTGCACCACCTGATCTTCATCCAGTACGATAAGGAAGATCCGGCCGAGGAAAAGAAGGCGGATGATTGCATCCGTGAGATGATCACCCGCTTCGGCGCGCGGGGCTGGGCGAGCTATCGCACCGGGGTGAGCACGATGGATCTGGTGGCGCAGCAATATGGCGATGCGAACCGGGCGCTCAATGCGCGGCTGAAGCACGCGCTTGATCCCAATCACATCCTCTCGCCCGGCAAGCAGGGGATCGCCTGAAGGCGGGCGCGCAGCGGCGCCAGCGGCATGATCGAAAAGGTCGATCATAGTAAGCGGACAAATCAACTGGCCGCATAAGGCCGCTTTGCGCCACACGGTGTCTGTCCACCGGTTTTCCGTTCGAAAGACCCGGGCAACCTGATCGAGACCCAGAACGGCGTCTGCGACGGACGCTAAAGCCGGCTGCACTATTGCGGCCGCTGCGTACCCGTGCGCTGACTGCCGC
>CANGJB010000098.1 GCA_947453945.1 Sphingomonadaceae bacterium
CGGTCAGCCCGTGGTCCACGTCCATCTCGTTGATGATCGTCATGTCGAAATCATCGAGGATCAGGCTCTGCGCGATATGCCAGGCCAGATCGGCATGGCCTTCCACGTCGGGCACCTTGCGCGGGCCCCAGCCCTCGTCGGCAGACTTGTAGTGCTCGCCGCAGCCGATCGCGAACGTCGGCACGATCTTCATGTCGAAGGCGCTAGCGTGGTCGTTATAGACCAGGATCACAACGTCCGGCTTCTCGGCCTTCTCCCATTCGCGGGTCCAGTCATAGCCTGCGAAGATCGGGCCGAAGTAATCGTCCCGCGTCTTGCCCTGATCCACCGCCACGCCCAGCAGCGGCACGTGGCTCGAACCCACGCCTGCAGTCAAACGCGCCATATCAGTAGCCTCCCTTGATCGAGCGATTGCCGATGGGGGAGCGCCCGCCCTTCAGCATCATGTCCCGGTATTCGGGAAAGGTCATGTCGGTCATCGTGCTCACCGCTTCGGCAAAGCTGAGTCCGTCGGTCGAGAACAGCTTCGAAAGGAAATAGACGTTGCCGCCCAGATCGAGCAGCGTGTTGTAGTCACGCCTCAGCAGTGCCGCCTTGGCTTCCTCGGAGATCGGCCATTCATCCAGATAGGCCCGCTCGTCCGCCTTGAAGCGCTCGCGGTTGTCGCCCTTCATCAGGCTCATCGCGAACTGGTTGATGTGATACCCCTTGCGGGCGCGAGCCGCAGTATAGACGCGCGTGCCGGGGATATCCTCCAGCTCCGCCAAGTAAGCGTGGATGTCCGCAGCGGGTTTGGCAACTTCGGTCACTTGCCCATCTCCTTGAGCTTGGCATCAAGGCGCGGATAGACGCGCCGGGCATTGCCCTCGAAAATCGCGTGGCGCGCCTCGTCGGTGATGTCGAGTGCGTCGACATAGCGCTTGGTGTCATCGAAGTACTGGCCCGTCGTCGGATCGATCCCGCGCACCGCGCCGACCATCTCGCTGCCGAACAGGATGTTCTTGGTCTCGATCACCTCGGCCAGCAAGTTCACGCCGGGCTGGTGATAGACGCAGGTATCGAAGAACACGTTGTTCATGAGGTGGCCCGAAAGATCGGGCTTCTTGAGCATGTCCGCCAGGCCGCGATAGCGCCCCCAGTGATAGGGCACCGCGCCGCCGCCATGCGGGATGATGAAGCGCAGCGTCGGGAACTTGGCGAACAGGTCCCCTTCCAGCAGCTGCATGAACGCGATGGTATCGGCCGCGATGTAATAGGCCCCCGTCGCGTGCATCGCCGGATTGCACGATCCCGAAACGTGGATCATCGCGGGCACGTCCAGTTCCACCATCTTCTCGTAGAGCGGGAACCAGTAGGGGTCGGTCAGCGGCGGATGCTTGAAGTGCCCGCCGCCGGGATCGGGATTGAGATTGCAGCCGATGAAGCCCAGCTCGGTCACGCAGCGCTCCAGCTCTGCAATCGAGCTGGTCAGATCCGCCTCGGGCGATTGCGGCAACATGCACACGCCCGCAAAGGTTTCGGGGTAGAGCCCCACCACCCGCGCGATCAGATCGTTGCAGGCCCGCGCCCACGGCACCGCGACAGACTGGTCGCCCACATGCGGCGCCATCGCGCTGGCGCGTGGCGAAAAGATCGTCATGTCCGCGCCGCGTTCCTTGATCAGGCGCAGCTGGTTCGCCTCGATCGTCTCGCGGATTTCAGCGTCGGTAATCTCCGGGTACGACGGGCACGGCGTCCCCGCCTTGAACGCCGCCTTCTGCGCCTCGCGCCATTCGTCGTGTGCCTTGGGCAGCACCGTATAGTGGCCGTGGCAGTCGATGATCATCGTCATTGGGCGGCTTCTTTCTCTTGCATAAACAGGTCGGCCTTCCCGGCCAGTTCGCGTTGGCGGCGCACGGTGCCGCTGGTCATCACCGGCTCCACGCCAAGCGCGGCGAGTGTCTTGGCGCTTTCTTCCATCTCGGCCGCACGCCGCGCCCCGTGGGTCGTCATGCGCTCCAGATTATAGGCCGCGCGCGCCGCCCAGGCTTGCGTCTTCTCGCTTGCATCCAATGAGGCAAGCACCTCGTCGGTCACGCCTGCCGCTTCGGCCGCCAGCATCATCTCCGCCGTCAGCGCCTCAATGCCCTTGACCATCACCGAACGGATCATCTTGATCGCGCTGGCCCGGCCCACTTCGCTGCCGACCACGCGCACATTGGCAAAGCCCGCTCCGCGCAGGGCCTCAGCCGCCTCATCCGCCGCCGCGCCCGCCACCAGTAGCGGCACGTTCATCCGCGCCGGATTGACCGGGGCCAGCACCGCCACATCCACATAGCGCCCGCCCGCCGCCGCGATGGCCGCAGCCGCCGCGCGCTTGGTATCGGGCGCCACCGAATTCATGTCGCACCACAGCGCGCCCGGCTTCAGCAGCGCGGCATAGTCCTTCGCAGCAGAAAGCGCCGCATCAGCAGTCACCAGCGACAGCACCATATCGGCATCGCTAAGCGCGCATTTCGCCGTGGCGCAGACCAGCACACCTGCCGCTTCCATCGCCGCGCGGCGCGCGGGCAGCACATCATAGGCCGCAGCCCCGGCTTCCCAGCCAGCCGCTTCGGCAAACGTTGATCCGGCCTCACCGAAGCCGATCAGGGCAAGTGTGCTTTCCATCCCGCCCTCCTGCGGCGCGCGGGCGGGCCAAACAAATGCAATTCATGCCCGGCCCATAAGATTATGCGAAACCTGTACTCGCCACATCACGAAGAAGATCGACAAAGACCGCCTGGGGCGCGGTCGGCCGCCAGCCCTCCCGTGTGGTGATCCCGATCCGGCGCAGCACCGGGGCGGGCGTGGGCAGGGTCGCCAGCACGCCTGCCTCCAGCTCCACCGCCAGTTGCGCCGGGCTCAGCAAGGTCAGCGCATCCGATCCCAGCAGCAATTGCCGCACGGTCAGCACCGATCCGCACTCGATCCCCACCATCGGCGGCTCGGCCCCAGCGGCGCGCATCATCGCCTCCCAGTATTGGCGCAGCGGCGTATCGCGCGCGGGCAATATCCAAGCAAATCCGGCCAGTTGTGGCCCCATCGGCCTGGCTTCGGCGAGCAGCGGGTGGCCAGCGCGCATTACCAGTTGCGGCCTGTCTTCAAACACGGGCTCCTGATGCAGATCCTCCAGCAAGGCTGCCTCGCGCAGTGCGCCCAGCATCAGGTCGATCTCGCCATCACGCAGCGGCCCGGCCAGTTCCGCATGGCTTCCTTCCACCACCGCAATCGCCACGCCGGGATGAAGGCCTTGAAACCGCAGGATCGTCTCGGGCAGCCACCGCGCTCGGCTCAGCGGCATGGCCCCCACCACGATCCGCCCCGCCGCCTTGCCCTGCCAAGCGGCCACTTCGGCAAGCCCGCTGCGCAGCTCCGCCATCGCCAAGCCAAACCCGCGCGCGCGCCGCTCACCTTGCGGGGTCAGCAGGATGGATCGCCCGCGCTTGTCCACCAGCCGCTGCCCCAGCGCCACGGCCAGATCAGCCACCGCGCGGTGGAGCGAGGCCGCCGAAAGCCCGGTCGCCTCCGCCGCCCCGGCATAGGAGCCCGCCCGCGCCAGCGCCAGAAACGCGCGCACTTGCGTGCCTGTCACGCGCGGGCTGCCCACATGCGCAATCGCGGCCTCCGCGCGCGGGGCCAGCAGCCGGGCCGGCTCGGTCGGCGTCATACCGCTTGCTCCGCGCTCAAACAGTGCGCAGCCCAGGTCCGATTCCAGCCGCGCGATTGCTTGCGTAAGCGCAGGCTGCGTCAGGTTCACAGCTCTCGCACCACGCGTCACGCTGCCATGACGCACTGTTGCGGCCAGCGCGGCAAAGTGGCGGATATTGTAAGCAGGCTCGGACATCACGCGCCCTTAGCATTTCCTTATGCCCCGCGCCAAACATTGCATTGGCCGCGCGCGCGCGGCAAGCCGAAGGGATAGGCCGCAAAATCCAAACGGGAGCCAAGCCCATGTCCGGTATCGTCGTCCAGCACATCGAACGCGCCGATCCGGCAGTGATCGATGGCCTCGCCGCCTGCGGTGTCGCCACCGTCCACGAAGCGCAAGGGCGCACCGGCCTCCTCGCCAGCTACTTGCGGCCCATCTATCGCGGCGCGCGCATCGCGGGCAGCGCGGTCACGATCAGTTCGCCTCCGGGCGATAACTGGATGGTCCACGTCGCCATCGAACAACTGCAAGCCGGCGACATCATGCTGCTCGCCCCCACCAGCCCTTGCGAGGACGGCTACTTCGGCGATCTCCTCGCCACCTCGGCCATCGCGCGCGGCTGCCGCGGCCTCATCATCGATGCTGGCGTGCGCGATGTGCGTGATCTCACCGAAATGAACTTCCCCGTCTGGTCCAAGGCGATCTACGCGCAAGGCACGGTCAAGAACACGCTCGGCAGTGTGAACGTCCCCGTCGTCTGCGCCAACCAGTTCGTGAACCCGGGCGATGTGATCGTGGCGGATGACGACGGCGTCTGCATCGTCCCCCGCGCCAACGCCGAAGCCGTGCTCAAGGCGGCGCAGGCGCGCGAAGCCAACGAGGGCGAAAAGCGCGAAAAGCTCGCCTCGGGCGTGCTCGGCCTCGACATGTACAAGATGCGCGAACGGCTCGAGAAGGAAGGCCTCAAGTATGTCTGAGGGCATACGCTGCATGTGGATGCGCGGCGGCACCTCCAAAGGCGGCTACTTCTTGAAGGATGACCTGCCGCAAGACACCGCGCAGCGGGACGCCTTCCTCCTTGCCATGATGGGCAGCCCCGATCCCGTCCAGATCGACGGCATGGGCGGCGCCGATCCGCTCACCAGCAAGGTCGCGGTCGTCTCCAAATCCACCCGCGAAGGCATCGATGTCGACTACCTGTTCCTGCAGGTCTTCGTTGATCAGGCCATCGTGACGGACGCGCAGAACTGCGGCAACATCCTCGCTGGGATTGGCCCCTTCGCCATCGAGCGCGGCCTCGTCGCCGCCAGCGGCGATGAAACGCGCGTTTCGATCTACATGGAAAACACCGGCCAAGCCGCCGTCGCCACCGTCAGCACCCCCGGCAGCAAGGTCACTTACCAGGGCGAGGCCAGGATCGACGGCGTCCCCGGCAGCCACGCCCCCGTCCCGCTCGAATTCCGCGATACCGCCGGCTCCTCCTGCGGCGCGCTGCTGCCCACCGGCAACGCGGTCGATGTGATCAACGGCGTGCCCGTCACCCTCATCGACAACGGCATGCCCTGCGTCGTCATGAAGGCCTCAGATGTGGGGATCACCGGCTACGAAGACCGCGACTGGCTCGACAATGCGACGGAACTCAAGGCCCGAATCGAAGCCATCCGCCTGATCGTCGGCCCGATGATGAACCTCGGCGATGTGACCTCCAAATCCGTCCCCAAGATGATGCTGGTCGCCCCGCCAAAGCACGGCGGCGCGGTCACCGTGCGCAGCTTCATCCCCCACCGCGCCCACGCCACCATCGGCGTGCTCGGCGCGGTCAGCGTGGCGACGGCCTGCCTCATCCCCGGCTCCCCCGC
>CANGJB010000099.1 GCA_947453945.1 Sphingomonadaceae bacterium
CAGGGTGCCGCCGTCGGCCATTTCCAGCAGCCCTGCCCGTACCAGCTTGCCGTCGATCTCCTCGCCGAACAGCTCTTGCTCGAAGCGTTCGGGCGTGATGCGCGCGGAATTGACCGTCACGAAAGCATAGTCGGACCGCGGGCTCCACGAATGGAGCAGCCGCGCGGCGACTTCCTTGCCCGATCCGGCGGGGCCGGTGATCAGCAGCCGGCTGCCCGTGTTCGCAACACGCTTGAGCGTAGCGCGGACTTGGTTGATCGCGCTGGAATTGCCAGTGAAGCCATCGGCCATCGAAAGGCCCTGGCGCAGGCGCGCATTCTCCCGGCGCAGCCGTTCGGTTGCGGTGGCGCGCTCGACCAGCAGGAGCAGGCGCTCTGCCTCGAACGGCTTTTCGAGGAAATCCATCGCGCCGCGGCCGATGGCCGAGACCGCGGTATCGATGTTACCGTGGCCGGAGAAGATAATCACCGGAAGCTCAGGCTCGCGCTTCTTGATCTCGTCGAGAACTTCGAGCCCGTCCATCGGGCTGCCGTGGAGCCACACGTCCAGCAGGACGAGGCTGGGCCGCCGTTCGTCTACTGCAGCCAGCGCGGCGGTGCTGTCGGCAGCGGTGCGGCAATCATAGCCTTCGTCGCTGAGCACGCCAGCCACCAGCTCGCGGATATCGCGTTCGTCGTCCACGATGAGGATATCGAGTGCCATTTTTCGGTTCGTCCTGGGGGCTGGTCTAGCGGTTGGCGGGAATGGCGGTCACCGGCGCTGCCGGCGTATCGGTAACAGACTCGGCAGCGAGCGGGTTGCGGGCGAAGCGCATTATCACCGAGGTGCCGCCGTCATCGTTGGAGGCAAAGCCCATTGTCCCGCCATGTTCCTCGACGATCTTGTTGACGATCGCGAGACCAAGCCCGGTGCCCTTCTCGCGCGTGGTCATGTAGGGCTCCAGAATGCGATCGCGTTCGGCGGGAAGCCCCACGCCGTTGTCAGCCACAGTCACGGTGATGGCATGGCCCTCTGCCGCGAGGCTGACGGCGATGCGGCCGCGATAGGCGATATCCTCGGACTTGGCGCGCTGCTCCACCGCCTCGATTGCGTTCTTGAGCACGTTGGTCATGGCCTGGCCGAACTGGTGGCGGTCGGCTTCAATCGGCACAGTCCCCTCACCCTCGCCGTCGAAACGGAACGTGAAGGTGATATCGCTGTGCGCCACTTCCTGCAGAAACAGCGACTGGCGCACGAGATCACTCGCGTCCTCATGGCGGAACACGGGCTTGGGCAGGCGCGCGAAGGAGGAGAACTCGTCGACCATCTGGCGCAGATCGCCGACCTGGCGGATGATCGTGGCAGTGAGCTCCTCGAACAATTCGGGATCGGTCTCAATCTGGCGGCGGTAGCGGCGCTTGAGACGCTCGGTCGCAAGCTGGATCGGGGTGAGTGGGTTCTTGATTTCGTGCGCGATGCGCCGGGCCACATCGGACCATGCCGCTCGGCGCTGATCGAGCAGCTGCCGAGTGATATCCTCGAACGTGATCACGTGCCCGTTGCGGTCCGCCGTGACTTTGACCGCAAGTGTCAGCATATCTCCGCCCTTGGCATAGTGCACGACGCCGCTGCGATCGCCGCCTGCGACGAACTGGGCAAGCTGCGGCGCGACTTCGGCCAGCGGGGCGCCGACCGGATCATCGACCGCCTCGCCCTCACGCGCAGGGTAGAGCAACGCCTGAGCCGAGCTGTTCATCAGGCGGATCGAGCCTTCGCGATTGATCGAGACGATCCCGGCGGTGATCGATTCGAGCACGGCCTCGATAAAGGCGCGGCGCACTTCGAGCTGGGCGTTGGCGCTGACCAGCGCCTGGGTCTGCGCTTCGAGCTGCGCCGTCATGCGGTTGAACGCGCGGGCCAGCAGGCCGACCTCGTCGGTGCCGTTACCGGCCTGGACCCGCATCGCGAAGTTACCGCTGCCGACATTGCGCGCCGCCGAAACCAGCTCGATCAACGGGGCAACCTGACGATCCGCAAAGCGCAGTGCGACCCACACAGCCAGTGCAACCAGTGCCAGCGAGATCACCAGCAGGGCGATGTTGAAGCGCAGCTGCAAGGCGCGGGCGCGGCGTGTCAGAAAGTCGTAGGCCTTGAGCACGCTTTGCGCGCGCTGCCATTGGTTGAGCGCCAGCGCGTCCGAATTGCGGGCGACGTAAAGATAGATGCCGCGCGTGCGGTCGACAGGGCTGACGGCCTCGATCCGCGCCGCCGAGGCTGTGACTACCACGGGCTCGCCTGCGTCTATCCGCGCCAGTTCAGTGGGCGTGACGCGCTCGCGCTGTTCGCTGCGCGCGGGATCGACAATGGCAGCGGTGCGCAAGGTGCCATCCGCGCCCTTCTCGATGATGGCGGATTCGTTGAGCCGGCGGTTGATGACCTGCCACGAATAACCCTCGGCAAATTCCTGACTGGTGATAGGGGCCTGACCAAGATAATCGCGCAAATCGCCCGCCATGGCGACACTTTCGTTGCCGACATCGCGCAGCTTGTCGGCATAATAGCCACGTGCGAGACTGTTAGCGTTTTCCAGCATCCCGCGCGAACTGTCCGAAAACCAGAATTCGACGCCGGACTGAAAAAGAAGCGAGGCGAAGACCACGACAAGAAGCGTGGGAATCGCCGCGATGAGCGAGAATAGCCAAACAAGCCGGACGTGGAGCCGGCCGCTGCTGCCAAGCACGCTGCGCGCCGCGCGGCGGAGTGCGAGGCGGCGGCCGATCAGCACGATCAGCGCCATCGCGGGCACAAGTGTGCCGATCAGCAGACTGGCTGTGAGCCGGGACGGCAAAAGCTGGTTGGTGTTGCCGCTGCTTGAGAGCGCCATCCATGTAACGGTGACCATCAGCGCAAGCGCCATGGTTGCAGTCATCTCGAGCAGCAGGAATACGTTGGCACGGCGCATCGCCACCAGAAGCCGGCGATACCACCTTGGTGAGCGCCGCATGCCGCCTTTTCCGTTCTGTACCATCGTTGCCGATATACAACACCGCTGTTGCAGCATTGCAAGGCGATTCGACGAACGTACGGTTTTTCGCGGCAGTCGGTGTGTGGCCCTCCGGTTACGGCTGCCTGTAGGCTGGGTTCCTCAGCTGCGCAGTGCCTCTTCGGGATCAATCGAGAGGTCTGACAGGCGCTTGCGCAGCGTGTTGCGGTTGATGCCGAGGAGACGCGCCGCACGCAGCTGGTTTCCGCCGGTCACGGCAAGGGCGTGAAGGAACAGCGGGCGCTCAAAAGCGGCAAGCGCTGCACTGTAAAGCTCGCCCTCGCCCGGCTCTCCCAGCGCCAGCCAGCTGGCCAGGGCCTCTGCAAAATCGGCAGCCGGGATAGGCGGCGTCTGGCCGGGCGGAAGCTGGGCCCGGTCTTGCGCAAGGAGCGGCTCGATGGTGCCCGCGTCAATTACTTCGTCGCGGGCCAGCAGCGCGAGCCGGTAGACGAAATTGCGCAGCTCGCGCACGTTGCCGCGCCAAGGCTGGCGGGCGAGCAGTGCGGCGCCGGCTGCGGTAAGCTGGCGGCGCGGCAGTCCTTCGCTGGCGGCGCGGACGAGGAAGTGGCGGGCGAGCGCCTCTATATCATCCGCCCGCTCGCGCAATGCGGGCAGCGAAATGGGGACCACGGCGAGGCGGTAGTACAGATCCTCGCGGAAGGTGCCCGCAGCGATCATCGGCATGAGATCGCGATTAGTCGCTGCGACGATGCGGCAATCGAGCGTGATTTCATCGGTGCCGCCAACCCGGCGGATGCGTCCCGATTGCAACGCGCGCAGAAGGCGGGTCTGGGCCTCCAGCGGCATGTCGCCGATCTCGTCGAGGAACAGGGTGCCGCCCCTCGCCTGCTCGAACTTGCCGATCCGGCGCTGGGCTGCACCGGTGAAGGCGCCCTTTTCGTGGCCGAACAGCTCGCTCTCGATCAAGTCGCCGGGGATGGCGGCAGTGTTGACCGCGATGAACGGCCCTGCGCTTCGCGAGCCGAGCTGATGGATCGCTTCTGCAACCAGTTCCTTGCCGGTGCCAGATTCGCCGAGGATGAGCACAGTGAGATCATTGCGCAGCACGCGCGTGATCATGCGGTAGACCGTCTGCATCGCCGGGCTTCGGCCGACCAGCGGCAGGCCCGGTGCGACGTCATCGGCAAAATCGACCGCACCCGCGCTATCGCTGGAGCCGATGGCCTGGCGCACGGTCCGCACCAGCTCATCAAGATCGAAGGGCTTGGGGAAATACTCGAAGGCGCCGGTATCGCTTGCGCGGACGGCGGTATCGAGGGTGTTCTGCGCCGAAAGAATGATGACCGGCATATGCGGCGCTGCCTCGCGCACGCGCCCCAGGCTTTCCATTCCGTCGCCATCGGTCAGGACGACGTCTGTCAGCATCAGGCCGTATTGCTGCTCGGCCAGCAACTGATCACGGCCGGCAATCGATGTGCAGTGACTGACGTTGTAGCCTTCCGCCTCGAGGGCGGCGGTAATGACAAGCGCGATGGACGCATCGTCCTCGACGAGCAGGATGCGGCTTTTCATGGCGCCAGATTTCCCGCCACCGGCAGGTGCAGGCGGAAATGAGTCCACCCGCGAACTTCGTCACGGTCGTGGGTGATCCGGCCGTTCATCTCGCGGACCAGCTTCTGAACGAGCGCGAGGCCAAGCCCCTGCCCGTTTTTCTTGCTGGTAACAAAGGGATCGAAAATGTGATCGCGCAGCGCCGGGTCGATGCCGGGGCCATTGTCGCTCACGCGAAGTTCGATGGGCAGGCGCAGCGGCTTGCCGCCGGGACCGGCGTGGAGCTGGATGCCGCTGGCGAAGCGCGTGCGCACCGAGATACGCGGCTCGGGCGCAGTCTCGCAGGCTTCACGCGCGTTGGTGAAAAGATTGAGCAGGACCTGCACGAGAGCATCGGGATTGGCCATGACCGGCGGGAGGGAAGGATCGAACTCCTCCTCCACGATGAAGCCTCCGCCCCGCCCGGCGGCCACCACGGCCTGCGCGCGGCGAACTGCTTCGTGGAGATTGCAGGCCACGCCCGGTTCGCGGCCGCGGCGGGAGAGCGACTGCATCTGGTCCACCAGCTTGGCGATACGGTCGACTTCACCGGTGATCAGTTCCGTGAGCGCGCGGTCCCCATCGCCCAGCTTGCGGCCCAGCAATTGCGCCGCGCCGCGAATGCCGGCGAGGGGGTTCTTGATTTCATGTGCGAGGACTTCGGGCGCGCGCAGCGCAGTGCCCTCCCCTGCGCCTGCCCCGCCGCCATCGCCGGAGAGCGCCTCGATCCCCACTGCTTCACCAAGGACGAGGAGCTGCCAGCCCGGGCAATGCGTGATGGGTGACGTCATCACGTCGATCCGCCGCGCGGGCGCACCAAGGATACGCACCAGCGAATCGCGCGCAAACAGCTGCGCTTCGCCCTCTGCCAGGCGGCGCAGGATCAGCTGCTCTTCAAAGGCGAAGATATCATCTACC
>CANGJB010000100.1 GCA_947453945.1 Sphingomonadaceae bacterium
GCAAATGCGGCAAGGCTGGCGATCCACGTCTCGCGCCGCAGCGGTTCGCCGAGCAGCAACGCCGCAAGCAACGCCGTGACCATCGGGCTGGTGAATGAAATGGCCGTCGCTGCGGCAAACGGCATGATCTGGACCGCAGTGAAGAACGTGGTGGCCGCCAAGGCTACCCCGAAGCCGCGCACGGCATGCCACCCTGCGCGGTGCATGGCGAAGCCTGAAGGCCCCTCGCGCCACAGCAGAATAGCGCCGAGGCCGAGCGTGCCCACGATATACCGCAGCGAAGCGATGGCGGGCCCGGGCCATTGCCCTGCCATCGACTTGACCAGCGTATCGCCTGTGGAGAGAAAGACAAATCCGCCGATTGCCAGCAGAAGTGCATCCCTTGTCTGATTGCGCAATGGCCCCTCCGGCGGAACGTCCCGTCCCGCATGCTCTTTGCGTTTGTTCGCCTTGCGCACAACCCTCGTACTGGCCTTGTTCCATTTTCAGTGCCAAGGGTTGCATCGAGAGCCGGTTAAGGCTTGTTTACGGCATGTTTACCACGCTTTGCGTAGGGATTGATGCAAGGCAGGAGGCGGTTCGATGGTGGATCAGGGGTCCGGACGGGATATGATCGCTGCGCCAAGCGGGCCGGCGCTTTCTGTCGTCGTGCCGTGCTACAACGAGGCTGAGGGCCTTGGCGAACTCCACCGCCGCCTGGTCGCCGCGATAGAACCCGTTTTCGGCGATGATTTCGAGATCGTTCTGGTCAACGACGGGTCACGCGATGCGACCTGGCCGGGCATGGTCGCGCTTTCGGATTCCGATCCGCGGGTGCTCTGCGTCAATCTCGCGCGCAATCACGGGCACCAGCTCGCGCTCACCGCCGGGCTGGCGCAGGCAGCTGGGGAGCTGATCTTCATCCTCGATGCCGATCTGCAGGACCCGCCGGAACTGATCGGCCCGATGCTCGAGCTGATCCGCGCCGGCAACGATGTGGTCTATGGCCAGCGCCGCAAGCGTGACGGCGAAACCGCCTTCAAGAGGGCCACCGCTTCCGCGTTCTACCGACTGCTCGACCGGCTGGTCGATGTCGACATCCCGCGCGATGCCGGCGATTTCCGCTTGATGACGCGGCGCGTGCTCAATGTGCTGCAGGCAATGCCCGAACGCTATCGCTTCGTGCGCGGCATGGTGAGCTGGGTCGGTTTCAAGCAAGCTCCCTTGCCCTATGATCGCGATGCGCGTTTTGCGGGCGTGACCAAGTATCCGCTGCACAAGATGGTGTCCTTCGCCATTGATGCGATCACCAGCTTCTCGGTGGCCCCTTTGCGCATTGCCTCATGGATGGGCGTCTGCGCAGGGCTCGGCGCGATGCTGATGCTTGCCTACGTGCTGGGGGCATGGGTCATGGGCCATGCGATCAGCGGCTGGACATCGACATTGGCGATCATCCTCGTGCTCGGCTCCACGCAGCTGATGATCCTAGGCATCATGGGCGAATACCTTGGCCGCATGTACATGGAAGCCAAGCGCCGCCCGCTCTACATCATCGACGAAGTGCACGGGGTGCGCGGCGCGCGCGGCAATGCCGTGCACCAGTTGCACGATACGATCCGGGAGCGCGTCCATGGGTGATGCGCTTGCCGTGCCCGCTGCGGCAGAATTCGACGAAGTCGCGGCCGACTACCGCGCACAGCACGCGCATTCGACCGGCGTTTCGGAAGACGCGCTGGACTACTTCGCCAGCTACAAGATCGAGTACGTCCAGCAACTCTGGGCGCAGCGCGGACGCAGTCCGGCGGTGATCATGGATTTCGGCGCGGGGATCGGCAATGCGCTCGCCCCGATGCACGCGGCATTTCCCGAAGCAGAGCTCATCGCGCTCGATGTTTCGCGCGCCAGCCTCGATCTCGTCGATGCACAGGCCATCCCGCAGGTTACAACGCTGGCGTATGACGGGCTCAGTGTGCCGCTCCCCGATGCGAGCATCGACTGCGTGTTCATTGCCTGCGTGTTCCACCATATTCCCGCCGAGCACCATGTCAGGCTGCTCAGGGAACTTCGCCGGGTGCTGCGTCCGGATGGCATGCTGGTGCTGTTCGAGCACAATCCGCTCAATCCGCTGACCCGTCTTGCCGTGGCCCGCTGCGAGTTTGACCGCGATGCGGTGCTGATTGGCGCGGGCGAGATGCATCGCCGCCTCAAGGCAGGCGGCTTCGCCAGGACCGAGCGCCGTTTCTGCCTGTTCTTTCCCCCGGTGCTTGCCGTGCTGCGCCCGCTTGAGCGTTTTCTGGGCTGGCTGCCGCTGGGCGCGCAATACCATCTCGTCGGCAGCTGAACGCCGCGATCAGCGGTGGCTGCGGGCGGAATTGCGTTAACCATACCTTGAGAGGTCCACCGTATCCTCAAGGGGATGCTCGACCTGTCCTTGCCTGTAAGCGGTGCAGAGGCACCGGCCCGCCCGGCCCGCCGGCATGGCGTGATGCTGGAGACCCGGTCGCTGGCCCTCGGCATTCTCGGTTTCCTGCTGCTGGACCAGATTCTGCTGCTCGCCATGCTGGGCTTGTCGCCGCTGCTGATGGCGGCAGCTGGCCTTGTTTCCGCTGCGCTCTGCGCAGGCCTGTGGCGTCTCAAGGGCTGGACTGAAGGGCCCGCCGTACAGCCGCGCACGTTCGCGGCCCTGTTCCTAGGCGCGCTGGCCCTGTTCATGCTCGGCGGCGAAGGGCGCTTCTTTTATGCCAACACGGATTGGCAGGTTCGCTACGCCGTCCTGAACGATCTGGTCACCCACCCGTGGCCCTGGGTTTACGAAACGGCAAGCGGGCTGACGATGCTGCGCTGCCCGGTCGGCATCTATCTCGTTCCGGCGCTTGTCGGAAAGATCGCTGGAAGCTGGGGCGCAGAGCTCGCCCTGCTGGTGCAGGATGCTGCGCTTCTTGCCGGCCTTGTGGCCATCGCAGTGCCGATGTTTTCCGGCACGGCCCGGCCATGGATCACTCTGATCCTGGTGCTGCTCTCCAGCGGACTCGATGTGATCGGGCAGCGGCTCTATGGCGGAAGTCCGCTGGTCCATCTCGAGCAGTGGGACAAGATGCAGTATTCGGCAGTGGTGACGCTGGCCTATTGGGTGCCGCAGCACGCGCTTGCCGGGTGGATCGGCGCGGCGTTCTATCTGGCCTGGCGGGCTGGCAAGCTCCCCCTCGCCGCACTGCTGTGCCTCGTGCCCATGCTGGCGCTGATGTCGCCGCTCAGCGGGATTGGCATCGTCCCCTTCACCATTGTCGCTGCGCTCACCGAACTGGTGCGCCGCCGCGTCGGCCTTGCCGAAATCGCGCTGCCCGCGGTTGCTGTCGTGCTCGCGCTTCCCTCGCTGCTCTATCTGGCAAGCGGCCTTGGCGGGGTGCCGAGCGGCACGTCTGACTATGCCGTGCAGGCCTATGTCCTGTTCTATCTGGTCGAGGTTCTGCCATTCCTGTGCGTGCTGTGGCTGGCGCGCGGCTCATGGGCTCTCGACAGGATCACGATCCTGCTCAGCGTTGCCATGCTGCTGGTGCTGCCGTTCATGAGGGTCGGGGAGACGATCGACTTCATGATGCGGGTTTCCATCCCGTCGCTCACCTTCATCGCCATCACCATGGCCGGGGTGCTCCGTTCCGCACCGGATCCCATAAACCGCGAAGGCCAGGCCGCGCGCCGGGTCGCTATCGGCCTGTTCATGATCGGCCTTGTGGTTCCCGTGGGCGAGACAGCCCGGGCGATCTTGCTGCCACGCGCGCCCGAGGTGGCCTGCGGCTACTACGGCGTCGTGCCTGGCGGATATGCCACCTACATCGCGCCGCTCGACCGGATGATCCCCGCGATTCGTCCGGCGCATCCCTCGATTGTGCCGTTACGGGAACCCGCAAAGTGCTGGAACGGACCCTGGCCCGATGCGGCCAAGGCCGATTTTGCCGGTTAGCCTGCCCATATCGTGCCTGCACAAAACACCCATCTGCCGCAGCGCCTGTGCGAAATCGGGATGTATTTAGGAATTCCTGAAGGTTTCGGCGGTATTCACCACGCATCGGAAGCTTGTGCTGACCATTGTCGGAGCAACCTTTCCGCGAAGAGAACAGGGATATCTGCATGAGCGCATTTGGCCGCAAGTCCGGAGCCAGCGGGGGCAGCACTGCGATGCGCCCCTCGTTCGGCGTGGCGCGTCCCATGAAGGCGGGTGAAGGTTCGGCAGCGCCCGTTCCGGTGCCGATGGGGGGTGAGCAATTCCCGCCCCTGCCCAGCATGGACGCCCCCGATTCGGGCGCGAACAACAAATCCGACGCGATGACCCGCCTCGCCGACCGCATCAACGGGGTAAACGAACCGGGCTATCAGGCGGAAGGCTTTGAGGCCTCGGTCCACAAGATCAAGGAACAGGTGCTGCCGCGCCTGCTCGAACGCGTGGATCCGGAAGCCGCAGCGACCCTGACCAAGGAAGAACTTTCCGAGGAATTCCGCCCGATCATCATGGAAGTGCTGGCCGAGCTCAAGGTCACGCTTAACCGGCGCGAACAGTTCGCGCTGGAAAAGGTGCTGATCGACGAACTGCTTGGCTTCGGTCCGCTCGAGGAACTGCTGAACGACCCCGAGATCACCGATATCATGGTCAACGGGCCTGAGCAGACCTACATCGAAAAGAAGGGCAAACTGGTCATCGCGCCGATCCGGTTCCGCGATGAAAGCCACTTGTTCCAGATCGCGCAGCGCATCGTCAATCAGGTCGGCCGCCGCGTCGACCAGACGACGCCGCTGGCCGATGCTCGCCTCAAGGACGGCAGCCGCGTCAACGTGATCGTGCCGCCGCTCAGCTTGCGCGGCACCGCGATCTCGATTCGTAAGTTTTCCGAAAAGCCGATCACGCTCGATATGCTGCGCGACTTCGGTTCGATGTCGGACAAGATGGCGACTGCGCTCAAGATCGCGGGCGCCTGCCGCATGAACATCGTCATTTCGGGCGGTACGGGTTCGGGCAAGACCACCATGCTCAACGCCCTTTCGAAAATGATCGATCCGGGCGAGCGCGTGCTGACCATCGAAGACGCGGCCGAACTTCGTCTGCAGCAGCCGCACTGGCTGCCGCTCGAAACCCGCCCGCCGAACCTTGAAGGCCAGGGTGCGATCACCATCGGCGATCTTGTGAAGAACGCCCTGCGTATGCGTCCTGACCGCATCATCCTGGGCGAAATTCGCGGCGCCGAGTGTTTCGATCTGCTCGCCGCCATGAACACCGGTCACGATGGCTCGATGTGTACGCTCCACGCCAACAGCCCGCGCGAATGCCTCGGCCGTATGGAAAACATGATCCTGATGGGCGACATCAAGATTCCCAAGGAAGCCATCTCGCGCCAGATCGCCGAATCGGTCGATCTCATCGTTCAGGTCAAGCGCCTGCGCGACGGTTCGCGCCGCACGACCAACA
>CANGJB010000101.1 GCA_947453945.1 Sphingomonadaceae bacterium
GCACGTTCGATTTCAGCGATCTGGCGACGCGCGGTGTCGGCCTCGATATCAAGATCGCGGCGGCGAGCGCGCTGCTCATCAACCGGGATGACATGGCCGCAACGGTCACCGGCCCGCTGCGCATCGTATCGAACGGGATCGGCGGCACCATCGCCGGGCGTGTCCACATCGAGCGCGCGCGCTGGGCGCTGGGGCGCGCCAGCGTGATCGAGCAGCTTCCATCCATCACCACGCACGAAAGCAACCTGCGCGCCGATATCGCGCCGCCGCGCGCGCCTTACACGCCGTGGAAGTACCTGATCGATGCCGCTGGCGCAGACCGCATCGATGTGCGCGGACTGGGGCTGGAAAGCGAATGGGCTGCCGATGTGCGGTTGCGCGGCGATACGGCCAATCCGCAGATCTTCGGCAGTGCCGATCTGGTGCGGGGCGGCTATGAATTTGCCGGCAAGCGCTTCGATCTCACGCGCGGGCGCATCCGCTTTGTCGGCGAAGTGCCGGTCGATCCCCGGCTCGATATCGTGGCCGAAGGCGATGCCAACGGGGTGAGCGCCAAGATCGCCATCAACGGATCGGCCCTGAAGCCGCAGATCGCCTTCAGTTCGGTCCCCGCATTGCCCGAAGAAGAACTGCTCAGCCGGATGTTGTTTGGCAGTTCGATCACGCAGATTTCCGCGCCTGAGGCGGTGCAGCTTGCCTCCGCGCTTGCCAGCTTCCGCAGCGGGGGCGGGCTCGATCCGATCAACAAGCTGCGCAGCGCCATCGGGCTTGATCGGCTGCGCATTGTCAGCGCAGATGCTTCGGTGGGCCGCAGCACGTCGGTGGCAGTGGGCAAGTATATCGGGCGGCGGATATTCGTGGAGCTGATCACCGACGGGCGCGGCTATAGCGCGACTTCGGCAGAGTTTCGCATAACGCGCTGGCTGGTGCTGCTGGGCACGATCTCGACGATCGGCGACGAAAGCCTCAACCTCAAGGCCAGCAGGGACTATTGATACAGAAAACCCCGCGCCACCGATGTGGCGCGGGGTCGTCTGATCGTTGGACCGCGCTGCTTATGCGCCGGCGATGGTCTTCAGTTCCATGAAGTCCTTCAGGCCATATACGCCGCCTTCGCGGCCGTTGCCCGATTGCTTGTAGCCGCCGAAGGCACCGCCCTTGACGCCGCCCCACTGGTTGACCGCGACAAGACCTGCGCGCAGCCGGCCGACAATGCCCTTGGCGGTTTCGACATCGCCGGTGATGACTGCCGAAAGCCCATAGGCGGTGCGGTTGGCCAGCTCGATGCCTTCCTCGATGCCTTCATAAGTGGTGATCGTGGCGACGGGCCCGAAGGTTTCCTCGCGGAAGATCGTCATGTCCGGGGTCACGTCCGAAAACACGGTCGGGCGGATGAAGTAGCCGCGGTTGACGTTGTCCGGCAGGCCCGGGCCGCCTTCCAGCAGCGTTGCACCTTCCGAAACCGACGTATCGATCAGCGACTGGATCTTGGACCACTGCGCCTTGTTGACCACCGGGCCGATATGCGCGCCGTCTTCGGCCGGATTGCCGACCTTCACCGCCGCGAAGTAGTTCTTCACGAAGGTTTCGGCTTCTTCCTTGCGCGCCTTGGGAACCAGCAGGCGCGTGGGAGCAATGCAGCTCTGGCCGGTGTTGGCGACCACGCCCTGCAGCGTGCCGGGAAGGGTCGCGGCGAAATCGGCATCTTCAAGCACGAGGTTGGGCGATTTGCCGCCCAGTTCCTGGTGCACGCGCTTGACCGTGTCGGCCGCGTTCTTGGCGATCTGGATGCCGGCGCGGGTCGATCCTGTGAAGCTCACCATATCGACATCGGGGTGAACCGTAAGCGCGACGCCCACGCCCGGGCCATCGCCCTGCACGAGATTGAATACGCCGGCAGGCACGCCTGCTGCGTGCATCACTTCGGCCATGATCACCGCGTTCGCGGGGCATTCTTCCGAAGGTTTGAGCACCACGGTGTTGCCTGCCGCAATGCAGGGCGCGATCTTGGCGCAGATCTGGTTGAGCGGCCAGTTCCACGGGGTGATCGCGGCGACCACGCCGATCGGCTCATGCACAAAGCGCGCGTTGGCGCCGGGCACGGGGGATTCCCACTCGAAACCTTCGAGCGCTTCAAGCGTGCCGAGGATATAGCCGATGCCAGCGCCCACCTGCGCGGTGCCGGCAAAGCCGATCGGTGCGCCCATTTCTTCGCTGATCACAGCTGCGAAATCGGGAATGCGCTTCTTGTATTCCTCAAGGATGCGCTCCAGCAGCGCCTTGCGCTCTTCCACGGAAGTGGCGGCAAAAGCGGGGAAGGCGGCCTTGGCGGCGGCGACGGCCTTGTCGACATCTGCCTGGCTGCCCAGCATGATGGCAGCGCAAGCTTCCTCGGTTGCGGGATTGATCACTTCGTGGCGCTTGCCGCCTTCGCTGGGGGTCCAGGCGCCATTGATGTAGTGCTGCAGATGCTCGCGCATCGGTCTTCTCCCGTTATGGTTGTTTGCCCGTGGATGAGGGCTCGCGCCGGACGATGGCAAGTTCGGTATGCGATTGCAACGCGTTTGGCAGGCGAGATTGCGGAGCCGGGCGCAAGGGACCTTGCTTACCCTCAGGATTCCGCGGAATTCCGCCAATTTGGCGCCTTCCTTCCCAGCACTGGGTAAGCCCTGCTAACCCTTTGTTTCCAACCGTTGCCTATGTCTGGTGCAAAGGGTTCGGACCACCTCAGCCGCGGCTCCGGTGCGCGACCATCGCTGCGCAACTTGCGCACCGGATGGATCGCGCTTGCAACCTTCCTCGCGCTCATCGCCTTGTCCGCACTGTTGGTTGCCGTCTTTGCCCGCTCCACCCGCACCGCCGAAGAACTGGCGCGCGAGGAAGTGCGCTGGCATGTTGAAGACCTGATCACCCGAACCTCACCACCGTTCGTTCGGATGCTAAATAGCTAGAAATTACAATTATTTGGCCGGAAAAATGGCTCGGCAGTTCGTTGGAGCAATTCCATCGAATATGCAGTTAGAGAAGCCAAGGTGGAGGTGTCTGCGCGCAATTCTGGGCGCACCTGGCCTGTCCGTGTGGACGGCAAACGCCAGCCTGTAAGGCGGTTTTTAGGCTTCTGAGGAACCGAAGGCGGCGGCAACCTGGTCTGCCCACGGCAGGTCGGCAATGGCCGCCATCTGCCGGCGCGGCGTCACCATCGCCCTGACTATCGACCCAAGCCCCGCGGTGCGCGGATCGACCGCCATGCCGTCGCTGCCGACCGTGACCCGCTCGGCCAGCATCCGTGCGATGCGCGCCTGCTAATCCTCGATGAGCTGGGCTATGTGCCATTCACTGCCGTCGGCGGCGCGCTGCTGTTCGAGGTTCTCAGTCGGCGCTACGGGCGCGGCAGCACGCTGATCACCAGCAATTTGCCGTTCGATGAATAGGCATCGGTATATGGCAGCGAGCGGCTCACCGGAGCCCTGCTCGATCGGCTGACCCACCACATCCACATCCTCGAGATGAATGGCGACAGCTTCCGATCCGCTACCGCCGCTTCCCCGCAACCGACAATGCCCAGCCTCAGCCAGAGGCTTTGTGTTCGATCCAGCTGGCCCCTTTTAAACCGGTGTATGGCCCTCTTTTATGCCGGTTTCCCGTTGACAGCTGAAGGCGCCGACAATAAGAGGGGCCATTGAGGATTGTAACTAACTTTCGTTTTTGGGGCTGCGGAAAGCGCCCAAGAAGCATTCAGGGGAAAATATCATGATGCAACGTAACGCGCAGGCTGGCTTGGTTGGGCGCCAGAAGTTTCGGGTTGGAGCTTCTCTTTTTGCGATGGGCGTCGCCACGCTGACCGTCGGTGTTACTGATGCGAATGCGTGCGCTGTGACCCCCCCGAGCTACTCGAGCACCGGCGACGTTTACACGCTGACGATTGATTCGGGCGATTGTTACGATCTGACGTCAACCGTGACGCAGTCCGGCGGCAATGCCACTGCGGACAACTATTTGAATGTCAGCCAAACTGCGTCCGTCAACACGGCAACGCCCGTCACCGTGTCGTTGACCAACGATGGTGCCGTGACGATCTCCGCCGTGGCTAGCGCCGCGAACACGGGCGGCGGTGTTGATGCGCGTGCTCACAACTACGACGGAACGGTATATCAGTATGCTTTGAACAGCGGCGCTGGCGATGCGGGCGTGTCGATTGCCAACAACGGCAACCTCTCGATCCTCTCGACGGCGACGGCGAACACGACCGGCGCGGGCAACAATGCATACGCATACGCTGAGATGCAATCGGCGGTCTATCAGGTGGCTAGTGCTGGCGGTGCCGCTTCGGCTTCGCTGACCAATGGCGCGACTGGCACGATCGATATCACGCTCTCGGCCACGGCCAATTCGGCTGCAGGCAATGCATTTGCGCAGGCCGTTCTCTACGATACGGCGGTGAGCCAGTATGCCTACTCCGGATCGAGCGACGCAGCTGTCTCGCTGACGAACGACGGCGTGATGAATATTGACCTCGCGGCCAATGCATCGGCCCCGCTCGGTTATGCAGAAGCTTACGCATCCCGGTACTACACTGGCATCTACCAGGATGCATCTGCGGACAACGGCGCGGCTTCGGCCTCGATCACCAACAGCGGCACGCTTGACGTTCTGACCTCGGCCATCGCCGTGGGGCAGACCGCACGTGCTTATGCCTCAAACGACAGCGAAGCTATTTCGCAGAATGCCTATGCTTCGGGCGGCGATGCTGCGGCCTCGCTGACCAACAGCGGCACGGTCAACATCGGCGCCAGCGCTGATGCGCAGGCTGGTTCGAATTGGGCCGAGGCGACTGCCGAAGACTACTACACGGGCATCTACCAGTATGCTCAGTCGGATCAGAACGCGGCGGCTACGATTGCCAACAGCGGTTCGATCGATTTGGTCACGTCCGCCAATGCGGTTTCGGCCAGCGGCGATGCCTATGCCTATGCTTACCGTAGTGCAGCCGGGATCTATCAGAGCGCTTACGCTAACGCGACTGGCGATGCCTCTGCTGCGCTGACCAACGATGCCGGCGCGACGCTTAAGGTCAATGTCGTTGCCAACGCCAGCGCGCCTGCGGGCTATGCAGAGGCTTACGCAACCCGGTACTCCGAAGGCATCTACCAGTCTGCAGACGCC
>CANGJB010000102.1 GCA_947453945.1 Sphingomonadaceae bacterium
CCCACGTGTGCAGTGCCTTGGGCTTCTTGCCCAGCGCCGCAATCACCGCCGGATAGCCCGGCAGCAGCGTGGTCATGGCCACGCCGTGCGCGGCCAGTGCCTCGGGCAGCGCGCCCACCACATCGGCCAGCCCGCCGGTCTTCACCAGCGGCACCGCCTCGGAAGCGACGGAGAGGACGTTGAGCGTCACTTCAGCCGCTCGATCATCGCCTTGTTGATCAGGCACACCCCGCCTTCTGAGCGGCGAAAGCGCTTGGCGTCGAGGATCGGATCCTCGCCCACCACCAGCCCCTCGGGAATGCGCACGCCGGAATCGAGGATCACGCGGGAAAGCCGCGCCCCGCGCCCGATGTTGCAATAGGGCAGGATCACCCCTTCATCGACGCTTGAGAACGAGCCCATCTTCACGCCGGTAAACAGCAGCGAACGCTTGGCGATTGCGCCCGATACGATGCAATCCTGCGAGATCAGCGAAGAAATCGCCATGCCGCGCCGCCCGTCCTGATCGTGGACGAACTTGGCAGGCGCCGCCACGACCTGATCGGTCCAGATCGGCCAGTCGCGGTCATACATGTTGAGCTTGGGGACCACGTCGGTGAGGTCCAGATTGGCCTCGAAATAGGCATCCACCGTGCCGACATCGCGCCAGTATTCGCCGATTTCCTCGGCCGCGCGGATGCAGCTGTCGGTGAAGCGGTGCGCCACTGCTTTCCCGTGCTTCACAATATAGGGGATGATGTCCTTGCCGAAATCGCGGGTCGAATGCGGATCGGCCGCATCGCGGCGCAGCGCCTCGAACAGGAACTTCGTGTCGAACACATAGATACCCATCGAGGCGAGCGAATTGGTCGGATCGCCGGGGATCGAGGGCGGATTTTCGGGCTTTTCCACAAAATCGGTGATCACGCTCTTGGCGTCCACCGCCATCACGCCAAAGCCCTTGGCTTCCTCGCGCGGGACGACAAGACAGCCGATGGTCACATCCGCGCCGGTCTGCACATGCTGCTGCAGCATCAGCTCGTAGTCCATCTTGTAGATGTGATCGCCCGCCAGGATCACCATGTACTTCGGCGCATGGCTCTCGATGATGTCGATGTTCTGGTAGACCGCATCGGCCGTGCCTTCATACCAGTGCGCTTCGGAAATGCGCTGGGAGGCGGGCAGGATATCGAAGCTCTCGTTGCGTTCGGGCCGCATGAAGTTCCAAGCGCGCTGCATGTGGCGGATCAGCGAATGCGCCTTGTATTGCGTCGCGACGCCGATGCGGCGGATGCCCGAATTGATCGCGTTAGATAGCGCGAAGTCGATGATCCGGCTGACCCCGCCGAAATAGACCGCCGGCTTGGCGCGGTTGTCGGTCAGCTCCCACAAGCGGCTGCCACGCCCCCCGGCAAGAACATAGGCCATCGCATCGCGCGCCAGCGGCTGCCCGTACTTTTCTTTCATGCCCTCTCTCCGCCTTTTGGCCTGACCGCCAGTTACCCTTCGAAAACGAACATCATGGTCGCCAGCGGCGGCAGCACGACCAGTGCCGCGCCGCCTTCCGCCGTCACACCGCCCAGATTGCCTTGTCCCGATCCGCCATAGATCGCCGCATCGCTATTGAGCACTTCGCGCCACGGGCCGTCCTGCGGCAGCGGCAGGCGGTAGTGGCTGTGCAGCGTCGGCGTCATGTTGCTCACCACCACCACCGTCGGCGCGCCCGGCGCCTTGCGCTCCCAGGCAAAGACCGAAGCGGCTGCATCATCCACCACCAGCCAGCCGAAACCCTCACCCTCGCAATCGCGCGCATGGAGCGCGGGGCATGTGCGGTAGGCGCGGTTCAGGTCCTTGACCCAGCGCTGCACCCCGGCATGGGCAGGCAAGTCCAGCTGCTCCCAATCGAGCCCGCGCGCCTCGCTCCATTCGCGCCCTTGGGCAAACTCCTGCCCCATGAACAGCAGCTTCTTGCCCGGATAGCCCCACATCAGCCCGTAATAGGCGCGCAAGTTGGCAAACTTCTGCCAGGCATCCGTGCCGCTCATCTTGCCCAGCAGCGAACCCTTGCCGTGCACCACTTCGTCATGGCTCAGCGGCAGCACGAAGTTCTCGCTGAAGGCATACATCAGCCCGAACGTGATCTCGTCATGGTGGTGGCGGCGGTGGACCGGATCGCGCGCCATGTAGGCCAGCGTATCGTGCATGAAGCCCATGTTCCACTTGAAGCCAAAGCCCAATCCCCCTCGCGGCGGGCCGGCGGCATCGGTCGGCTGGGTCACGCCCGGCCAGCTGGTCGATTCCTCCGCCACGGTGAGGAACCCGGCATGGCTGGCATAGACCGCGCGGTTCATCGCCTGCAGAAACGCCACGGCTTCCCAGTTCTCGCGGCCCCCCTCGGCATTGGGGATCCATTCGTCCGCCTTGCGGCTGTAATCACGGTAGAGCATCGAGGCGACCGCATCGACGCGCAGCCCATCCACGTGATAGCGCTCGGCCCAGAACAGCGCGTTGTTGACGAGGAAACTCGCCACCTCGCGGCGCCCGAAGTTGTAGATCGCGGTCTGCCAATCGGGATGGAAGCCCAGCCGCGGGTCGGCGTGCTCGTAAAGCTCGGTCCCGTCGAACCGCGCCAACCCATGCGCATCGACCGGGAAATGCGCCGGCACCCAATCAATCAGCACGCACAGGCCCGCGCGGTGCGCGCCGTCGACAAACCTGGCAAAGCCCTCAGGCTCGCCAAACCGGGCAGACGGCGCAAACAGCCCGGTGGTCTGATAGCCCCAGCTCGGGTCGTAGGGATGCTCGGAAACCGGCAGGAACTCGATATGGGTAAAGCCCATCTCGATCGCATAAGGGATCAGCCGGTCGGCCAGCTCGTCCCAGCTGTAAAACTCGCGGCCATCGCCGGGTTTCTGCCAAGATCCCGGATGCACTTCGTAGATCGAAATCGGCACCCGGCGCGGATCGGTGGTCGCCCAGTGCGCGCGGTGCGCACTGTCGCCCCACACGTGCCCATCTGGCGCGGCGATCACGCTGGCCGTCGCGGGCCGCAGTTCTGATCGGAACGCGAACGGGTCGGCCTTCAGCGGCTGCAACGCGCCGCCCGGGCCGACGATGCGATACTTGTAGGCGCGCCCAGCCTCGATATCGGGCACGAACACTTCCCACACGCCGATATCCGCGCGCCGCCGCATGGGATGGCGCCGCGCGTCCCAATCGTTGAAATCGCCAACTACGCTGACCAGCTCGGCATTGGGCGCCCACACGGCAAAGTGCACGCCCGTCGCGCCTTCGTGCTGGATCACATGCGCGCCCAGCTTGTCGAACAGGCGCAGGTGCGTGCCCTCATTGATCAGGAAATCATCCATCGGCCCCAGCACCGGGCCGAACGAATAGGCATCGGTCACCCACCATTCGTGCCCGCCGCCGGTGCAGCGGTATTTCACCGGCTGGCGCTGCCCCTGAACCACGCCTTCAAACAGCCCGCGCGCGTCGATCCGGGTCAGCGTCCCCAATGTCTCACCGCCCAGCCCATGCGCCTCGGCCGTCTCCGCCCCCGGCAGCACCGCCCGCGCAAACGCGCCGCCCGGCCCTTCGTGAATGCCCAGCAGCGCGAAGGGATCGGCGTGGGTCCCCTCCAGCAGGGCATCGAGCGCGGCGGGCGATGGCTTCATGAGATTGGCCCCGTCACGTCGGACTCACCCCCCAGATTTCGCGGGCATATTCGCTGATGGTCCGGTCAGAGGAAAACCAGCCGACATTGGCGATGTTCCGGATCGCCTTGGTACGCCATCCGGCCTGATCTTCCCACATCCGGTCCACGCGGCGCTGCGCGGCGTGATAGGCATCGAAATCGGCCGCCACCATGAACCAGTCATGGTCATAGATCCCGCCCATCAGCGCGGCATAGCGCGTCGGATCATCGGGAGAGAATACACCCGTGGCGATGGCCGAAACCGCCTGCTGCAGCTCCCGGCTCGCCTCAATCACGGCGCGCGGATTATATCCCCCGGCACGCTGCTCGGCGACTTCGTCCGCCGTCAGGCCGAAGATCACGATATTGTCGTCGCCCACCCGGTCCTTGATCTCGACATTCGCGCCATCCAGCGTGCCGATGGTGAGCGCGCCGTTCAGCGCAAACTTCATGTTGCCGGTGCCAGAGGCTTCCATGCCCGCCGTGCTGATCTGCTCGGAAAGGTCCGCCGCCGGGATCAGCCGCTCCGCCTTGGAAACGTTGTAGTTGGGCATGAAAACCACCTTGAGCAGCCCGCCCACCGATGGATCGGCATTTACCCGCCGCGCGATGTCGCTCGCCAGTTTGATGATCAGCTTGGCGTTGTGATAGCTCGAAGCGGCCTTGCCGCCGAAGATCTTCACCCGCGGCACCCAGTCGCGCTCCGGATGGCTGCGGATCTGATCGTAAAGCGCCACGGTCTCGATCAGATTGAGCAGCTGGCGCTTGTATTCGTGGATGCGCTTGATCTGCACATCGAACAGCGCGTCGGGATCGATCCTGAGGCCCATGGTCTGGCGCACATAGGCCGCCAGCGCCACCTTGTTGGCGCGCTTCACTTCGGCGATCCGCTCGCCCAGCGCCGCGTCACCGGCAAAGGCATTGAGCTCCGCCAGCTTCTCCGCATCATCGAGGAAGCCC
>CANGJB010000103.1 GCA_947453945.1 Sphingomonadaceae bacterium
ACTCGGGTTCAAGAGGTTACCGCCATATTCATGGGCATGGAGATGCCGTTCACTTTACCGTAATTTACCCATGTTTACTTGGCGATCAGACAAACTGTAATGCTTTTCCTCAATATAAATCACCAATATTGAAGATAAGACCAAACTAAAATTTTGATCAAATCATTGATCCGGGTTGCAATGCATTTTGAACTGGGGTTTGGCAGTGAGCCTGGCGACGACAGAATACCCGGTGGTTGTCGTGATCCCGACATTTCGCCGCATCGCCATGCTGGCAACGCTGGTTGAAGGGCTCGCCCCGCAAGCACGCGTCGCCGGCGCTCTCATCATTATCGGCGACAACGCGTGCGAGGAAAGCGTGGCCGACTTTGTTCGCGATTGTGCCTCTGACTGCGCAATCGCCTATCTGGCCGTGCCCGCCCGAGGGATTTCTCAGGTGCGCAACGCGCTCGTCTCCGAGGCGCTGCGGCTCGCGCCTGATTGGCAGTGGCTCTTGATGCTGGATGACGACGGACAGGTTACGCCGGGCTGGCTGGACACCATGCTGCAATGCGCGCGGCAGCGCGGGGGCGATCTGCTGGGAGGGCCGGTTATCGGCGCCTTGCCGGCAGGATCGAGCAGGCTGGCGCGCAACAGCGTGTTTGCCCAGCGCAAGCAATCGGCAACGGGGCCTGTTACCCTGCTGCAAGGCGCACAAAACCTCGCGATCAACCGTGACCTGCTCAAGCGGCTGCCACTACCGCCGTTCGAGAACCGTTTGGGGGCATCGGGGGGCGAAGACTACGACCTCTTCCGCCGCGTGACGCATGCCGGCGGCCGATTGATCTGGTGCGAAGAGGCCGTTGTGCTCGAACCACCGCCCGCTGAGCGGCTGACCACGCGGGCTTTGCTCTTCCGCTACTATTCCACCGGCATCTACATGGCCGCCATCGATGCCGGATATGATGGCTGGCCGCGCGGCATCGCGCTCATGCTGCGCGGGCTGGCCACGTCGGCACTGGCCTGCGTTGTTCTGGGCTTCACCGGCCGGCTGGACCGGGCCGCCCATGCTCTGCTGATGACAGCGCATTACGCCGGGCGGTTCGCCGGCATCCTCGGCATGCGCTCGTCGCGATACGTCAAGAAGGAAGACAGCGGCGCATGACAGTTCCCCCTTCCCCCAGATGGGCCGTTGGTCTGGCAACCTACAAGCGACCGGAAGGTCTTGCGCGTGTGATCGACCATATCGGCAAGGCCGTGCAGCGGCTGGGCTTGCCGATGGATCTCATTGTGGCCGACAACGACGGATCGGACCCGGCGATTGCCACTCTGGCACGTGAACATGCCGAGCGCGCGGGCCTGCCATTGCATTTCGTGGTTGAGCCAACCCCCGGCATCGCTGCGGCCCGCAATGCGATTTTTGATCGGGCGGGCGCAATCGGAACCCGCTTTCTCGCGATGCTCGATGATGACGAATGGCCCGCAGACGACTGGCTGCTCGCGCTCGAAGCATGCCGGGCGCAAACCGGTGCGCATGTTGTTGGTGGGCCTGTAAGCCCGGTATTCCCGGCAAACCGCCAGTCTTTGCAGTCGATTGCCCGGTGGTGGTCGGTCCAGCCGCAAATGCTTGAGGGCAAGCCTTTCGTGTTCTGCACCTGCAATTTCCTGATTGATCTCGATGCCATTCGTGCGGCCCCCCGGCCGCTGTTCGATCCGGCGTTCGGACTAAGCGGCGGCGGCGACACTGTGTTCTTTCGCGGCCTGTTCTTTGCCGGCCACCCAATGGCATGGGCAGAAACCGCGCTGGTCTACGAGGAAGTTCCGCCTTCGCGTGCTTCCTTGCACTGGATGCGGACCCGCCGCTTCAGGGTCGGCAATCACGCTGCTACCTGGGAAACGCGCGATCGCGGCCGTGCGCGGGCAACGCTCAAGACGGCAGCGCTCACGATCCGGCTGGCAATCTATCCCGTGCTGCGGCGTGAACCGGAAGCATGGGGTGTGGGCTGGTTGCTGGAAATGGACAAAGTCAGAGGCCGCTGGGATGCGCACCGTGGGGCGTTGTTCGTGGAATATGGCCGCCCTGAAGCGCCTGCCAATGAAAAAGCATGCCGCTAGCGCCTGATCGTCCCGCATTTCAAAAGCCAAAACTGCGATGAAGTTTCATGGTGCAGCCGGACCCGCTGCCGAAAAGCTGCTGCGCTTTGGCGGTGCACTTGGCCCCACGGTTCTCGCGCTTGGCCTGCAGTTCATCGCCTTTGCGGTAACAGCGCGCGGCCTCGGCGTTGTGCAGTTCGGCGAATATGCCGCAATACAGTGCGTCGCCGCGATCTGCGTCGAAATGGTCGGCCTTGGCGGGGCGGATCTTCTGGTGCGTGCCGTGGCGCGCCAGCCGAAGGATTTCAGCCGCTATTTCGGCAATATGCTGAACCTGGTGTGGATAACGCTCATATGCAGCTTGGCAAGATAACGCAAGCCGATCTCGATAACGCGCTTTGTGCCCAGTTCGACGCGCCGCCACCGGGCTTCCAATGCGGAGACAGCGCCGCGATCGTGTTTCAGCACGAGAATTCCGAGGCCGCCGAACAGTTTCGGAATGTGCGAAATGCGCTTGCCACGCGTTGGTTCAAGCATCGCAAGGGCGCGCGCTCGCTGATGGTGACCGGTCCGACCGATCATGTCGGCCATGCGGCGATTTCGGCAAATCTGGCGATTGCCTATGCTCAGGCAGGTTTCAAGACCTTGCTGATAGATGCAGATATGCGCAGCCCCAGCCTGCACTCCATTTTCAATGTGAAAGGGTGCCCCGGCCTTTCTGAAATTCTGGCCGGCCGTTCGGATGAAGCAGCTTTTCACCAACTCAATTCGGTCCCGTGCCTGTCGGTGATCCCGGCGGGGATCATGCCGCCAAACCCCCAGGAGCTTTTGCTGCGCGGAAGGTTTGATGATTTGCTCTCGCAGGCTGAGGCGCGGTTTGAGGTTATTCTGGTCCATGCGCCGCCTGCAGAAGTGGCGGATGATTTCCTGCTGATCGTCTGGCCCAGCCGCAGCGCCTCTGCCACCAGCGCAATGCCCAGCACTTTGTCCTGCTCGCCCTCCTGCCTCCGCCTAAAATTGCGCAAGCTGGTAAGTGGCGGCTTGGCCATGCTGCGGGCATGGCGCACGGGCGGCAGCTTTTGCCCGCCGATGCCAAACAGCTTGCGCAGCAGCGGCAGGCTCCGCACGATCCGCAGGCGGCGTCCCGAAAGCGAGCGGCGCGTGTAGCGCTCCAGAAACACCGGTGCCTGATAATCGCGATAGCTGTCGGACGAGAGTTCTGCCTCGCGGCCGAACAGGCGCATCCGGTGATCGGTCGGGGCGATGATGCTGCACGTCAGCCGCGCCACGGCGCCGCTTTCGAAATGGATCACGCCCACGGTAAAGTCAGGCGTATCGGCGGGATGCAGCGGCTGTTCGGCCTTGTCTCCGATAAGCGACTTGGCAAAGCCGGTCACTGAAACCGCCGGTCCCAAAATCGCGCAGAGCCACACCAGATGGTATCCTGCATGTTCCCACGTGCAGCCAGATTCGTATTCATGGAGATAGGGCCAGGGCGCGCCCGATGCACTGCGCCATGTTTCGGGCTGCATCATGTAGATCGGCATGTCGTCGAATTCGGCATAGGCCAGCACCGGCTTGCCAATGCGCCCCTCGCGCACCGCGCGCCACATCGTCAGCACCGTATCACTATAGAGGTTTGATGGCGCTCCGGTCAGGGCCACGCCCTTTGCCGCCGCCAGCGCGGCCAGCGATTGCGCCTGCGCCATATCGGTGACCAACGGCTTTTCACAATAAACGTGCTTGCCCGCCTCGATTGCCGCGCGCGAAACCTCGTTATGGCTCCCAATGCTCGTCAGGTTGACCACCATCTCCACCGATGGATCGGCCAGCATCGCGGCATAAGTGTCATAGCCACGGACGGCATAAAACGCGCAGACTTGCGCCAGTCGGTCCAGGTCTGTGTCAAACACCCCGGCCAGCTCCAGATCCGGGTGACTGGCCAACTTGGCCATATAGAAATC
>CANGJB010000104.1 GCA_947453945.1 Sphingomonadaceae bacterium
GGCATGCGCCACGAAATCGGGCATTTTGTAGGTGGGTACGCTGATATCGTGCTGGACGGCAGGGCCAATCGCGCGCTCGGCCGGCGCGATGCTGTCACGCAAGGTCCAGAACGCTTCGGCCTGCGCTTCGCTCGCGGCGATCGTGGCATCGGCAATGAGGCCGGCCTCGAACGCGGATGCCAGCAGCGCCTCGGCGCGTTCGGGCAGGCTGGCGGCATCGGCTTCGTTTGTCGCGACGAGTTCGATCAGCGCGTGCCATGCGTGCGCCTCGGCCAGCGGGGCGCGGGCGGAGGGGAGGTAGGCGCAGACCGCTTCGAGTGAGTGGCGGGGCATGACCTCGAACCCTTCGAGCGCGGCGCCGGCGTGGCGCTCGGCATGAAGCAGCAGCGCGCGCGCATCGTGGAGTGAGGCAAGGCCGGCCCAGAGCACGGCGCGGCCTGCGATTCGCGGCTCAAGCCGCAGCGTGGCGGCGGTGATCACGCCGAGCGTGCCTTCCGAGCCGATCAGCACCTGCTTGAGATCGAACCCGCGGTTGTCCTTCTTGAGCGGGGTTAGCGTATCGAGCACCGATCCATCGGCCATGACCGCTTCCAGCCCCAGCACCATCGCGCGCATGGTGCCGTGGCGCAGCACTTGCGTGCCGCCCGCATTGGTGGACACAAGGCCGCCGATCGTGGCCGAGCCTTTGCCGCCGAGCGTGAGGGCGAAGCGCAAGGCCGCTGCGTCTGCCGCTTCATGCAGCGTTTGCAGCACGACGCCGGCTTCGGCGATGACCATGCGGTTTTCGGCATCGAGGTGGCGGATCGTGTTCATCCGGCGCAGGCTGAGCAGCAGCGCCTCGCCGCCGCTATCGGGCGTAGCGCCGCCCGACATCCCGCTGTTGCCGCCCTGGGGCACCACAGCGATGCGGTGCGCGGTGCAGAGCCGGAGCAGCGCGGAGACTTCGGCGGTGGAGGCGGGCGAGGCCATTGCCAGCGCCCGGCCGGTAAAGCGCCCGCGCCAGTCGGTCAGCCACGGGGCCATGAGTTCGGGATCGGCGGTGAAGCCGCGCGGGCCGAGCAGTGCGGCGGCGGCTTCCACGAAGGGGGTGTGATCGGTGCTGGACATCGCCGGAGGGGCTAATCCCGGCAGGGCGCGGTGGGCAATTCATTTTTTCGTGCAAGCAGGTTAAGCGGTGGTTCAAGCGCAAGTGCTAGTGGGGAAACGTGATTCTTCCGGTACGACGCTTGCCCGGGGCAAACCGTCAGGGCGGGGACAACAGATTTTGGGGACAAGACCGATTCTGCCGGCGCCATGACCACGCTTTTCGAACTTTTTGCGAGCATCGCCTTGGCGCTTCCCGGATTTCCGGGCGGCGAAATCGTGTTTGCCCCGATGGACGATACGGCGCGGGCAGGGGACGTGTGGACGGCCACCCCGCTTCCGGCCGGATCGCCGCTGCAGCTGAACCCGCAAGGATATCCCGCCGGGATCGCGCCGCTGGGCCCCGATGTGTGGGATCAGGTGCGCATCGAGCAGCGGGTGATCATCCGCATCACGCCGCGCGATGCCGGGCGCGATGCGCTGGCGCCGCAAGTGATGCCGATGCAGCCGATGATGCAGCAGATGGTGCCCCAGCCGCGCACCCCATCGATGCCTGTGCGAATGCGCGAGCGCAAAACCGGCAAATGCCTGCCTGCGATGGGCATCGCAGCCGTGCAGCCCATCACCGACGGGCGGCTGATGTTCTACATGCGCGATCGGCGCATGCTGGCGGCGGGGCTGGAAAAGGCGTGCAGTGCGCGCGATTTCTACCTCGGCTTCTATATGTCGAAGACGGCGGACGGCCAGCTTTGCGTGGGCCGCGATGCGATCCATTCGCGCGCGGGGACGACTTGCAAGCTCAAGGATATGCGCGAATACGTTCCTGTTGAGGGAAATTGACCTTAAAACGCCGGGTCAGTAACCAGTTTCCTTGACTTTCGTGGGGCTTTGCGCCTAGGCGCGGGCTCACGTTGGCGGGCCGCAAGGCCGGGCCTTCGGCGCGCCGGACTGTCTGGAGCGCATCTGCTTTCGGAAAAAACCGCCCCATGAAATTTGCCGATCTCGGCCTGTCTGACGAATTGCTCCAGTCGGTTCTCGACGCGGGCTACGATACCCCGACCGCGATTCAGGCGCAGGCCATCCCTTCGGTGCTGATGATGCGTGATATCATCGGCATTGCACAGACAGGGACAGGCAAGACGGCAAGCTTCGTGTTGCCGATGATCGACATTCTGGCGCATGGCCGCCGCCGCGCGCTGATGCCGCGCTCCTTGATCCTTGAGCCGACGCGCGAACTGGCCGCGCAGGTTGCGGAAAATTTCGAGAAGTATGGCAAGAACCACGACCTGAAGATGGCGCTGCTGATCGGCGGCGTGCAGATGGGCGATCAGGTGAAGGCGCTGCAGGACGGCGTGGACGTGCTGATCGCGACGCCGGGCCGGCTGATGGACTTGTTCGAGCGCGGCAAGATCATGCTCAACGGCTGCAGCCTGCTGGTGATCGACGAGGCGGACCGCATGCTCGACATGGGGTTCATTCCCGATATCGAGACGATCTGTTCGAAGCTGCCCCCGCAGCGCCAGACGCTGCTGTTTTCGGCGACGATGCCGCCGGTGATCAAGAAGCTGGCGGACAAGTTCCTCAGCAATCCGAAAAGTATCGAGGTGGCGCGGCCCGCTTCGAACAACACCAATATCGCCCAGCACAAGGTGCACGTGACGACGCGCGGCAAGCGCGAGGCGCTGCGGCAACTGCTGCGCACCGACAACGTGAGCACCGCGATCATCTTCGCCAACCGCAAGACGACGGTGCGCGAACTGGCCAAGAGCCTGCAGCAGAGCGGCTTTTCGGCGGGCGAGATCCATGGCGACATGGACCAGAACGCGCGCAACGCCGAGCTGCAGAAGTTCAAGGACGGGGTGATTTCCGTGCTCGTGGCGTCTGATGTCGCCGCGCGCGGTCTCGACGTGAAGGGCGTGAGCCACGTGTTCAACTATGACACGCCGTGGCACCCGGATGACTATGTGCACCGTATCGGCCGCACCGGCCGCGCGGGGGCTTCGGGCCGGGCGTTCACCTTCGTGACCGACGAAGACGCGGAAGCGATCGCCAATGTCGAGAAGCTGACGGGGATGAAGATCCCGGTGTTCACGCTCGATGGCGGGGATGCTGCGGCTGAGGCACCGGCGGCGGAGAAGCGCGAGCGGGCACCGCGGACCGAGCGCGCGCCGCGCGCCGAGAAGGCATCGCGCCGCGAGCGCGCGCCCAAGGCTGCCGCGCCTGTGGACGAGATCGAGGTTTCGCCGGAAGTGGCGGAGGAAGCGGCCCCTGTTCCTGCGCGGGCACCGCGCGCGCGGCGTGATGAACCGCGTCCGCCGAAGGATGTGCTGACGGAATTGCCGTCGAAGCCGGGTGAGTGGAACGGGCCGGTGCCCGGGTTCCTGGGCGTTTCGGCGCTTTAATCACCTCCCCGCATTTCTATTCCCCGTTCGTGTCGAGCGAAGTCGAGACACAAAGCGCGGCGTGAGGTGTCTCGACTACGCTCGACACGAACGGATGTTGGGTGATGGGAGCGGGAGGACACCCGATGGCATCGTCGGCCCGGACTTGATCCGGGCCTTGGCTTTTCTTTTGTGGGCGCCGGGCCAGAAGAACAGCCTAACCCCGTGTCAAGCACGGGGTGACGGAAGAAAAATCAGCGCAAAATTTGCGGAATGGCAGCGATTGGTGGTTAGCTGCCGTCCAGCTATGCCGTTTGTTCCGAGAACGGCAACGCAATGTCATGCTCGCCCA
>CANGJB010000105.1 GCA_947453945.1 Sphingomonadaceae bacterium
CGGGCGGGGGTGTGGGCCGGTGCCGCCCTCCGCGTTAGCGGACAAAAGCCACCAAAAACCCGGCGATCCATCGCTGGATCGCCGGGCAAGGCACGCGCCCGGTGGAGAACGGGCGCGCGGGGGGACGTAGTTCCTGTTAACGCAGCAGCGACAGAACGTTCTGCTGGCTCTGGTTGGCCTGCGCGATCATCGCGGTCGAAGCCTGGCTCAGGATCTGTGCCTTGGCCATCGCGGTCGTTTCAGCCGAATAGTCGGTGTCCTGAATACGGCTGCGAGCGTCCGAGAGGTTGGTGATGTTGTCGTTCAGGTTGTTCACCGCCGATTCCAGACGGTTCTGGCCGGCACCGAGGGTCGCACGGGTCGAGTTGACGTTGGCGAGCGCGGCGTCGACGTTGTCGATCGTGGTCGAAGCCTTGGTCGCATCCGAAACATCCAGCGCCTGAGTGGTCGATGCCGCGTCATACGCCGTCAGCGTGCCGCCAAACAGCTTGGTGCCGTCAAACGCCTTGCTGACGATATCGACCGTGTCACCCGTGTTGGCACCGGTCTGGATCGAGAACTTGGCATCGTCTGCAGCAACCGGCGCAGCGCCGACTGTCTTGAACACGGCGTTGCCGTTGAACTTGGTGTTGTTCAGCACGTCCGAAATCTGGGCGTTGAGGTTGCCGACTTCCGACTGCATGGCATCACGGTCGGACTGCTGGTAGGTGCCCGACTTCGACTGCACGGCCAGTTCACGAACGCGCTGCAGCATGTTGGTCACTTCGTTGAGCCCGCCCTCTGCGGTCTGCGCCAGGCTGATGCCGTCGTTGGCGTTGCGCACGCCCTGGCTCATGCCCTTGATCTGCGACGTCATCGTGGTGGCAATGGCGAGGCCTGCCGCGTCGTCCTTCGCGCCGTTGATGCGCTTGCCGGTGGAAAGGCGTTCCATTGCCTGACCGGCCATCTTGGCTGCGCTGTTCGAAGCGTTGGCTGCCTTGATCGCGCTGATGTTGGTGTTGATAACCGCCATGGTTTGTCTCCGTATAAGAGGGGTCGTTCCCCGTCTGACGCCGGTCGGGGATCGACGCGGCAGCCACGGCAAAGACCGGCAAAATCCTGCCGGGTTTAAGGGGGGGATCGGCAGCAGCCTGCCGGATACACGTACTTGTCCTTAGTGCTTGCTCGGAGCTTAAAGTTTCGGCCCGCTTGACGTTTTCGCGCGAAAAACAGCCCACCACGATGGTTAAAACGTTGGTCAGAATAGGGCTGGAAAAAATGGACATGGATCAGATCACCCGGGTCGGCGCAGGCCGGCCTGCCGCACCGCAGGGGGGTGCACACGTCGCCTTGCTGGCGCGGGCCCGGTCGGTCCTGGGCAGTTTCAGCCCTGCCGGCAGCTTCACCTTGCGCGGCGCAGACGAAGCGCCTGCCCCCGGCCTGTTCGATCGCACCGTCCTTCTTTCGCGCGCCGCCACTTGCGCCATCACTCGCAGCCACGGCGGCCGGCACGAACTGGCCTATGCCGATAGCGCCGATCCCGCCGTGCTCGCCGCGCTCGTCGCCTGCGCCGCACCCGCAGGCAGCCCCGTCGCCGCCGATCCCGAAACGCTCTCCATCCTTGCGCTGGCCGAACGCCTTGCCGGGGCCGAGATCCCCGTGCTGATCAACGGCCCCACCGGCACCGGCAAGGAAGTGCTCAGCCGCTTCATCCACTTGCGTTCGCCGCGCGCCGCCGCGCCCTTCATCGCCATCAATTGCGCCGCCATGCCCGAAACGATGCTGGAGGCGATGCTCTTCGGCCACCAGAAGGGCGCTTTCACCGGCGCCAACGCGGCGGCCGAAGGCTTCTTCCGCGCCGCGCACGGCGGCACCTTGCTGCTCGACGAGATCGCCGAGATGCCGCTTTCGCTGCAGGCCAAGCTGCTGCGCGTGCTGCAGGAAGGCGAAGTCGTGCCGCTCGGCGCCACCAAGCCGGTCAAGGTCGATGTCCGCATCATCGCCTGCGCCAACCGCGATCTGCCCAGCGAAGTCGAGGAAGGCCGCTTCCGCGCCGACCTCTTCTACCGCCTCAACGTCTTCCCGCTGGAACTCCCTGCGCTGCGTGATCGCCCCGCCGATATCGCGCCGCTCGCCTTCGCCATGGCGCTGCGCCATGTCCCGATGGGCCGCCCCGTGCCGTGGATCGGCGAGGGCGCGCTCGCCATGCTCGAAGCCCACGCCTGGCCCGGCAATGTGCGCGAGCTCGAAAACGTGATGCGCCGCGCGCTGCTGCTGGCCGGCGATTCCGCCGAGATCGGCGTGCAGCACGTGGTGTTCGACCGCGCCGTGCGCACTGCCGGCGAAAGCGCCGCGATGGCAGGCGGCATCGAGACGGCGGGCACGATCATGCCCGGCGGCAAGCTTTCCAACATCGTCCAGCTTTCCGAAACCCGCGCAATCCTCGCCGCGCTCGATAGCTGCGGCGGCAGCAGGGTCGCCGCCGCGCGCAAGCTCGGCATTTCCGAACGCACGCTGCGCTATCGCCTCGCCGAATTCCGCGAATCCGGCATCGCCGTGGCAGGTAGCCGGCGATGAGCGGCGTCGGGGGCATTGGCGGAGGCGCCGGTGGAGCTGGCGGCCTCCAGCAGATCATGGCGCTGCGCCAGCAGATCATCGATCGCTCGCAGCTCCTCCAGCAAGTCCGCACGCCCGCGTCCGGCGCGCCGGAAGCCGCGCCCGAAGCGCCGGCAAACGGCTTCACCTCGGCGCTCAAGTCCGCGCTCGACAACGTGAACGCGTCGCAGGAAAACGCCTCGAAGCTCAGCGAAGGCTACGACAAGGGCGAGGTCACCGATATCGCCAAGGTCATGCTTGCCCGGCAGGAAGCCGGCGTCGCGTTCGAGGCCACGCTGCAGGTGCGCAACAAGCTGCTCACCGCCTACCAGGACATCATGAGGATGGGGGTCTGATAAATGGCCGATCCAACCGCACCCAGTCTCTCGCTCCTCGCCCCGCTCACCGATCCGGCGGGCGGCGGCATGCTCGCGCGCACCGGCGCGTTCCTCGGCCAGCCGCCGGTCCGCCGCGCGCTGCCGTGGTTCGCGGGCGTCTCTGCCGCCGGCCTCACCGCGCTGCTCTACATGACCATGGCGCCTGCCCCGCAGCGCATCCTCTATAGCGACCTCAATGACAGCGAACGCGCGCAAGTCGTCGCCGCGCTCGACAAGGCGGCCATCGCCTACACCATCGACAACGCCACCGGCGCGGTCACCGTGGGCGAGAACGACCTCTATAAAGCGCGCATGGTCGCCGCCTCTGATGGCGCGCTCGCCACGCCCGAAACCGGCGCGCAGATGCTCGACAAGCTGCCGATGGGCGCCAGCCGCACGCTCGAAGGCGAACGCCTCCTTGCCGCACGCGAACGCGAGCTTGAGCTCACGGTCATGCAGATCGACGGGGTGGAAGCCGTGCGCGTCCACTTGGCCGAACCCGAAAAGTCGGTCTTCGTGCGCGATAACGCCGCGCCCACTGCCTCGGTCATGGTCA
>CANGJB010000106.1 GCA_947453945.1 Sphingomonadaceae bacterium
ATACCCGATTTCGTGGCGCATGCCGTCCCCCTCATCGAAGCGGCCTGGCCGGGCACACGCGCGGTCGGCTTCGGCCACTTGGGGGACGGCAACATCCACTTCCACGTGCTCGCGCCCACCGGCGTCGATCCGGCCACTTGGCAGAACGGCGAAGGCAAGGCGATCAGCGCCCAGGTGCACGATCTCGTAACCCAATGGGGCGGCTCGATTTCTGCCGAACATGGCATTGGCCAGCTCAAGCGCGACGAGCTTTCCCGCCTCGGCGATCCGGTCGCGCTCGCGCTGCTGCGGCAGATCAAGCTGGCGCTCGATCCGCACGCCTTGCTCAATCCGGGAAAGCTGATCTGATCGGCCTCATCCGCAAGGTGGGCGAACCGCGCCAAACCCCCGGAGCCGTGCCGCAACAGACCACATTTTCAGGTCCCCTTGCGCAGGCCCCGTTCCATCCCTAAACGGCGCGTTCCCGCCGCAACCCGCGCGTCATGGCGCGTCTAGGCGATCAGTCTGACGGAGAGAGTTCCATGGCCAGCGCGCCGCAAGTTTCCCTGCCCCTGTTCTACAACGATCTCGTGCCGCTGAACCTGCGCGATCACGCGAACTGGAAGGCCCGCGGCGTACAGACCGCCTCGTGGATGGTCGGCCAGCATGCCGTGCCGCTGACGGTCGAGGAATTCCCGCAGGCCGCGCGCCATTTCCCGATCATTTTCGCATCGGGCGATAATCCTGTGCCGCTCGCGCTGATGGGCCTCAACGAAGGCATCAACGTGTTCGTGGACGCGGAAGGCAATGTTGCCCCCGGCGCTTATGTCCCGGCCTATGCCCGCCGCTACCCCTTCCTCCTTGCGAAGCTGACGCCGGAGACCACCGATCTTTCGCTGTGCTTCGATCCCACTTCGGGCCTGATCGGCGATTTCGCTGAGGGCGAGGCGATGTTCGCAGGCGAAGAGCCTTCGGAAGCCACCCGCAACGTGCTCGGCTTCTGCGAACAGTTCGAGCAGGCCGGCCAGCGCACGCAGACCTTCATCGATGAACTGACCAAGCACGAACTGCTGATGGACGGCGAAGCCGCGATCCAGCAGGCCGGTGTCGAGCAGCCCTTCGTTTATCGCGGGTTCCAGATGGTGAATCAGGAAAAGCTGCGCGACATGCGCGGCGATGTCCTGCGCGGCTGGGCGCAGAGCGGCCTGCTGCCGCTGCTCTATGCGCACATCTTCTCGCTCGAACTGATGAGCACGATTTTCGGCAAGCAGGTGGAGCAGGGCGTCGGCCCAACGCCGACTCTGCCGGCGTTCTGATCAGCAGGTAATTTCCATTAGGTAAGGTGTTCGTCGTTCCCGCCAGATCGGAGGGCAAAAGCCCTTGCGCTGGCAGGGCGGCCACCCTATCTCACGTAAGTCGCGTCGGCGCTCCCCTCATGGCCCGCCGCGGCAGGTGCACTTTGTGCACCTCCTCCCTGAACCTTGGCCACCTGGAGCAATGCTCCAGGTGGTTTTTTCATGTCGGCACGGGATTTACTCCGCAGCGGCGCGCCAATGACCGCGCTCGCGGCCCAGATCGGCCACCGCGATCGCGAGGCGCTGCACCAGCCCCGCCACCACTTCGACCGTCGAATCGAGACCCGGCCCCGGTTCGGCCAAGGCGGCATCGAGATAGAGCCGCCGGTCGATTTCCAGTTGCAGGCAATGGATACCGGCTAGGCGCCGCGCATGGCGCTCCAGCACATATCCCCCGGCATAAGGGCGGTTGTGCGCGGCCAGTTGGCGTGCCTGCCCCAGCGCGGAAAACGCCTCGGCCACCAGCGCGCCATCGCAGGCCGCGCCAAACCGGTCGCCCACCACGAACTCTGCGGCCGGTTCGCCCACCCGCGCGGGCAGCGGCGGCATCGAATGCAGGTCGATCAGCAGCACTGCGCCCCAGCGCGCCCGCACGCGTTCCAGCAGCGCACCAAGGGCGGCGTGATAGGGCACGTGGACCCCTTCGATCCGCGCGGCGAGTTCGCCGGGCGCAATCGGCCATTTCCAAAGCTCGCCCAATCCCGGCAGCCGCCGCGGCACAAGGCCAAGCCCGCTGCGCGCCCGGCGCCCGGATGCAAGGCTGGCTCCGGCGCTGTCAGTGCTGCCCCCCATTTCGGGCGCGCCTCCGCCGATCATCTCCCAGTCGACATCGTCGCTGGCCCGGTTGAGATCGATCATCGCGCGCGGTGCGTGTGCCACCATCAGCGCCGCGCCGGTGCGCTCTGCCACCACCTGGCCAACAAGATCGACCAGCCGGTCCTCAAGCCGCGGCGCACTGAACTTGGGCTGGCGCATCCGGGAAACGAGGTCTTCGGGATATCTGCGTCCGGCATGGGGCACCGCGATCACCACCGGAGTCGGCGAAGGATCCTGCTGCCACACGGAAAACGCGGCCACCCCCTCAAGGCCGGGAATGAACCCACCACTCGTGGGCGCGGTAGGGCCGTGCGCAGGCGATTCGCCGCGCGACGCGAAAGGTGGGTTCATTCGCAAAGGCTGCCGGGGTTTGGCGCGCATGTCAAAGTGCTCCATATTGCATAGGCTTGCCGGGGTGGATCTGGACGGAATTTTAACCCACGCGGGTTTACAAGGATGCCGACAGGGAAGCCGAAAACCACGGACCAAGGGCGCAAAGCCGGAACAAGCCGGGTGGCACAAAACCGGCAAGACCATTGAAGGTGAACATGATTCGAATCCTCCTGGCTGAAGACGAAGAAGCGATGCGCACCTACCTCGCCCGCGCGCTCGAAAACGCCGGTTACGAAGTAGTGGCAGTCGATCGCGGTACCGAAGCCGTGCCCCTGCTGGAGACACAGCACTTCGATCTGCTGCTGTCAGATATTGTCATGCCCGAAATGGACGGGATCGAGCTGGCGCAGCGCTGTGCAGAGATCAGCCCGGCCACCAAAGTGATGTTCATCACCGGCTTTGCCGCCGTCACGCTCAAGGCCAACCGCGAGGCGCCAAGCGCGCGCGTGCTGTCCAAGCCCTTCCACTTACGCGATCTCGTGCTCGAAGTGGAACGCGTGTTCGCCGATTCGCCCATGACCGGCAATCTGCGCTGACTGTCCGCTTCTCTCCATTTCCCCCTCAGCTTGTCGAAGGGGCAAATGGGGAGTTGGCAGCCCCGCTCACCCTGAGCCTGTCGAAGGGAGGGCTGACGGAGGGGTAATCGCGGGGCAACAAAAACCCCCCTTGCCAGCCCAGTCCCCCAAGGCTAATGGGCTCGCTCTCCGGGGCGTTTCGCGCACCGGAAGCCTGATGGTGCGGGCGTATAGCTCAGTGGTAGAGCACTATGTTGACATCGTAGGGGTCGCAAGTTCAATCCTTGCTACGCCCACCATCGCTTAGA
>CANGJB010000107.1 GCA_947453945.1 Sphingomonadaceae bacterium
CAAAAGCGCTTCGAAAAAGCAAGATTGAACACCATGCAAAAATCAAATAAAAATCCATACTTGCATGGCGCAAGAGGGATTTTTTCTTTTTCAATATTGATATTTCACGTCTTGAATTCAAGCATAGTTCCGATTTCCGGGTGGAATGACGCATCCAAGCTCGCGGCTTTGAGCCTGCAGTTCGGCGTTGAATTGTTCTTCGGGATCAGCGGCATCGTGATCATCGGCGCGCATGCCCGCGCCAGGACGACCACGCAATTCATCCTTGAGCGCTGCGCGCGCATCTATCCGGTCCTGTGGGCTACGGTGTTTGCGATCCTTGCCGGCAGCGTACTCATGCACCGGGCGCCGATCATCACGCCGGATCTTGCAGGGCTGGGGGCACTTGCTGCCAATCTCGCCGCTATTCCCAACATCATTCCCGTCGCTGGCGGCCTTGGGGTGCCCATCATCAATCCGGCGGCATGGACATTGACGCTGGAGTTCTGCTTTTACGTATTGGTCGGCCTTTACCTGTCACACGGGCGCATATGGCGGCCTCTTTCAGGCGTGGTCATCATTGCCGTGGCCGTTTTGCTCGTTTCGCTGCAATTTCGGGCGATCTTCTTCTTGTCGGGCATCGCGATCTATGCGGGCGTGTTCGAGCGTGGCTGGCTGTTGCGGATAACACGCTTTCCTCTCTTCTGGCTGCCGGTTTTCCTGTGCTGCTGGACGCTGGGTGCAATGCGACTGGGCATGCCGACGGGCCTGCTGCATCTGGCCCGGTCCGGGCTGGTTGAACCGGTGATACCCGCCTTGTTCGCGGCTGGGTGGATCAGCGGCACTTTGGCGCTTGCGGGGATTGTGCGCGGGGAGGGCCTGTTTGGCCGCCTGTGCCTGAGCCGTCCGGTGCAATGGCTGGGCACGGTCAGCTACAGCCTCTACCTTTGGCAGGCGCCGATTATGGGCGGCATGGTTGCGCTGCTTATCAAGACCGGATTGGCTGAGCGCGCGGGGCCGTGGGGCAAGGTTGAACTGTTCCTCGCGGCGCTTGGGCCCATCCTGCTCGTATCATCGTTCAGCCATCGCTATCTGGAGATCAAGGCGACAAACTGGCTGCGCCGCAAGATCGATGGCCACCGGCCTGCGCGCTAGCGGCTGCTCTTATTCCATGCTGAAGGCGAACGTGCGTTCATCACCGGCCTCGATGGATCTAAGGCGCCGCGCCGGAAACCCGGCGACCACGGAATCCGGTTGATCGAGGCGCGAGACCACCACCGAACCCAGGCCCAGCACGGAGCGGTCGGCTATGGCGCTGCCCGGGGCCATGCGCACGGCCGATCCCAGATAGCAGTCTGCGCCGATGACGATGTCGCGGTCCATGACGCTGGCGCCGTGGGTCCAGAACTGGCTGTCGCTGCCCGCGATCCAGGTGCCGGCGCCGATCGTGATTGCGCCGTAAAGATCAAAGAGGTGATGATGGTGGATCAGCGCGTTTGCGCCGACGATCATGCGGCGTGCATAACCCATATGGGCCTTGGCCGGGCTGGCGGCCATGTCGCTGCAATCAAACTGGTTGTGCCGCCCGATCAGCACGCCATCGCCGATTTCGATCGCAAACGGCCCGGAGAACTGATTGCCGCGCCCGATCACCACCCCTTTGCCCGCGCGAAACGCGGCGCAGGCGATCACTGTGCCGAGCCCGATCCGCGTGCCGCGCGGAAGTTTGTACCCCATGAGGCGAAAGCCTGCCACACGCAGGGCGTTGGTCGGCAGCCAGGCGCAGCTATGAGCCACCAAGCGGCGCTGCCGGGAAAGCGGCTTGCACATCGTCATTCAGCGATACCTTCGGTTGCAGACTGGCCGGGCCGCGTGCATGCCCGGGCCCTGCATCGATCTGATGGGTTTCACGGCTGAGCCGGCGCCGGCAGGCCGAAAGCCAGAATGTAGAGCATTGTCGCCTGCTGGGCATTGCCCGGGCTGAGCTTTGCCAGAACACTCCTGCGATGAATTTCGACCGTTCGAGGACTTATCCCGAGGTCTCTGCCCATCTGCTTGTTGGAAATGCCAGTAACCAGCAAAGCGAGCACTTCGCGTTCGCGCGTTGTCAGCAGATTGATCCGCTGCCCTGCTTCGATCGTGCGCAAGTTGGCGGCACGCTTCGCCATGGCTTCCGGCATCGTGCGCGCAAGGGTTCGCTCAAGGGCTGCGGATTGCCCCGGCGTGGGGACATAATCAATGGCGCCGGCCTTGATCGCGGCGACAACCTTGGTGAGTTCAGGATTGTCCGACATGGCGATGACCGGCCAGCCGTGGCGGGCATTGGCGATGGCGGCGATCACCTCCGGCGCGCTGCCTTGGTCCATCGCATCGTTGATCAGCACGACTGCGTTCCTCGTGCCGGATGTCATCAATTCGCTGGCACTGGCATAAGTTTCGACAGCACAGCCGATGGCGGCTGCCAACCGGGCAAGTGCTAAGCGTTTCGTGCTGTTCTGATCGACGATGAGGAGCGTGGTTTGGGCTTCCCCGCGCTCCGCAGTGAAGGCTGATACGCTCGCTTCAGGGCTGCCCGGCTGGCGGCGGAGTTTGCGTTCGATCATGGCGTGCGGATCACGGATGCGGCCTGCATGGCTTGTGCCCGTGCAGTTCGATTATGCGAAAGACGGTAGAGCTTGTCAGATGTTTGAAACGGGACATCGATTTTCCAGGCTTCGACAGTCTTGTGGCGGTTCAGGTGCTGCTGGGTTCGCTGTCCGGCCGGTACAGACGATAGGCGCCCTGAAGATCGGCTTCGATCCGGTAATCGGCGAAGATCTTCTTGCGAAGATTGGATATGTTGACCTTGATTGATCGCTTGAAACTGGCAGGATCGCGAGGGTCGATCTGGCGGCAGATGTTGTTGACGGAAATCGTCATGCCTTTGTGCCGACAAAAGACGGACATCAATTCGAACTCCCTTGGAGTGAGATTCGAAGGCTTGCAGATGCCGGCCATGGCATCGAGTTCCTCCTGAGCCGAACGCTGGACCGACTTGCCTTGATCATAGCGGTTCATCACCGCGATGATGCGCGCCCTGCATTCGTCCACGGGGGTTTTGATGATGTCGAGCACTTCATCAAAGCCGCAGCTGAGCAGCCGCGCGCGGCGGGGCGGCGTTGATTTGCGAACGAATGCGATTTTGGCCACCCGGTTCAGGATCGCCTTGTTGGCCCGCAAATACCGGCTCATGCGCATGGGATCGATGCCGCCGATCACGAGAATCTCGTATTCGCCTAGCCCGCGCGAGAGGAAATAGGATTCATCATCGGAGAAGGGACGGGTGGGGATC
>CANGJB010000108.1 GCA_947453945.1 Sphingomonadaceae bacterium
TGCAGGCCTGATCCGCAGCGGCGGTCGAGCTGGTAGCCGGGCACTTCGATGGGAAGCCCTGCAGCAAGCCACGACCAGTGACCGATGGCGGGTGCCTCGGCATTGCCATATCCTTGCGAGAACACGACATCGTCGACGCGCGCGGGGTCGATCTTGGTGCGCTCCATCAGCGCCTTGAGAATAACCGCGCCAAGCTGGCCCGCGTTGAGATCGGCAAGGCTGCCACCGAACTTGCCGACGGCGGTGCGGATGGGAGCGACGATGGCGGCACGGGTGAGCTTCATGCGGGTGTTCCTGCAATGCCAGCTTCTAAGAGCTGGTCTATGGCTTGGTGATCCAGGGAAAGGTGGCGGGCGAGAACGTCGCGCGTGTCCGCACCGAGAACGGGTGCGGGGGCAGGCGGCAAGCGTTCAAGGCCGGGCATTGTCGCGAAGGCACCGGCGGCGGGATAGGCAAAGCCGCTGGGGTTGTCGTCCGTCTCGGCAAACATCGGATTTTCGCCGACGAGGCGCGGATCGGTGACGGCTTCTGGCAGGGTCTTGTAGGGGCCGTGGGTGACGCCGTTTGCATCGAACTTTTCGGCGAGCGCGGCGTGAGCGAGGGCGGCTACGGCCTGCTCGACCAGGGCATAGATCGCATCGCGGTGGGTGAAGCGTACGCTGTCGTCGCCGGTGAACGAGACGCCGAGCTCCGCTTCCAGCGCGGCGAGCCCTTCCTGCAAGGCAAGCGCGCGAACGAGACCCTGCCACTGGCGTTCGTTGATCGCGACGATCATGACGCGGACCCCATCGGCGGTCACGAAGTCGCGCCCGATGGTGCCATAAACCCCGTTGCCGAGGCGCTCGCGGTCCACGCCGTTCTGGAGCACTTCGGCGACACGGCCCAGATTGGCGGTGGAGCCCATGGCGATATCGGTGAGGGGCAGTCGCACTTCGCCGCCAAGGCCGGTCTCGTCGCGGCGGCGCAGCGCGGAAACGAGCGTGAAAGCGCCGTAGGCTCCGGTGAGTAGGTCCCATGCCGGGAGCACATGGTTGACCGGCGCGGGATCGGCCAGCGTGCCGGTCAGTGCGGGATAACCGACCACGGCATTGGCGGTGTAATCGAGCGCGATGGCGCCGTCCGGCCAGCCCATCACGCGCACGGTGATAAGATCGGGGCGGGTAGCGGCGAGTTTTTCGTGTGCGAGGAAGCCGCCGACCGGGAGGTTGGTGACGAGTATCCCGACGCGCTGGATGAGCTTGCTCAGGACTTCCCGTCCTTCGGGCCGCGCGAGATCGAGCGCGACGCTTTTCTTGGCGCGGTTGAGGTTTTCCCACGAGAGCGAGTGGCCTTCAGGCGTGAGCGGCCAGCGCTTGAAATCCTGACCGCCCCCGATCTGGTCCACCCGGATCACTTCGGCGCCGAATTGGGCGAGATAGAGCCCGATGGTCGGCGAGGCGACGAAGGAGGACACTTCGATCACCGTGATGCCGGAGAGCAGATTGTACATTGGGTCGCGGGCTTTCAGGACGTGTTTTATGGTTGGTGCAACGGTGTAATCAATCGAGCGGTTAAGCCAAGAGGCTTGGCGGGGTGCTGTTGTTTTCGAGGGGATCAATCCGGCACCGGCAGCGCGGTCCGGTTCACAATCGGGCGCAGCGCAAAGCTGGTGGTCACTTGCGCGACACCGGCGATGCGGGTGAGGCGCTTCCTCAGAAAATCCTCGAAGGCGGCGAGGGAGGGGACCAGGACGCGCAGCTGGTAATCAGCCTCGCCGGTCATCAGGTAGCAGTCCATCACTTCTGGAAATTCGGCGACTGCGCTTTCGAACGTGGCCAGGTGGTGATCGTCCTGCTGGTCAAGGCGGATGCGCACGAAGGCGTTGACGGGGAGACCGATGGTCTCAGGCTCCACCAGTGCGACATAGCCGGTGATGATCCCGCGTTCCTCAAGCGCGCGCACGCGGCGCAAGCAAGGGCTGGGGCTGAGGCCGACATCCTCGCAGAGTTGCTGATTGGTCAGGCGGCCATTCTGCTGGAGGCGGCGCAGGATATTGCGATCAATCGCGTCAAGTTCTGTATTTGGCATTATTTTTTACTCATACCGTCAGAAATGGCAGATCATGCCAATAGTCTGCCTGTTTGTGGCGAACTTCGCAAGACGCTGCAGCGCGCCGCGCGCTATGCTGGCAAGCAATCGCCCCGTCCACGGATTCGAAAGCCTCACATGACCGCCGTTCTTGCCGATCCCCGCAGCGATCTCGCCGCCTCGATTGACGCCCTCGATGCGCGGCTGCGCTGGCTTTCGGCGTGGACGGTGCACAATGCCAACAACATCCGCGTGAAGCGCGACGGGATGAAGGTGGGCGGGCATCAGGCGAGCTGTGCCTCGATGTCGACGATCATGGCGGCGCTCTATTTTCATGCGCTTCGGCCGCAGGACAAGGTGGCGGTGAAGCCGCATGCCGGGCCGCTGCTGCACGCGATCCACTATCTGCTGGGCAACCAGTCGCTCGAGCAGTTGCAACGGTTTCGCGGCCTTGGCGGCATGCAGAGCTATCCCTCGCGGACCAAGGACCAGATCCCGGTCGACTTTTCGACCGGCTCGGTGGGATTGGGCGTGGCGATCACCGCGTTTGCGAGCCTGGTGCAGGATTACTGCATCGCGCAGGGACATATGAGCGAGGCCGATGCGGGCCGCATGATCGCGCTGATGGGCGATGCAGAGCTGGATGAAGGCAATATCTATGAATGCCTGATCGAGGCCTACAAGCACGATATCCGCAATTGCTGGTGGGTGGTCGATTACAACCGCCAGTCTCTCGATGCGACGACGGCAGACCGCATGTTCCGCCGCTTCGACGATATTTTCGAGACCTGCGGGTGGCGCGTGATCACGCTGAAGAGCGGCAAGCTGCAAAAAACGGTGTTCGCGAGGCCCGGCGGGGCTGCGCTGGAGGACTGGATCGACAACTGCCCCAACGCCGAGTTTGCCGCGCTGACCTATCAAGGCGGCTCGGCGTGGCGCGAGCGGCTAATGAGCGATCTTGGCGAGCAACCAACCGTGCGCGCGCTGATCGAGAGTTTTGACGATGCCGCGCTGGCGCAGCTGATGACCAACCTTGGCGGGCATTGCGCCGAGACGCTGATCGAAGCCTTTGCGCAAGCCGATGACGACAAGCCGACACTGTTCATCGCCTACACCGTCAAGGGTTATGGCTTGCCGCTTGCGGGGCACAAGGACAACCATTCGGGCATGATGAACGGCCCGCA
>CANGJB010000109.1 GCA_947453945.1 Sphingomonadaceae bacterium
CTGCGCCGCGCGCTGCGCGAGGCAGGCGCGGGCACGCCGCTGCGCCCGGTGCGCGCGCGGGGTTACGTGCTGGCGCGGCCCTGAGTTGTTCCCCTGACGGGGAAGGCGGCACCGGCCCGCTCCCCCGCCCGGCCACCCATTCAGGGTACTCTCGTGGGTGGCCGGGCGGGGGAGCGGGCCGGTGCCGCCCCTGTTTCAGCTAAGCTGAAACAGGCATTACAGATCGTGGCCGAGCTTGATGCCGAAGACTTGCGGCTTGATCGGATAGAAGCGCCGGCCGGCACCGCAGATCGACGGCGTGCAGACCGTGTTGATGCTGAGGATGCCGCGCTTGTCGAACGCGTTTTCGATGAAGGCCGAGATATCGAAGCCCGAGACCTTGGCGCCCAGCGAGAAGTCGAACGTCTCAAACCCGGTGGTGCGGCCGAGCAGGTTCGCCTCGTTCGTGGTGAGGTACGAGCGCGTGCCCGACTGGTGGTTGAGCGTGCCCTGGACGAAGGCCTTGGACGAGCCCAGATCGAACTCGTAGCGCGCGGTCATGTTGCCCTTGAACTTGGGCTGGATCGGCAGCGGGGTGCCCTTGCTCGCGGCGACCACGCCAAGCGTGCAGTCCGGATTGCCGTTGGCATCGAACGAGCAGAAATCGGTGGTGAGCTTGCCATCGATAAGCGCACCCGAACCCGAGAAGTTGAGCCCGCCGAGCCGCAGGTTGAAGTCCATCTCCGCGCCTTTGACCCGCGCGTCGCCCGCGTTGTAGATGTTCGTCACACCAAACGAGCCGACCGGGCTGAGGCCGTACTGCAGGTTCTTCCACTTTTCGTAGAACAGCGCGCCGTTGACCTTCAGCTTGCGGTCGAACCACGAGGTCTTGAAACCGACCTCGTAGTTGTTGAGCGTATCGGCGACGTAGGGGTTGACGTTGGGGCGGCGGTTGTTGCCGCCGGGACGGTAACCCGTCGAGTACGTCGCGTAGATCAGGCGGTCCTGATCGATCTTCCACGTGAGGTTGACGCGGTGCGTCTCGCCGCTCTGCTTGGCCTGACGGTCGAAGTTGTTGCAGACGCGGTCATCGGCGACCACCGCGATGCAGTTGGAGGCGGTGGTGCCAGACTTGAAGCCGGAGAAGCCTTTGAAGGTGTTGTTGACCTTGAACACGCGGATGCCGCCCGCCAGCGTGAGCTGCGGGGTGATATCGAACGAACCATCGACGAACGCGGCATAGTCGCGGTCGACGCGGTAGGCGCGCGTGGCGAACAGGTCATCACCCGCCTTGGGTACGGCCGGCGAATTGGGAATGCCAGCGAGGCCGTCGATGTAGTAGTCCGCCACGATGCGGTCGGTCTGGCGCTGGTAGAACACGCCTGCGACGAGCTTGTAGCGTTCGCCGGCGGGCGAGCTGATACGCAGCTCGTGGCTCTGCTTGGTGTACTCGTCGTGGTTGTGGACCTGCTGCGTGGGATCGAGGAACCCGCCGGCAGCCGTGGGGAAATAGGTGTAGTAGCCGCCCTGGAACTGGTCGTAGGCCACCGAATATTCCGAGTAGTCGGCCTTGTTCTCGACCCGGCGATCGAAGTAGCCGCCGGCGTAGGTGAGGTCCCAGTTCCCGATCTTGCCCTGGATGGTCATCGTGGCGAGTGCCCAGGCATCGCGGTTGTACGAGGGGCCGAAATCGGTGACCTTGAGATCACCGTAACGCGGATCGAACAGGAACGAGCCGCGCGTCGTCTGGTGCTGGTAGAGCACCGAGGGCTGGATCGTCCAGTTGTCATCAAGATCAACCTTGAGCGCAGCGCGTCCGCCGGCAGTATCGGTCTTGTTGACGTTGTCCTTGACGAACTTCGCGTTGTTGACGGTGACGTTGGTCGCGTCGTTGCCGTCACCCAGCGTGAAGGTGCGGGTGCCCGGAACGCTGTCGATATAGCCGCCGTCGTGCTGGTAGAATGCCATGAGGCGCAGCGCCGCGCGATCATTGAGGGGGATGTTCACATAGCCTTCGGCGCTGCCGCCGCCGGTGCCCTTGCCGACCTTGTTGCCAGAGACATCGATGCGGCCCGAGAATTCCTTGGTATCGGGCTTGTTGGGAATGATGCGCAGCGTGCCGGCGAGCGAGCTCGAGCCGAACAGCGTGCCTTGCGGGCCCGAGAGCGCCTCAACCCGGGCGATATCATAGACGTGAAGATCGACAGCGCCGGCAATCGTGGTGACCGGAACTTCATCGACATAGAGCGCCGCGGTGGGCTGCGAACCGCCGTGGAGGCCATCGCCGCCGCTGGTGATACCGCGGAAGGAAAGCTGCGTCTGGCCGGGGCCGAACGACTGGAAGCTGACGCTGGGCAGGGCCTTGGCGTAATCGTCGAAGCTGGCGATGTTGAGTTCGTCGAGCTTCTTGGTGCCGAGCGCCTGGATCGAGATCGGCACGTTTTGGAGGTTTTCGCTGCGCTTTTGCGCGGTGACGATGATTTCGGTGCCGTCGAGCGTTGCGCCGGTCTCGGCGCTGGTCGCCTGAGGCGCTTCCTGCGCGAGGGCCACAGGGGCGGCAAACGCTGCCGTTGCCATCAAAATGCCGCGCGAAACACGCGAAAATGCCGTCTTCATTTTTTTCTCACCTCTTGCGTCCCCAAGGCGAAAGTCCCGTGCGCCCCATCGCAAAAGATTTCAACCGCGTTTCAATTTACTGCAGCAGCAGGCGGCAGCGGCGTGGCCGATTTGCAACGTACTATTGCGGCCGGCCAACCCATGAAGGCGGCACCTGCGGATAGGCATCGAGCACATCGCCAAGCGCGACTTTGAGGGGATCGAGGAACGGATCGAACGGCTTCCAGCTTTCGGTGCCCTCGCGGTAGATCGGGCGGCGTACCTGTTCGGAGCTGGGCGTGCGCACGGCGCGTGTCGTTTCATAGAAGGCGAGGCAGGCGGGCTCGAACGGCAGATCGCAGGCGGCCAGCAGCGCGCGCACTTCGGCTTCGGTATCTTCCACCATGCGTTCGTAGATCACGCGGTGGACCATGCCCGGTGCGGCGCGATCAAGGTGCGCCATCAGGCGGACGTAATCGCGGTAGTAGGCGCCCATATCCTCAAGCGCATAGGAAAAGCCCTGCCCCCGCGCGAAATGCTGCTTGAAGTTGGAAAAGCAGCACGAAAGCGGATGGCGGCGCGCGTCGATGATCTTTGCATTC
>CANGJB010000110.1 GCA_947453945.1 Sphingomonadaceae bacterium
AACGATCCGGTTGTTGCCGGCCAGCAGCTCGCGCTGATCGATCCCTCGCGGTTTGCCGATACGGTGAACCAGAGCGCCGCGCAGTTGCGCGCCAGCCAGAGTGCCGTCGCACTGGCGCAGGCCACCTTGGCGCAGGTCCGCGCGCAGTTGTCGCGGCTGGAGATGGTGTTCCGCCTATCGGGCGGCAAAGTGCCATCGGATACCGATCTGGCAACCGCGCGCGCCGAATATGGCCGCGCCACGGCCACGCTGGGATCCGCGGTCGCAAACGTCGCTGCGGCGCGCGCCGTGGTGTCTTCGGCCACCACCAACCTGACCAAGACCGTGATCCGATCGCCGGTAAAGGGCGTAGTACTGACCAGGCAGATTGAACCGGGGCAGACCGTCGCCGCATCCTTCAACACGCCCACACTGTTCGTGATCGCGCAGGATCTGGCCCAGATGAAACTGCCGGTTGCCGTCGATGAAGCCGATGTCGGTGAAGTCAGTGAGGGCCAGCAGGCGACGTTCACTGTCGATGCCTTCCCGGGCGAACGCTTTCCGGCAACCGTCTCGCGCGTCGATCTCGGATCAAACCTGACCGCAACCTCAGCCTCGGCAGCTGCGGCCACCACCAACTCCCAGGTGGTTTCGTACAACGCCAATCTCACGGTGGGCAACGCCACTTTGCGGCTGCGCCCCGGCATGACCGCAACGGCCACGATCATCACCAAGGCGCGGCCCGACGCGCTGCTCGTCCCAAACGCCGCCTTGCGGTATACGCCGGCCGCCGCCGGCGCGTCCGGCAGCAGCGGCATCACCAGCACGCTGACCATGCGCGGGATCCGCGGCGGCCATGCCGACAAGACCTCGCAAAAGGGCCGCGGTGCGCGGCAAACCGTCTATGTACTCGACAAGGGCGTGCCCAAAGCTGTCGACATCCAGACCGGCGCGAGCGATGGCACCTCGACCGAAGTGATCGGCGGTGCGCTGCGGCCCGGCATGCAAGTCATCACCGGGCAACTGGCCAGTGGCGCCGGCTGATGGCACCGCTGATCCAGCTCAGCCACGTGACCAAAACCTTCGGCACGGGCGACGCCCAATTTCAGGCCTTGAAGGGCGTGGACCTCGAGATCGCATCGGGCGATTTTGTCGCCATCATGGGGCCCTCGGGTTCTGGCAAATCGACGATGATGAACATTCTCGGGTGCCTCGATGTGCCCAGCAGTGGCCAGTACCTGTTCAAGGGCCATGATGTCGGCACGCTGGACCGCGATCAGCGCGCGCTGCTGAGGCGGCGCTATCTCGGCTTTGTGTTTCAGGGCTACAATCTGCTGGCCCGCACGTCGGCGCTGGAAAATGTCGAACTGCCGCTGATTTATCGGGGCGATGGGCGCGAGGCGCGGCAGGCGCTATCGATGGCTGCGCTAGCCAAAGTGGGGTTAGCCGATTGGGCCGGACACACTCCGGCTGAACTCTCGGGCGGGCAGCAGCAGCGCGTGGCGATTGCCCGCGCGCTCGTCACCAATCCCGAACTTCTGCTGGCTGACGAGCCGACCGGTAATCTCGACAGCGAACGCTCGATCGAAATCATGCAGTTGTTGACCGGCCTCAACCAGACCAGCGGGATAACCGTGCTGATGGTGACGCATGAGCCCGACATGGCAAACTTTGCGCAGCGGATCATCCATTTCAAGGACGGGCTGGTCGATCACGTGGATAACAAGAAGCCGGTGCCGGCCTGATGCTGTTCACCACTTTCATTCTCGCCTTTCGCTCGATCCGCCGACACCTGATGCGCTCGTTCCTGACCACGCTGGGCATCATCATCGGCGTGGCCGCCGTGATCACCATGGTAACCCTGGGCGAGGCAACCACGCTGGCCGTGCAGCAGCAGATCGCCAGCCTGGGCAACAACATCCTTTTAGTACGCCCGGGACAGGGGTTCGGACGGGGCGGCGGCGGGCCGCAACCCGCCGATTTCGACGCGCGAGACGTTGCCGCGATCCGCGATCAGATCGCCGGGATCACCGCCGTCGCGCCGCAGGCGAGCAGTGCCGTCACCGCCGTCTACGAAGGGTCCAATTGGACCACCTCGGTCAACGGCACCACCGCGGACTTCTTCCAGATCCAACCCTGGCCCCTTGTCGCCGGACGCAGTTTCGAACCCGACGAGGAACTGGCGGGCAAGGCCGTCTGCATTCTGGGCAACACCGTGCGCAAAAACCTCTTCACGAAAGGCGGGGCGCCAGACGCGCCGCTCGGCCAGAGGATCCGGCTGAACGGGATCTCCTGTCTGGTCATCGGCCTGCTCTCCACGCGCGGACAGGCAGGTTTCGGCGGGGACCAGGATGATACCGTGATCATGCCGATCAAGACCGTCCAGCGCCGACTGACCGGAAATCTCGACATCCGGGTGATGCTGGTCGGCGTGGATCAGGCTTACGACAGCCCCACGGTGCAAACCGCGATCACCGGCCTGCTGCGCCAGCGGCGCCAGATTACCGGTGACAAGCAGGATGATTTCAACATCTTCGATACCGCCCAGATCAGCGCGACGTTGACCGCCACGACCACCCTCCTGACCGGCATCGTCACGTCCGTCGCGGCAATCAGCCTGGTGGTTGGCGGCATCGGGATCATGAACATCATGCTGGTTTCGGTTACCGAACGCACCCGCGAAATCGGCATCAGGCTGGCCATCGGCGCGGTGGCGAACGAGGTCCTGACCCAGTTTCTGGTCGAGGCGATCGTGCTGTCCTGCCTTGGCGGCGTGATGGGCATTGCGCTCGCACAGGTGCTGGTGCTGATCATTGCCCCGCTGATGCAAGTGCCGTGGCTGTTCGTGCCGCGCATCAACGTCATCGCGTTCCTGATCGCGGCGGCCATCGGCATGGTGTTCGGCTATTTTCCGGCGCGCCGTGCCGCTGGGCTCAATCCGATCGACGCCCTTCGCTACGAATGACGGGACACGTGCTGCAAAGGGTTGCCTGGTCCTGGCGCCGTTATCCGGCTGAAGCTGTCGACCAGCTTTCGAGCCTGCCCTGCCAGTAAACTTCTTCCCGTCCATCGATCTCCCACGCCACTTCGCCGGCGAACGGAATCCATCGGCCGAGATGGAACCGATAATCCGAA
>CANGJB010000111.1 GCA_947453945.1 Sphingomonadaceae bacterium
CGCGATTGCAGTAAGATATTAAAAAAAGGTGAAAAAATCACTTCAATCTGGTGTGAATTGCACTTTTCTGGTCAAAGCGCGCCTATTCTCGAAGATATGCCGAGAGGTCGGAATAGCCGCGAATCTGACAGGCATAAGTATATAAATCTATAAACAACAAATACTTATGTATTAATGTGCGGCGCCGAGATCGACCTTGCCTTGCGGTCGTGGCGCGACCCAGACAAGCAGCGCTGCGACTGCGAACAAGCCTGTACAGCCCCAGAATATCGCATTCGTGGCAAGTGTTACGCTTTCGGTCTGCACGATTCGCTCCAGTACCATCCGTCCTTGTTCGGGACTGAAGCCTGCCGATTGCGGCAAAGGATGTACTATTCCGGCCAAGTCTGCATGCGCCATCTTGGCCTCGCGTTCCCACAAGGTTGTTGCCAGCGAAGTGGCAAAAGCGCCCGCCAAAGTGCGCATGAAATTCTGCAAGCCGGCTGCGGATGCGGTCTGATCCGGCCGCACGGAGCCAAGCGCCAGCGATGTCGTGCCGATAAAGAAGAACGGCATGCCCAGCCCTTGCAGGAACTGCGGCATGGCAATCGTGAGGAAACCCATCTGGCTGACCCAGCCGGTGCGCAGAAGCGAGATGATGCCCAGCCAGGCCACGCCGAACGTGACGAGGAGGCGCACATCGAAACGGGCCATCATCGCCGCGGCGACCGGCGACATGAGCACCGCCAGCACGCCGACAAAGGCCGTTGCATAGCCGGCATAAGTCGCTGTGTAGCCAAGGTTGGTCTGGAGGAAGAGCGGGACCACCACGATTGCGGAAAAGAACCCCGCATAGGCAATGCTCTGCGCCGCGACAGCCGCACTGTAGCCGCGCTGCGCAAAGACCGAGAGATCAACCACCGGATTGGCTTCGGTCAGTTCCCAGATCAGGAACGCGGCAAAGCCGACGACCGCGACCACTGCCAGCGTGCAGATGAACGGGCTGGCAAACCAATCGGCATTGCGGCCTTCATCGAGCAGGATTTGCAGCGCTGCCACCCAGATCACCAGCAGCATGAGCCCGACATAGTCGATCGGCCGTTTCACTGTGGGCGTTTCGAAGCGCTTTACATAGCGCAGCGCAAACACCACGCAGAACGCGGTGACCGGCAAGTTGATGAAGAAAATCCAGTGCCAGCTCCAGTTGTCGGAGATGGTGCCGCCGAAGATCGGGCCCAGGATCGGCGCAACGACTACGGTCATGCTCCACAGCCCGAGCGCCATGCCCACCTTTTCCGGCGGGAAGATGCGCACCATCAGCGTTTGCGACATAGGCATGATCGGTCCGCCGCTGAGGCCCTGGAAGATGCGGAACACGATCAGCGCTTCAAGGCTGCGCGAAAGGCCGCAGAGCAGCGAGAACAGAGCAAAGCCTAGTAGCGCTGTCAGGAATACCCGAACTGCGCCGAAACGCGCGGCGAGCCAGCCTGAAAGCGGCACGCAGATCGCCTCCGCCACCGCATAGGAGGTGATCACCCAGGTGCCCTGCGAAGGGGAGACCGCAAGGCTTCCCGCGATATGCGGCACCGAAACATTCGCGATGGTGATATCGAGCACCACCACGAAATTGGCGAGCGCAAGACTGAGCCCGGCAAGCACGAGTTGCCAGCCTCGCAGCCATGGCACTGCCTTGTCGAGCGCCGCGGCGCCGTTCATGTCACTTCGCTCCGGTATCGATCGCGGCGGTCATCGAAAGGCCGACGCGCAACGGGTGCGCCTTCAGGTCCTTCGGATCGAGTTTGATGCGCACCGGCAGGCGCTGCACCACCTTGATCCAGTTGCCGGTGGCGTTTTGTGCCGGGATAAGCGCTTGTGCCGATCCGGTGCTGCCCGAAAAGCCGACAACCCGCCCGTGATAGACAACGCCCGAGCCATAGAGGTCGGAGGTCAGCTCCACGCTTTGCCCCGGCGCCACGCGGCGCAGCTGGCTTTCCTTGAAATTGGCATCGACGTGCGCTTCGGCCAGCGGCACCACGGTCATCAGCACCGCGCCGGGCGCAACGCGCTGGCCAACTTGCACGGTGCGCTGGGTTATGATGCCATCGACCGGCGCGCGGATCACGGTGCGCGCCAGATCGAGCTTGGCGCGTTCAAGCCGGGCCTTGGCGGCCAGCACATCGGGATTTTCAGCCGGCGCTGTGCCGCCCACCAGCGCGGCATTGGCGCTTGATTGGCCAGCGGCAGAGCCGCGCGCGGCGCGGGCCTGAGCCAGATCCGCTTCAGCCACGGCAAACTGACCCTGCGCAGCGGCAAAGGCATTGCGCGCGCTCGAAAGCTCTTCGCCCGAAACCGCACCGCCCGAAACCAGCGCCTCGCGCCGGGTGAGATCGAGCCGCGCGCGCGAAAGGTTGGCTGCGGCAACGCTGACCAGCGCCTGCCTGCGGCGGATATCGGCCTCGCTCGCATCGACTTGCGCGGCGAGCGCGGTGCCGGTCTGCACGGTCTGGTTCACGCGCCTGAGCGCCTGCGCCACGGCGGCCTCTGCCTCTGCCACGGCGATCCGCGCATCGGAAGGATCAAGCTCGGCGAGTACATCGCCCTGCTTCACCATCATCGTCTCGCTTGCCGAAACACGCACCACGGTGCCCGCCGCCAGCGGAGCGACGGGCGCTATTTCGGCCGCGACATAGGCGTTGTCGGTTTCGACATAGCGGCCCGCGAACAGCAATTCGTAACCGCCGTAGACAAGCGCCGCTGCGAGAACGACGCCGCCCAGAATGGCAAAGCCGCGCTTGCGCTTCGCACCAGCAGCGGACGGCCCGGTTTCAGAAGCGGTGGGCGCCACCTGTTCGGCGGTTTCCAGGATGATCTGGGGGTCGCGGTCGGCCATCGGGGGTTCCTTGGTCTCGTTCATGCCTTCGGGCTGTATCCGCCGCCCAGGGCGCGGATCAGCTCGATGTTGAGGGTCAGCGCGCGCGCATCGAGCGCGGCGACAAGCTGGCGATTGCGCAGCAGCGCGTCCTGCGCTGTCAGCACTGCAAGATAGGGCGAAAGCCC